>CANJKV010000007.1 GCA_947474855.1 Aurantimonadaceae bacterium | reverse complement strand
CTCGACGTTGCGACCTGCCTCGCGCTCCAAACGCCGACTGGAGGGAATGCGGTTCAGGTAGCCATAAACGTAGAGCTTCAGAAGGGCAGCAGGGTGATAGCCGGGCCGTCCCGTTGCGGCCGCCTCGACCCCCTCGAAGCCGAGGGATCTTAAATCCAGGGCATCAACAAAGATGTCGATCACCCGGACGGGGTTGTCCTCCGCGATCCAGTCCTCGAGGCAGGGCGGGAACAGCGTCGCCTGATCGCGATCGGAGCCGACAACGAAGCGTCCCATGCCACCCTCCAGACCGCCCTGAAGAAAATAGCATGAGCAGGGTTTTGACACAGCCAGGGTCGTTTGCGGATCGGCAGCTTTTCAGCTCGGCGGCTCCAAGGCTGCCGGCCGGCCTCCAGTTCGCAAGGGTACAGGAGATAATCGCTCACACCAGTCGTGAGCGATCGGATCGGTGTTCAGGTCTCGATCAGGAAGGCGGATGCCCGTTCGGCATCCGCCCAATGTGATCTTCAGCGCGGCGCAGGCGGCACTGGCGATGCTTCACACGCCTGCGGCATCCAGAAGCGACAGATCTTCGGGCGTCAGTTCCAACGCGGCCGCCTTGGCGAAGCTGGCGACCTGCTCGGTTGTCGTGGCGCTCGCGATCGGGGCCGTGACGCCCTCGCGCGCGATCAGCCAGGCCAGCGACACCTCGGCGGGCTTGTTCCCATGCCGCCCCGAGACCTCGTCCAACGCGGACAGGATCGATCGGCCGCGCGTGTCGAGGTACTTGGCGACGCCGCCGCCGCGAGCCGACCGGCCGAGGTCATCCTCCGAACGGTACTTGCCGGTCAGGAAGCCCGAGGCGAGGCTGTAATAGGTTACGACCCCGATTTCCTCGCGCCGGCAGAGATCACGCAGCGGGCCCTCGAAGGCGGTGCGATCATAGAGGTTGTATTCCGGTTGGAGGACGTCGTAACGCGGCGAGCCCATCCGGCGCGATACCTCTAGGGATTCACCGAGCTGCCCAGCGTCGAGGTTCGACGCGCCGATCGCGCGGATCTTGCCGGCCCGTATCAGATCCTCGTAGGCGCGGAGCGTTTCCTCGTAGGCTGTGTCCTGATCCGGCCAATGCGAGAAGTAGAGATCGACGTGGTCGGTCTGCAACCGCTCGAGGGACCGCTCCGCGGCGCGGACGATCCAATCTTTCGACAGCCCCTTCTCGCCGGGGCGTCCGAGGTCGGAGCCGACCTTGGTGAAGATCGTGACCTTCTCGCGCATGCCCGGCCGCGCCTTCAGCCACCGGCCGATGATCGCCTCGGACTCGCCGCCCGAATTGCCCGGTGCCCAGGCCGAGTAGACGTCGGCCGTGTCGATGGCGTCGAAGCCATGCTCCACGAAGGCATCCAGAACGGCGAAGCTCGTCGTCTCGTCGATGGTCCAACCGAACACGTTCCCGCCGAATACGATCGGCGCGATCGAAAGCGGCGTGCGACCCAAGTTGCGCTTCAGCATGGTCTTGTTCCTGTCTGCTTGCATTCGGCGAGGATAAGGCGGCAGGGGCGCGACTCGTTCGCGCAGCCTTCGGAAGCGAGGGGCGGGGCTGGCTGGTTTTCCGTGAGGCCGCCTCACGCTCGATCTGCGAAGCGGCCGGTGCTTTCCCGTCCAAACGCAGCTTCATCCCTGCGGCGACCGCCCGGCCGAGGCCGGCGCTCTACGAACCGGCCCGAGCCGCCAGCCGGGCAGTCTCGATCACCCGTTTCAATTCGAGCGCCGCCTGGCTCTTCCGATCGCCGAAGGCTCTGACGGCCGTCATGTGATCCTCGCCCGCGAGCACCGCGAACCGCCGCTCGACGTTCCGCGAGGCCAGTTCATCGGCAAGGCGTCCCGCCTGCTCGTGGAACGGCGCGGTTTCCCGCTCCCCGACCAGGATCGACACCTCGGCCCCGGCACCGAAGCGCGCGCCGAGCGGCGACCATCGGCCGACCTCCTCGTCGGTCAGGCCGATCAGATCCTGGAGAAACGACGCTTGGAGGGGAGCCAGATCGTAGACGCCGCTGAGAAGGAGCGCCGACTTGACCGTTCCGCCGGCAAAGCTTTCGTCGAGCAGCCAGCAGCACAGATGCGCGCCGGCCGAATGGCCGCTGACCGAAAGCGCCGCAGGATCGCCCCCGTAGCGCTCGATGTCGGCGGCGACCCATCGCACCGCGCGCCGCACCTGGTCGACGATGCGATCCAGGCGGACGCCGGGCATGAGGGAATAGTTGATCACCGCGGCGATGGCGCCCTCGGCCAGAACGGTCTCGGCGACGAAGGAGAAGTCCTCCTTGTCGAACATCCGCCAGTAGCCGCCATGGACGAAGACGTGGACCGGAGCGGGGCCGTCCGGCTCGGGCGGCAGGAAGAGGTCCAGCGTCTCGTCCGGCCCGGGGCCGTAGGCGACGTCCGGGATGCAGCGGTGGCGCGCGCGGGTCGCCGCGCTCCGCTCCGCATAGTCCCGGACGAGGTCGTCGAAGTTCGAAACGTGGTCTCGCGTGCGGAACGGATCCCCCGCCATGGCGATCAGAAGGACACGGCGATATACTTGGGCTCGAGGTAGTCGAGGACGCCGTGATGCCCGCCCTCCCGGCCCAGCCCGCTCTGCTTGACGCCGCCGAAGGGCGCGGCGGGATCGGAAACGAGGCCGCGGTTGATCGCGATCATGCCGGACTCGATCCGGGCGGCGACGCCCAGGCCGCGCTTGAGATCGCGCGTGTAGATGTAGCTCGCCAAGCCGTATTCCGTGTCGTTGGCGACCCGGATCGCCTCGTCCTCCGTTTCGAAGCGGCAGAGCGCGGCCACGGGCCCGAAGATCTCCTCGTGCATCAGCATGGCGTCCGCCGAAACGTCGCCGAGAACGGTCGGCGGATAGAAGTAGCCCTCGCCTGCCGGCACCGTTCCGCCGTGAAGGACGCTCGCGCCGCGATCCGTCGCATCGGCGACCAGGCGCCCGATCTTCTCCACCGCCTTCCTCGTGATCATCGGCCCGCACTGCGTGGCGGGATCGATGCCGGGGCCGACCCGAAGGGCCGCCATGCGCGCGACGAGGCCGGCGGCGAAACGGTCGTAGATGCCGCTCTGGACGTAGAAGCGGTTGGCGGCCGTGCAGGCCTCGCCGGCATTGCGCATCTTGGCGACCATCGCGCCGTCGAGCGCCGCCTCGAGATCCGCGTCGTCGAAGACGATGAAGGGCGCGTTGCCGCCGAGCTCCATGGCGCAACTGACGACGCTTCGGGCGGCCTGCGCCAGAAGGAGGCGGCCGACGCCGGTGGAGCCGGTGAAGGACAGCTTGCGCACCCGCGGGTCGTCCAGCATCGCGGCCGTGACGGGACCGGGCGCGGAGGTCGTGACGACGTTGACGACCCCGTCGGGCACGCCCGCCTCCCGGTAAAGATCCGCGAGCGCGTAGGCGGTCAGCGGCGTTTCGCTCGCCGGCTTCAGGACGACCGTGCAGCCGGCGGCGAGCGCGGGTGCGATCTTGCGGGTCGCCATGGCGGCGGGAAAGTTCCACGGCGTCACGAGCACCGCGATGCCCATCGGCGCGTAATCCACGAGGATGCGGTTGGCGCCGGACGGCGCGGTGCCCAGATCGCCGGCGATGCGCACCGCTTCCTCCGCGTTCCAGCGGAAGAACTCGGCCGCGTAGGCGACCTCTCCCTTCGCGTCGCTCAGCGCCTTGCCGTTCTCGAGCGAGATCAGCGCGGCGAGCATGTCGGCCCGTTCCACCATCAGCTCGAAGCAGCGGCGCAGGATCTCGGAGCGCTCGCGCGGCGGCTTGGCGCGCCAGGCGGGCGCCGCCCGCTCGGCGGCCTCGACCGCGGCGAGGGCGTCCTCGACGCTCGCGTCGGCGACCTCGGCGAGCACGCGCTCGGTGGACGGATCCACCACGGCGATGCGGGCGGCCGTTTGCCGCCATTCCCCGCCGATAAAGAGGCCCTTGGCGAACTGCGCGCAGTCGAGGTCGGCCGGATGGGCCGCGACGGGCCGGGGTGAGATGACGTTCATGATCGTGTCCTTGGATGCTTTGTCTAGTTGACGGCCCGGCGATCGCCGTCGAAGGCGGCGGTCACGAGCTGCCGCATGGCAGCGAGATCGATGGGTCGGGGATTGTTCTTGATGAGCCGCTCGATCCCGAGCGCCTGCTCGGCCGTCCAGTCCCGGCGATCGGCGGCGAGCCCGAGGGCGTCCAGGGAGGGCGGGATCCCGATCGCCGACAGGAGAGCGGCGATCCGGTCGATGACGCGGTCGGCCAGGGTGTCCTGCGTCGATCCCTGCGGCTCGAGGCCCATCGCGGCCGCGATGCGGGCGAGTTCCGGCAGGCAGGCGGGGCGATTGAAGGTCATGACGAAGGGAAGAAGCGTCGCGACGCCCAGGCCGTGGGCCGTGTGGGTGAGGGCGCCGATCGGATACTGGATCGCGTGGGCCGCGGCCGTTCCGGCCGTGCCGAAGGCGCAGCCGGCCGCGAGCGCGCCCATCATCACGTCGGCCCGGGCGTCCGCGTCGCTGCCGTCCCGGCAGGCGCGCTCGAGGCTCCGCGTCAGGAGCTCGATCGCCAGGAGGGCGAAGTGGTCCGTGAGCGCGCTCTTGCCGACGAAGACGTGCTCCTGGGCCAAGCTCGGCGTCGGATCGCGGCGCTTGGCCATGAAGGCCTCGACGGCGTGGGTCAGGGCGTCCGCGCCCGCGATGGCGGTCAGAAGCGGCGGGCAGCTCGCCGTCAGTTCGGGATCGCAGATCGCGGCCTGCGGGATGAGGTGGGGGCTGGAGATGCCGACCTTGAGGAGACGGTCCGGATCGGACAGGACCGCAACCGGGGTGACCTCCGATCCGGTGCCGGCGGTGGTCGGAACCGCGACGAGCGGCAGGACGGGACCGGGCACCTTGCGCTCGCCGTAGTAGTCGGCCGGCGTCCCGCCGTGCGACAGGAGGAGCGCCGCGCACTTGGCCATGTCGAGGCAGCTTCCACCCCCGATCCCGATGACGACGTCGGGCGCGAAGCCGCGCGCGGCCTCGGCGCAGGCCGAAGCCGAGTTCCGCGGCACGTCGGGGAGAACGCTGTCATCGATCCGGACCGCGAGCCCATGGGCCTCGAGGTCCGCGATCATCGCCTGGAAATCGGCCGATCCGCTCAAGCGCGCGTCGGTGCATACGAGCGCCCGCGAGCCGAGCCGGCCGGCGACCGCGCCGAGGGCGGCGCGCTGACCATTGCCGAAGAGAATCTCTCGCGGGAGCCTGAGGGCAGCGAAGAGCGACATGGGTGGGGTGTCCTTTGCGATCACGCGGGGGCGCCCGCGAGCGAGGTGAGTTGATCCCAGACGGCGTCGGCGATCTCGATGCCGCGCGTCAGGGCTGCCCGGCGGCGCGCGCGCGATCCGTCTCCGGGGATGCCGACCGGCGTGGCGGGCGACGTGGAAGGACTCGATCGCAGGGCGGCCAGATAGTCCGCCACCGCGTGGCCCGATCCGCTCAAGGGCTCGACGAGGATGAAGACGTCGCCCTTGTTACAGGGATGCTCGGCGTCCAGCGTGCCGCGAACATCCGGGGCGAAGGCCGAGCCGGCAAGGCTGGCGACCAGAAGTTCGAAGGCCAGGCCGAGGCCGTAGCCCTTCGCCCCGCCGAAGGGTGCCAGCGATCCGCGCATGGCCTCCTTCGGGTCGGTCGTCGGCTCCCCGTCGGCGTCGAGAGCCCAGTCTTCCGGGATGGCCCGGCGTTTCAAGGCATGGTCGTGGATCTTGCCCATCGACACCGTGCTGGTCGCGAGATCCAAAACGAACGGCTCGGCCGCCGGCATCGGCACGCCGATCGCGATCGGATTGGTGCCGAGCATAGCGCGCCGCCCGCCGAAGGGATGAACGAGGGCCTCGCTGGTGGATAGGACGATCCCGATCAAGCCGAGGGCCGCGATGCGCTCGGCATACCAGGCGAGCATCCCGAGATGGTTGCTGTTGCGGACGGCGGCGATGGCGATCCCGTTGTGTCGGGCCGCCGGGGCGAGAGCGTCGATCGCGGCCGCGCCGACCACGGGGCCGAGGCCCCGGCAACCTTCGACACTCATGAAGCCGGGACGCTGCCAGACCTGCTCGCCTGTGGCGCCGGGATCGGCGAGGCCCTGATGAATGCGGCGGACAAGCCGCGGCAAGCGATGGAGGCCATGGGAGGGCAAGCCGCGCAGCTCGGCTTCCAGAAGTATCTCGGCCTGAAGACCCGCTGCGGCGGCCGGCGTTCCGCAGCCGTCAAGAACGGCGCGGACGAGAGGCTTGACTTCGTCGAAGGGGACCAGCAATCGTGCCTCGTCGGATCATATAGGATATCTGATTGAATATCTCGAACCATCGTGTTAGCGGTTGGTGATTGTCAAGAGGCAAACATGCGCAACGCACCCTCCTTCGCCGCCGATCCTGCCGGCGCGATCACCGTTCAGCGGCCCTCCAGCCTCGCGAACGACGTCTACGAGGCGATCTACGCTCAGCTCATGTCGCTCAAGATCAACCCGGGCGCCCGGATCACCGTCGACACGCTGGCCCGCGAGTTCAGCGTCTCCCAGACGCCGATCCGGGAGGCGCTGGGGCGCCTCGAAGGCGAGGGGCTGGTCATCAAGACCCATCTCGTCGGCTACAGCGCGGCGCCGCAGATCACCCAGCGACGCTTCGAGGAACTCTACGAGCTGCGCCTGCGGCTCGAGCCTTATGCGGCCGGGCGTGCCGCGACGAAGATGACGTCGGAGGCGCTCGACGCGCTGACCGAAGCGGCGGGGGTGATGGCGCGGCGCAACGGCGGCGCGGACGAGCGGGTCCGCTACTCGCAGTTCGCCCGCCAGGACGCCGAGTTCCACGACATGATCGTCGGGATCGCCGGGAACGAGCTCATTCGCGAGTCGCTGGCCCGCCTCCACACGCACTTCCACATCTTCCGGCTGATGTTCCACGCGCGTGTCACGGAAGAAGCTTTGGAAGAGCACGAGCGGATCCTGGAGGCCTTCGCGGCCCGCGACGCGCTCGCGGCCGAGCAGGCCATGGCGGAGCACATCGAGCGCTCGCGTGATCGGCTCCTCCCGGCCTTCGAGGCGCTGGCGTGAGTCGCGCCGCCGCCCTCGAACCCGTCGCGCCGTTAGCCGCTCCGGCGGTTCTGGCTGTTCGCGGGATCGGCAAGACCTACGGCGCGAACACCGTCCTGTCGGAGATCGACCTCCACATCCGCGCCGGCGAGATCCACGCGGTGATCGGCGAGAACGGCGCCGGCAAGTCGACCTTCATGAAGATTCTCTCGGGGCACGTCGCGCCGACAACCGGCACCCTGGCTCTCGGCGGGCGCCCCGTGGCCTTTTCCGGCCCGGCGGAGGCGGAAGCAGCCGGCATCGTCCTCGTCCACCAGGAGATCCTCCTCGCCGACGATCTGACGGTGGCCGAGAACCTCTTCCTCGGTCGCGAGCTGACGCGTCGCGGCATGATCGACGACGCGTCGATGCGGCGTCTCACGCGCGAAAGGCTGGCATCCCTCGGAAGCTCGGTGTCGCCGGATGCGATCGTCGGAACGCTCTCGCTTGCCGACCGCCAGCTCGTGCAGATTGCGCGGGCGCTTTTGGAGAGTCATCAGCTCGTCATCTTCGACGAGCCGACGGCTGTGCTCACGTCGGAGGAGGTGGAAACGCTTCTCGCGCTCGTGCGCCAGCTCCGCGATGCCGGCGCCGCCATCCTCTACATCTCGCATCGGCTCGACGAGGTCGAGGCCCTGGCGGATCGCGTCACAGTGCTGCGCGACGGCCGGATGGTCGGCTCCTTCGACGGGGCCGAGCTGACGCAGGCCGACATGGCGCGGCTGATGGTCGGGCGCGAATTGTCGACGCTCTACCCGCCAAAGGGTGCCGTCGCGATCGGCGAGCCGCGTCTCGAGGTCGAGAACGCCCGCGTGCCCGGCTTCATCGAGGACGTGTCCTTCACCGTGCGCAGCGGCGAGATCCTCGGCTTCGGCGGCATGATCGGGGCCGGGCGGACCGAGCTGTTCGAAGGGATCCTGGCCTTGCGGCCCGGGCGCGTCGGGGCCTTGCTGGTCGACGGGCGAGCCGTCCGCATCGCCCGGCCGATCGACGCCATCGAGGCCGGCATCGGCTACCTGACGGAGGATCGCAAGGGCAAGGGGCTGCTTCTCGACGAGGGCATGGCGCCGAACCTGACGCTCTCCGCGCTTTCTCGCTTCAATCCCGGCCTCGTCCTCGATGGCAAGCGCGAGGAGGCCGCGCTCGGCGAGACGATCGCGCGCTACGACATCCGCGTGCGCGCCCGCGGCGTGAAGGCCGGCCAGCTCTCGGGCGGCAACCAGCAGAAGCTGCTTCTCGCCAAGGTCATGATGACGGACCCGTCCGTCGTCGTCATCGACGAGCCGACGCGCGGCATCGACATCGGCAACAAGAGCCAGATCTACGCCTTCGTGCAGGAGCTCGCCCGGGCCGGAAAGGCCTGCATCGTCATCTCCTCCGAAATGCAGGAACTCATCGGCATCTGCGACCGCCTGCTCGTCATCCGGAACGGGAGGATCGCGGGCGAGCTCGCGGGCGAGGCCATGACGGAGGACGCCGTCGTCATGCTGGCGACGGGTGCGGCCGGCCAGGCCGGCACGAGGGGGGAGACGCAGGCATGACCGACGCGACGATGGGGCAGGTGCGGCCGGAGCGCCGCCTGTCCGTGAACTGGGTCGATCTCGGACCCTTCCTGGCTCTCGCGGCTCTCATGGTCGTCGGCTTCCTGATCAATCCGGACTTCCTAGCGATCAACAACCTCACCAACGTCGTCACCCGGAGCGCCTTCGTCGCGATCATCGCGGTCGGCGCGACCTTCGTGATCGCCTCGGGCGGGCTCGACCTGTCCGTCGGCTCCATGGCGGCCTTCGTCGCCGGCGTGATGATCCTCTTCATGAACGCGTTGGCGCCCGAGCTCGGCACCTCCGCGATCCCCCTCGGCATGCTCGTCGTCGTCGCGGCCGGCGCCCTGTGCGGCCTTGCCAACGGCGCCATCACGACGATCGGGCGCATCGAGCCCTTCATCGTGACGCTGGGCACCATGGGCATCTTCCGCGCCCTCATCACCTACATGTCGGACGGCGGCACGATCCCGATCGACCGGAGCCTGCGCGACGCCTATCGCCCCATCTACTTCGGCGACGTTCTCGGCATTCCCGTGCCGATCCTCGTCTCGCTCGCCGTCGCGGGTGCCGGCGCCTTCATCCTCTACCGGACCAAGTTCGGCCGGCGCTGCATCGCGGTCGGGGCCAACGAGGAGGTCGCGCGCTATTCCGGCGTGTCCGTTGCCCGCATCCGCACCCTCGCCTTCGTTATCCAGGGGATCTGCGTCGGCCTCGCGGCCATCTGCTACGTGCCGCGCCTGGGTACGGCGACGCCGACCACGGGCGTCTTGTGGGAGCTCCAGGTGATCACCGCGGTCGTGATCGGCGGAACGGCCCTGCGCGGCGGGCGCGGGCACATCTGGGGCACGATCGCGGGAGCCGTGATCCTGGAGTTCATCGCCAACCTGATGGTGCTCTCCGACTTCGTTTCCGAATACCTCGTGGCGGCAGTGCAAGGGGCGATCATCATCGTCGCGATGCTGGTGCAGCGACTGTCCAAGTAACGACCCCTCGCCCCACGGGAGAGGGGCGAGGGCCGGACCATCCATCCAAGGGAGGAAGAACGCATGACAAACAGATTGATGACGGCCGTCGCCATCGGGGCGCTGCTCGCGGCCGGATCCGCGCTCGCGCAGGAGCGCAAGACCATCGCGGTCTCGATCCCGGCCGCCGACCACGGCTGGACGGCCGGCGTCGTCTACCACGCCGAGAAGGCCGCCGAGGAGGTGAAGGCGGCGTTCCCAGGGATCGACGTCGTAGTGAAGACCTCGCCGACCGCGCCGGCCCAGGTCAGCGCCATCGAGGATCTCGCCGCCGGCGGCAATCTCGATGCGCTGGTGATCCTGCCGCACAGCTCGGAGGAGCTGACCACCCCGGTCCAGGCCATCAAGGAGGACGGCACCTTCATCACCGTGGTCGACCGCGGCCTCACCGATCCGACGATCCAGGACCTCTACGTCGCTGGCGACAACATCGCCGTCGGCCAGACCACGGCCGAGTTCCTCGTCGACAAGCTCGGCGGCAAGGGCGAGGTCGTCGTCCTGCGCGGCATCCCGACGGTGATCGACGACGAGCGCATCAAGGGCTTCGAGGACGGGCTCAAGGGTTCCGACATCAAGATCCTCGACATCCAGTACGCCAACTGGAACCGCGACGACGCGTTCAGCCTGATGCAGGACTACCTGGCCAAGTACCCCAAGATCGACGCGGTGTGGGCCAATGACGACGACATGCTGCTCGGCGTCCTCGAGGCGATCGGCCAGTCCAGCCGCACCGACATCAAGTACGCGCTCGGCGGCAACGGCATGAAGGAGATCATCGAGAAGGTCATGGCGGGCGACGCGATGACGCCGATCGAGACGCCTTATCCGCCCTCGATGATCAAGACCGCGATTTACATGACCGCCGCCAATCTCAGCGGCCAGGTACCGATCCGCGGCAGCGTGAAGCTTGACGCTCCGCTGATCACGAAGGACAACGCGCAGGAATACTACTTCCCCGACTCGCCCTTTTGACCGCCACAGCACCGGTCCTGCTGCGCGGGCCGAGGCCCGCGCACCCCCGTTCACAAACTGAGGAACTGAAATGCCCGGTAAGAAAATCCTGATGCTCGTCGGCGAGTTCAGCGAAGAATACGAGATCTTCGTCTTCGAGCAGGCCATGCACGCGGTGGGCCACACCGTCCACGTCGTCTGCCCCGACAAGCGGGCGGGCGACATCATTAAGACCTCGCTGCACGACTTCGAGCGGCACCAGACCTATACCGAGAAGCTCGGCCACGACTACGTCCTCAACAAGACCTTCTCGGAGGTGCGGCCGGAGGACTACGACGCCGTTTATTCCGCTGGCGGCCGCGGACCGGAATACATCCGCATCGACAAGCGCGTTCAGGCGATCGTCAGGCACTTCCACGAGGCCGGCAAGTCGATCTTCACGATCTGCCACGGCGTGCAGGTCCTGATCGCCGTCGACGGCGTCGTGCGGGGCAAGCGCGTCTCGGCCCTGAAGTATTGCGAGCCGGAAGTGACCCTTGCCGGCGGCGAGTTCGTCGATCTCGGCCCGACGGAAGCCATCGTCGACGGCAACATGGTCTCGGCCAGCGGCTGGACGGCCTTGGCCGCCTTCATGCGCGAGTGCCTGAAGGTTCTGGGAACCGAGATCAGGCACAACTGAGGCGTTCCGATCCGGGAAAAGGGCGGTGGGGCGATCGATCTCGCCCCACCGTCCCGACTGCCGTCGCGAAATGCGAAGTTGCGGACGCGCCGCTCGATCCAGTGTTTGCCCCGCCCTGAACATAGGCGACCGAATTTTGGCTTTCCTCGGCTCATCATCGAGGACGCTGATGCAACGGCATCATGGTCGACAACGCGTCGGAGCCCGCCCGACCGCTTCCGGGTGTTCGCATCCTGCGCAGCCAGAGGCGGGAGCGGGTGGTTTGGAGACCGTCTGCTATCCGAAATAGGGCTCGATAAGCTGCCGTTTGCCGAACGAAGCGGGATCGTTCGTCATCCACCTCGCTGTGTCAGGTCGCCGGCTTCAGGGCACTGATTGCGTAGCGGTGCTGTATCTGCCTTGAAAGACCTTTTGCGAAGGGCATGTGGCGCGCTTGCGCGCGGTGGATGTCGCCAAGGCGCCGATCTATCCAAATGTCGGCGAAGCCTGCCTGACCGAGCATGGCCGCGACGTCTTCTGCCCTTGCACCATCGCGAAAGTAAACGCGGGACAATATGCTCCGGTGTCGTTCGGCCAGTTCGGCCGTGAGGGAGGGTGACAGTTCGCGGGATAGACGCCAGCGCCGCGCGATGGCGTCGAGGCGCTGAATCAAACGCTCGCCGAACCCGAGGCGCACGAAATCGCCGTCCACGACCACGAGGCTGCCTCCGGGGCGAACGACACGCAGCCACTCGCTGAAACAGGCTGCCGGATCGACTAGCGTCCAGACAAGGTGACGGCAGACGAGAACGTCGAAGCTTGCGTCCGCCTCTGGGATTCGCTCGGCATCGCCGAGCCGGAAATCGATGCGGCGGCCGCGAGCAGCGGCCTTCGCCTTGGCGCGGGCGAGCATCGCTTCCGACCAGTCGAGACCCGTCACGGCAAACCCGAGCTCGTCGAGAAGGTGGGAGACGACGCCAGTTCCCGAGGCGAGATCGAGCACGGACCGCCCGCTCGCCGGTCCGAGATGACGCGTCAGAAGCCGATGCCAGGCGCGACGTTCGGCTTCCGAGAAGATCTCATGCCCCGGAACCTCGTCGAAGGTTGCGGCGCGGTCGGACCAGAACGCCTGGATCTCGTCCCGAAGGCCGTAATTGCTTCGCGTCGATGCCCCGCTGGCCATGCCCATTCCAGTCTTGAACGTGTCTAAATCATAATTGTTGACCACGATATTCCACTATTCGTAGAAGGCCGCGTCGTCCACCAGGGGGGTTGGGATGCGGATCGTCCGTCGCGCAATGCTTGCTGCCGTCGCCTGTCTGCCGTTCGCGGTCAGCACGGCGCTTGCCGAAACCGTGATCGTCACCGACGTGACCGGTCGCGAGGTCCAGGTCGAGGCGCCCGTCCAGCGGGTGATCCTGGGCGAGGGGCGCCAGATCTACTTCGTGGCGGCGCTGGAACGCGAGGCGCCCTTCGAGCACATCGTCGGCTGGCGCGACGATCTACCCAAGGCCGATCCGGAGACCTACGCCGCTTATCTCGCCAAGTATCCCGAAATTGCCGAGCTGCCGACCTTCGGCGGCATGAAGGACGGCACCTTCGACGTCGAGCAGGCCGTGTCGCTCAAGCCCGACGTGATCCTGATGAACGTCGACGCCAAGACGGCGACCGAAGAGGCGGGCTACATCGAGACCCTGGCCAAGGTCGGCATCCCGCTCGTGTACGTCGACTTCCGCGAGAAGCCGATGGTTAACACCGAGCCTTCGATGCGCCTCATCGGCAAGCTGTTCGACAAGGAGGATGTCGCCGAGGACTTCATCGACTTCCGCGCCCGCAACATCGCGGCGGTGACGGATGTCCTGGCCAGAGAGAAGCCCGAGGCTCCGCTCGTCTTCATGGAGCGCGCCGGCGGCTATTCCGAGGACTGCTGCATGAGCTTCGGCGACGAGAACTTCGGCAAGATGGTCGAGATCGCCGGCGGCCGGAACTTGGCCAAGGACATCATCCCCGGCACCTTCGGCACGGTGAACCCGGAGCAGATTATCGCCTCCGATCCCGACCAGGTGATCGTCACCGGCGGCAGCTGGGAGGCATACGTGCCCGGCGGCGCCTGGGTCGGGGTCGGCTACGGCGCCGATGAGGCCGAGGCACGGCGGAAGCTGGAGGCGCTGACCCGGCGCGCCGCCTTCACCGGGACCAAGGCCGTCAAGAACGGCGAGTTCCACGCCATCTGGCACCAGTTCTACAACAACCCCTACCAGTTCGTCGCGATCCAGGAGATCGCCAAGTGGCTGCATCCCGAGCTCTTCCGCGACCTCGACCCGGAGGCGACGTTCAAGGAGCTGCACGCCCGCTTCCTGCCGCTGGACTATAAGCCCGGCTACTTCGTCTCGCTGACGGACAAGGAATGACCGTAATCGCAACAAGCGTAGCGACAATGGACGGGCGGGGACGCTATCGCGCTCTCGCCCTTCGCCGTATAGCGCTCCTCGCCGCGCTTCTCGCAGCGCTCCTCGTCAGCGTCTGCGTGGACATGGCTCTCGGGCCGGCGAACTACACGATCCGGCAGATCCTCGACGCCCTGTTCGGTGCGACCTCGGTCAGCGATCAGCTCCGGGTGGTGGTCTGGGACATCCGCATGCCGATCGCGCTGATGGCCGTGACCGTCGGCGCGTCGCTGTCGGTCGCGGGCGCGCAGATGCAGACGATCCTGGCCAATCCCCTGGCCAGTCCCTTCACGCTCGGCATCTCGGCCGCGGCCTCCTTCGGCGCTGCACTGGCCCTCGTCATGGGCACCGCGATCCTGCCCGTCGCGATCACCTACATGGTGCCGATCAACGCCTTCCTGATGGCCATGGCGGCGGCGATGTTCATCCACTTCGCCTCCACCATGCGCGGCGTGACGGTGGAGACGATCGTGCTCCTCGGCATAGCCCTGGTCTTCACCTTCAACGCGCTCTTGTCGCTGCTGGAATACCTCGCCTCCGAGCAAGCGCTCGCCGCCGTCGTGTTCTGGACTATGGGCAGCCTGACCAAGGCGACGTGGGGCAAGGTCGGGCTCACGGCGCTGGTTCTCGTCGTCACCGTGCCCCTCTTCGCGCGCCAGGCCTGGTCGCTGACGGCGCTGCGCCTGGGCGAGGACAAGGCCGCAAGCTTCGGCGTCGACGTGCGACGCCTGCGCCTCACGACCATGATGACGGTCAGCCTCCTGGCCGCGATCCCGGTGTCCTTCGTCGGGACCATCGGCTTTATCGGCCTCGTCGGCCCGCACATCGCGCGCATGCTCGTCGGGGAGGATCAGCGCTTCTTCCTGCCGGCCTCGGTTCTTTGCGGGGCACTGCTTCTGTCGGTGACGTCGGTCGTGTCGAAGACGCTGCTGCCGGGCGCGATCCTTCCGATCGGGGTCATCACGGCACTGGTCGGCGTACCCTTCTTCTTCGTGCTGATCTTCACGAGCCGGAAACGCGCATGGTAGCCATCGCTCTCGAAGGGCTGGGGGCCCGGTACGGCCGAAACACGATCCTCTCCGATGTTCAGACGGGCACGCTGCCCGGTGGCTCGCTGACGGCGGTGATCGGCCCCAACGCGGCCGGCAAGTCGACGCTCTTCAAGCGCATCGCCGGGCTCGTCGCGGGGCCGGGCACGGTTCACCTGACGGGGGCGGAACGGGAGGACGCCATCCGCTACATGCCCCAGGACACGGGTGGGAACGCGGTCCTGACGGTCTACGAGTCCGTGCTCCTCGCCGCCAAGCAGGGATCCGGCTGGCGCGTGGCCGACGGCGAGCTCGCGGAGATCGACGCGATCCTCGCCGCGCTTCAGATCGGCGACCTGTCGTTTCGAGGACTCGGCGAACTCTCCGGCGGCCAGCGCCAGCTTGTGTCGATCGCCCAGGCTCTGGTGCGCCGGCCGCGCGTGCTTCTGATGGACGAGCCGACCTCGGCGCTCGATCTGTATCGACAGATCGAGGTGCTGGACTTCATGCAGCGGCGCGCCGAAGAAACAGGCATGGCGGTGTTGATCGCGCTGCACGACCTCAACCATGCGCTGCGCTACTGCGCTCACACCATCGTCATAGCCGACGGACGCATGCGGGCAGGCGGGCCCACGGCCAGTGTCATCACGCCGACGATGCTGCGCGAGATCTACCGCGTCGAGGCTCGCGTCGAGACATGCTCGCGGGGGCGCGCGCATCTCATCGTCGACAACACCGCGGCATGAGCACATGCTGCCGTCCGACCTGATCGAAGCCAGCGTCGATCGCGATGGCGACCCGATCGCCGAGTGGGTCGAGACACTCAGGGTGGGGAAGGCCCGCAGCGAGGCGAGCGCGGGCACGAGCCCCAAGCCTCGCAGGCTGCCGAGGCGATCGTGCAGCCGGTGAGGGCGGATCCCCTGGTGCCGCGCGATCGGCCTTCCGGCGAAGCCCTCGGCATCGTCCTGCGCATCGGCTCGACGCTCGCCTTTGCGGCGATGGGGAGCTGCATCAAGTCGCTCGGCGACGGCGTGCCGCTGGGCGAGGTGGTCTTCTTCCGCTCGGCCGTGGCGCTCGTGCCGCTCGTCCTCTTCCTCGCTTGGTCGGGCGACTTTCCCAGAGGACTGGCGACCCGGCGTCCCTTCGGCCACGTTGCCCGCTCGGCGATGGGAGCCTGCGCCATGTTCACCTCCTTCGCCACGATCCGCCTTCTTCCTCTCGCGGAGGCGACGCTCCTGTCCTACCTCGCGCCGGTGATGCTCACCCTCCTGGGATGGACGCTGCTGGGCGAGGCGCTGAACCGGCGGCGGGTTGCTGGCGTCGCCCTGGGGCTCGCGGGCGGCGCCGCCTTCTGCCTGCCGGCGCTCTCCGGCACCTTCGCCGAGGGCGCGCTTCTCGGGCTCGTCCTGGGGCTCGCCACGGCCTTCCTGACGGCCGGCGCCCTGATCCAGGTCCGCCGCCTGACGCTGGCTGGCGAAAGGGCGGGCGCCATCGCCTTCTGGTTCGCGGTCGTGTCGGCCGTCGGCGGCCTCGCGACGCTGCCCGCGGGCTGGACCGTGCCCGACGCGCCGCAGGCGGCGCTGCTGGTGGGCGCGGGGCTCGCCGGCGGCGCTGCCCACATCCTGATGACGCTGTCGTTTCGCCACGCCGAGGCCGCAGCGCTCGCGCCCTTCGAATATCTCTCGATCCTGTGGGCGGCCCTCGCAGGCGTGGTGTTCTTCGCCGAGATCCCGAATTGGGCCTTCCTTCTAGCCGCCCCGCTGATCCTCGCCGGCTCCATTGTCGCCGTTCCCAGGCGCGCGAAGAGTGGAGTTTGAGGTCGGTTGAGACCGTCCCTTTAAGTTAAGGACTTGATTGCGCGCACCATGAGGTTGCTTGCTCGATGTCCGTTATGGGGAAAGACGCATAGCCACACGCAATGACAAACTTGGGTCTTTGCGGATCGGCAGCTTTCCGGGGTCTGCGCCGGAAAGCAGTCCGTCTGCTTTCGGCCCAACGCTCCATCTGCTCGTCCGTCAGCAAAAACAGGTCGCTCGTATTCAGTTCCCGAAGGGAGTCTGCATCAGATCGGACCGCGGGATTCAACGGGTCCTGACGCTAAATCCTTGGCACAACTTTTAATTGTAGGTTCGGGCTTGTACTAGGGATTGGACTTGTCTTCTGCTTCAGGCCGCAAGTGACGGATCCGCCTCGATGAAGGCGGCGATCTCACGGGGCTGAGTGATCCAAACTTCGTCGCGCCGCGCCGCAATATGTCGGAGAGCGCGGGTGAGGGCGCGCAGGCGGAAGGGCTGGCCGGAGATGAAGGAGTGAACGACGATCGACATAACGAGGGGCTGGGTATTTGAAGCCTCTAGCATCTCGTCGAACTCGTCGATGATCATCCGCTCGAAGTCCGTCGCGCTCGCCTGCCGTCCGATGATGGTCGAGGAGTCGTTCAGCTCCAGTGCGTAGGGGATCGATAGCAGCGGGCCGGCGCGCGTCGAAAGCCAAACGGGCTGATCGTCGAGGCGGAGGTCCATGAGGTAGCGGTAGCCGGCCTCCTTCAGAAGGTCGAGCGTCGAGTCGGTGTGGGCGAGCCAGGGGCTGGACCAGCCGCCCGGCCGGTAGCCCTCCTTTGACTCGATACGGTCGGCAACGGCTTTGACATAGGCGGCCTCGTCATCCGGCGCACGCCCGACGAGCGTGTCCGAATTGGTAAGGCCGTGGCCAACGATCTCGCATCCGGCCTCGCGGGCGAAGTCCATGAGGTCGGGCGCATGGTCGTAGACTGCGGTGTTGAGGAGAATCGTCGATGGAATTCCGAGGTCGCGGAAGCGCTGGATCAGTCGGAAGCCGCCTACCCGATTGCCGTAGTCGCGCCAGGAGGTGTTGACGTCGTCGGGTTTGGGCGCACCTGGAAAAAGGTCCTCGGTCATGCCTTCGCCGAAGACGTATTCCTCGATGCCGAGCGAGACGTAGAGGGCGAGGCGCCGGCCGCCCGGCCAGCAGAAGTCCGGCCGGCGGGTGATGGGGGAGAAGCGATAGCGGGTCTGGCTCGGGAGCATGGCGGAGGTCCGGATCAGGCGGGGGAGACGGGGGAGGCGAGAAGCGTGGCGTAGCGCGGCGATAGGGATTTCGCAGGCGGCGACGCGTAACTCGCGATCTTCGATGTCTTGAGGCCGCAGCGCACCAGCATCTCGGCCATGCCGACGCCGGCCGAGACTCCGTCGATCACCGGCACGCCGAGCGCAGCCGAAATCGGCGCGGCAAGATGGCCGATACCCGCGCAGCCCAGAACAATCGCCTCGGCGCCTTCCGTTTCGACCGCGGCGCGCCCTTCCGCTAGGATTGCCTTCGTCACCACGTCTTCCTCGCTCTCATCGTAGAGGACAGGCACGTCGACGGCGCGGATGGGCAGGCAGCGGCCGGCAAGGCCGAGTCCGAGCGAGGCAACCACGCGGTGGGCGTGGATGCGAGTGCGCCTGGGCAGGGTGACGATCGAGAAGGTGTCGGCAACGAGGCTGGCGGCAAAGAGCGCGGCCTCAGTCATGCCGACGACCGGCACCCGCGCCACCTCGCGGGCGCTCGCAAGGCCGGTGTCGCCGAAGCAGGCGATCACGAAGGCGTCGGCTCCTTCCGCCTCATGGCGGCGGATCTCCTCAATAACGCCGAGCGTTGCGACGGCCTCCTCGAAATGGCTCTCGATCGAGGGCGTACCCTCGGCTGGCTCGCTGGCCGTGACGCGCGTACCAGATGCGGCGACAGCTTCGCCGGCTGCTCGGTCGGCTGCGGTAAAGGCCGCTGTCGTGTTGGGATTGATGATGTGGATGCGCATCGCGGCAGGTCCGATCGAATCAGGAGTGCGGGTCGGGGACGGCGGCGAGCCAGGCGTCGGCGATCGCGTCGCGCCGAGCGATCCAGGCTCCACGGGCGGTGACGTGGGCAAGGAAGGCGCGGAGGCCGGCGATGCGTCCGGGGCGGCCGATGATGCGGGTGTGCAAGCCCACGGTCATCATCTTCGGCACCACGCTGCCTTCCTCATCGAGCCAATCGAAGGCATCGCAGCAGTAGCGGGCGAAGTCTGACCCATGGACGAAGCGACGGCTGCCGAAGAAGTTCATGTCATTGGTATCGAAGGCGTAGGGTAGGACGACGTATGGAGCCGCACCCCCGCGAATCGTCACCGGCAGATCGTCGTTGTAGGCATTGGAATCGTAGAGGAAGCCTCCCTCCTCCATCAGGAGGCGGCGCGTGTTCTGCGAGGGGTGGCTCTTGACGTGCCAGCCGCGCGGACGCGACCCGGCGATACGCTTGATCGTCTCAACGCAAACGCGAATTGTCTCGCGCTCCTCGGCTTCGTCGAGCGCGTGGTGATGGTCCCAGCGCCAGCCGTGGCACATAATCTCGTGGCCATGCTCCACCGCGTGGCGGCCTAGCCAGGGTGTACGCACGAGCGCGCGAGCGCACAGATTCAGCGTCGAGATGGCGCCGAACTCGGCGAGGACGCGCATGACGCGCCAGTAGCCGGCACGGCTGCCATATTCGAAATGGCTCTCCATGCAGAAGTCGCGCGCTCCGACGAGCTCCTCCTCGACCTCGTAGCGCGCCTCGTTGCACTCGTCTCCGGACGAGAGGGCCCGCTCGGCGCCTTCCTCGATGTTGAGGACAAGAGAGACCGCGACGCGCGCGCCGCTCGGCCAGGCGACCCGGGGCGGATGCTCGCCATAGCCGACGAAGTCGCGCCCGTCGACCGGAGGAGACCAGCTCATCGCCCGACCCACCGGGTGAAGCCGACGTCGCGGGCGGCGGCGAGGCGCACCATCTCGCGATAATAGGGCTCGACGCTTGCTGCGCTCTGTCGCAGCTCGGCGGCTTCGGCACGCAGGCGCGGCTCGAGTGCGCGCAGCTCGGCCAGCATCGCCGCCTCGTCAATCGTTTGGAGGGCGCCGTCGCGCACCACGACGCGGCCTCCAACCACCGTGTGACGCACTGACGATCCGCTCTCACAAAGGACCAGCTGGCGCCGCACGTCGTGGAGCGGGCGGTAGGCGGGGGCGTCGGCGTTCAGGATGGCCAGGTCACCTGCGTGGCCGGGGGCGATGCGGCCGAGCGGTACGGGGCGTCGCAGGACACGGTTGCCGCCCTCCCAGACCGCCGCGAGGATCTCTTCGGCCTTTGGCCAGTGCTCGAAGTCGGGCTCAGCGAGGGCGTGCACGGTCCCCGCCGCTTTGATCGCGCCCCAGAGATTGTGGCTGTCGTCGCTGACCGCCTCGTCGGTGCCCAGGCACAGCGGCACACCCGCACTCCGGAGCGCCCGGAATGGCATGACGCCGCTGCCGAGGCGCATGTTGCAGACGGGGTTGTGCGCGACCGTGACGCCCGCGCGGCCGAGGATGGCGATGTCCTCTTCGTCCACCCAGATCGCGTGGATCACCTGCATGCGCTCGTTGAGGATGCCGAGATCGTCGGCGTAGCGCACGAGCGAACGACCGTACTTCTCATCGCCGAGCACGCGCTGCAGCTTGGTCTCGAGGATGTGGCAGAAGAAGGGGAGGTCGTGCTTCTTCGACAGTTCGGAGAGGGCCGCGAGGTAGTCGGGCGTCGCGCGCTGCGGGGCCGAGCAGGAAACGGCCGCCGCGATCCGCCCCTCGGCCGCGCCGTGCCAGTGGCGGATCAGGTGATCGTAATGGACGAGCATGCCTTCGGCCGTTTCCCGCGGCAGCGCATCCATGCGCGCCTTTAGCGCCGGGGGCAAAAGGTCGGCGAGGAAGGGATATTTCTCGTATTCGACGACGATCGGCTGATCTAGGCCGACCGTGGCCCGCATGCCGATCTCGGCATAGGCGCCGCAGATCGCATCGATCGCCGCTGTCGAGGCCAGCGGCACGAAGAAGGCGTCGTCGGCAACGCTGGTGATGCCGAGCTTCAGCATCTCGGCCGCGCCGAGCAGGGTACGCAGGCGCACGCGGGCGGGGTCCTCCTCGCCGCCTTCCGCCTGTGGCACCTCGTAGAGCATGAAGACTTCGAGCGGCAAGCCGTCGAGCGTGCCCCGCATCAGGTTGCCCGGCGAATGGAGATGGGCGTTGACGAGACCGGGAATCACGATATGCCCGGCGACATCGAGTTCCTGCGCGCCGTCCGGCGCGAGATCGAGCCCGACCTCAGCGATCACGCCGTCCAGGATGCGGATGTCGGCGGCGATCAGTTCCTCGCTCGTGGCGCCAGCGAGGATACGCCCGTTGCGGACCAGGAGATCAGGCATGGACGACGTTCCTTCTGGACTGAGCGGGCCGATCCGCTTCGCGTTTTGGGATGTTTGCGGCGATATCGTCCGCGACAACGTCCGGCGCTTCTCGGCCGAAACAGGGATCGAGGTTCGGGCCGATTGCGTGGCCGGCCACTACGAGGTGACGGTGGGCGCCCAGTTGGCGCGCGGGGAGGGTCCCGATGTCTTCTACGCTCAGCGCGCTGAGGCTGCGCTCTGGGCGGCGGAAGGGCTGATCGAGCCGCTCGACGCGGCGCAGCCGCGGGTCGCCGAAGCGCTCGCCGGCACGGACGCGGCCCTGGTCGAGGGCGCGCGCGACGAAGCCGGGCGGCTCCTCGGGACGACCTACTACAATGGCGGCCCCTTCGCGCTCTTCCTGCGGCCGGGGCACGGCGCGGAGCCAGAAAGCTGGGAGGCGCTCCTCGACGCCTGCCGGCGTGCCCGGCGCGATGGCGCGGCCGAGCACCCCTTCGTGCCGCGCTGGCATGCCACGCAGACCGGCCTCGTCTGGTCGCTCCTCGCGCACTTGGCGAGTGAGGGCGTGACCGACCTTGCCGACCCGGCGGCGGAGAGCGCGCTCGCTGGGGCGCTCGGCTTCTTCGCGGCGCTCGTGCGCGAGGAACTGACACCTTTCGAGAGCCTCGATGATGCTGGTGATTGGCCAGCGCTGGAGCGCTGGGCCAGGGGCCGGCACCTCGCTACCTTCACCGTCGACTATCTCGCAGCGGACGCGGCGGAGATCGCCGGGCTGCCGGTAAGCCGGCCGTCCGCGCGCCTGCCGGGCCGCGTCGGCACGCCGCTGATGCCCGGCCACGCGCTCGTCTGCCTGCGCCGCGGGATCGGCGGCGCGCGCCGCGCCGCGGCCTTGCAGCTCGCCGGCCATCTCGGCGGGGTGGTCGTTCACCGACGTTGGCTGGAGGAGCGGCTCTTCGCTGTACCGCGGAGCGCGCTTCTCCAGGCCCCGGAGGTCCGACGCACCATCGCCCGCCATTTCCGGCCGGACGAGGCGGAGATCGCGGTCGCGCGCCTCGCAGCGTCTCGCGGCCGCGCTGTCGTCTCGCCACCGAGCCGACGGCCCCACATGCTGGCCTGGACGCGCGGTGCCGACGCGCTGGTACGCGGCGCGCTCCTGCGCGAGCGGCGCATCGAACCCGCCGAAGCGGCCGAGCAGCTCCTGGAGTCCTGGGACCGGCTCGAGGCGGCGCATCGCTGAGCCTTTCTCAACAGAAGGCCGCGAGGCGGCGCGCTGCCTCGGCGGGATCGAGGGCAAGCGCCGCCTCCGCCCCTTCGCAGCCGACAACCATGCCGGCGGACACAATGGCGCGGCGCGCGGCTTCGGCCGGCGGATGGCCGAGCATACGGCAGGCAGCGTAAGCGCCGCCGAAGCTGTCGCCCGCACCGGTCGGGTCGACGACCTGAACGGAAGGGACGGGCACAAGCTCGACGGCGCCCTCCGCCGATAGCACCACCTCGCGCCCGCCGCGTTTGATCACCGCCTCGCGGAAGCCGCCCTGGGTCAGCTCGCGCGCGGCGCGCGGCCAGTCCTCGCCGGCCAGGTGCCCCGCCTCGAGCTCGCTCGGCAGGATCGCGTCGGCGCCGGCGAGGACGCGCGCCAGCCCGGCGGCGTCGTAGTGTTTGGCGAGAAAGGGGGAGGGGTCGACCGACACGAAGCCTGCGCGGCCCGCCAGGTGGCGCAGGCTGTCGGGATGGCGGCTGCGCGCCTGTGGGGCAAGGTGGACGGCTTTCGCCGGCAGCCAGTCCTCCGGCAGGTCCCGCGCTTCGGGCGTGAAGGTGAGGAGGTAATCAAGATAGACCTCGACATCGCCGGCCTCGCCTTCGGCGCCGATGTGGCGCAATGGCTCGTTCTTGGGCAGGCAGCGGCGCGAGCCGCCCGCGTCGTAGACGATCCATTCGGTGAGATGCGGCAGGTCCACGTCGATCCGCCGGACGTGAACGATGCCGGCCTCCGCGAGCACCCGCTGAACGTTGATTGGAAAGTCGGGGCCTTTGCGGAAGACGAGGCCGATAAGAGCTGGATCCAGCCAGAGCCGGGCCCCTGCCGCCGCATAGAGCGCATTGCCGCCGACCCGCTCGGCCCAGGGTGCCGGCACAGCCGGCACCACGTGGTCGACCGTGATTTGGCCGAGGATGAGGAGGTCGGGCCGAGCCATCGTAGTCAACTCAGGGTCGCAACGTCTTCGCGGATGGCACTCCCGGCGATCAGCCGGAAGCCGTCCGTTCGGCGCATAGGCACGCGCTCGATGCCGGCGAGATGGGCCATGTAGAGGACCAGTAGCTGGGCCGGCAGGTGGTAGACCATCGGCGACAGGAAGTCGTCCAGCATCTCCGGCATTTCGAAATGGGCGAATGTGCCCTCAACCGCTGCTGAAGCCGGGGCGACGAGGAGCGCCCGCCCGCCCGCGCCCGCCATGCCCTCGACGATCTCGCGCGCCCGGTCGGCGCTGTTGCCCGGCGGAGCGATGACTAGGGCGACGGAGCGCTCGCGCCAGTTGAAGTAGGTCAGGAAGTATTCGAGGTGCGCCCACTCCTCGAGGTCCTGGTGGACGCCGTTGATCGGCATCTGCTCGTGGAACTTGGCGGCAGAATATGCCGCCGTGCCACGGCTTGGACCGACGCCGATGGCGAAGATCGTGTCGATGCCGTGGACGGACCGCGCCACGGTTCGCGCGGTCGCGTCGATGGTTGCGGCAGCCTCCGGGAGCATGGCGACGGAAGCTTCGAGATCGGCGCGCAGGCGCACGGCCGCCGCTGCGTCGAGGGTGCCGCCACGTTTGCCCAACTCGATCCCGAAAACGTAGAGCGCCTGAAGGACAGCGACGTATTCGGCAAAGTTCAGGTAGCAGCGCCCGTAGCGCTCCGGGATCCCGGAGATCTCACCGACCGGGCGGTGGATCACGGCGTCGGCGGTGCGGGCGAGCTGGCCTTCCAGCGTGCCCGTGACGCCCAGGGTTGCGAGGCCCTTGCTCTTGGCCAGCGCCACGCATTCACGCGCGCGGCTCGACGAACCGGAGTTCGAGATGCTGACGACGAGGTCGCCTTCGCCCATCACCGGAATCTGGTATCGGGCGAGGTCCATGGCTGTGGTGGCCTGAACGGGCAGCCCCGTCCAGCGCGCTAGCGCTGGGGCGGCCGACAGGGCGGCGAAGTAGCTGTCGCCGGAGCCGGCCAGGAAGATGCGCCGCGCGCCCGACACCGCCGCACTGGCAAGCGCCTGCGCGACAGTGCGATCTACCTCGGCGGCGAGGGCCGGATAGTTCAGCGCGGACTCCATCGCCGTCGCGATCTCGGCGGCATGGGGCGGGAAATCATTGGCTGTTGCGGCGATTACTGACACGTTGATTGCTCCGGAAGATAGGAATTGGCGGGTGGATGGCGTCGGCAGTTGGTCGGCAGTCAGGCGGGGCCGGTACCGGAACCGAGAAGGTGGCAAGCAGCCCGATGGTCGGGGCCGGCGGGCAGCATCGGGGGCTCAACGCTGCGGCAGACCGGCATGACGAAGGGGCAGCGGGTATGAAAGCGGCAGCCCCCCGGCGGATCGAGCGGGCTCGGGATCTCGCCGGACAGGCGCGGCACCTCGCGGCTCGCCTCGAGCACCGGGTCGGGCGAGGGGGCGGCGGCGATCAGGGCCTGTGTGTAGGGATGAGCCGGCCGGGCGACGAGTGAGGTGGCCGGACCGATCTCGACGATCTTGCCGAGATACATGACTGCCACGCGGTCGGCGAAGCCGAACACCCGGGCGAGGTCGTGGCTGACGAAGAGGTAGGTGAGGCTGAAGCGCCGCCGCAAAGCGTCAAAGAGCTTCAGCACCTGGAGCTGGAGCGACACGTCGAGCGCGGAGAGCGGCTCGTCCGCGACGATGAAGTCCGGCTTCAGGACCACCGCCCGGGCGATGGCGACGCGCTGGCGCTGCCCGCCGGAGAACTCGTGCGGATAGCGCGCGCCGAAGGAACGGTCGAGCCCGACAGCGTCTAGAATTTCGTCGACGCGCTCGCGGATCTCAGCCCGCGAGCCGCCGCCGTGGACCCGAAGCGGCTCGGCCAGCGTATCGAAGACGCGCATCTTCGGGTTCAAGGAGGCGTAGGGATCCTGAAAGATCATCTGGAAGCTCGAGCGCGCGGCGCGCAGCGCCTCGCCTTTGAGGTCCGTGATGTCACGACCTTTGAAGAGGACTCGCCCGTTCGAAATCGACTGCGTGCGGATCAGCGCCCGGCCGAGCGTGGACTTGCCGCAGCCGCTCTCGCCGACGAGCGCAAGCGTCTCGCCCTTTGCGACCGACAGGTCGACGGCGCTGACGGCCTGAACCGTCGGTGGCGGCCGGCGCGTCAGGAACCCGCCCGGAAGGGTGAAGGAGACGGTGAGGCCGCGCGCCTCGATCACGGGCGGCGTCACGGCTCAGCCTCCGCGAGAGGATGGAAGCAGGCGACGCGGCGCCGCCCGCCATGGGCGAGGAGTTCTGGCCGCTCCGCGCGGCACCGCTCGCTTGCGCGGAAGCAGCGCGGAGCGAAGGCGCAGGAGACGGGATCCAAGGCGGGGTCAGGCGGCGAGCCGGGAATAGGCTTCTGGTCGGCGAACGCGACGTCGAGGCGGGAAGTCGAGGCGAGGAGCCCGGCCGTGTAGGGATGGGCTGGTGCGGCGTAGAGACGGTCGGCTGGCGCGTCCTCGACGATGCGTCCGGCATACATGACGACGATGCGGCGGGCGAGACGGGCGAGAAGCGCGAGGTCGTGCGTGACCCACACCATCGCCATGCCCTCGGCGGCTTGAATTCCCTGGACGAGCCGAACGATCTCGGCCTGGACGGTCACGTCGAGGGCTGTCGTCGGCTCGTCGGCGATGAGGAGCTTGGGGGCGAGCGAGAGTGCCATGGCAATCATCACGCGCTGGCGCATGCCGCCTGAGAGCTGGTGCGGGAACTGCCGGACGCGCCGCTCGGGCGCGGGCACGCCGACCTTGGCGAGGAGCGCCACGGCCTCCCGCCTCGCGGCCTCGCGCGACAGGCCGCGATGCCGACGCAGGCCCTCGCCGATCTGCCAGCCGACGGTGAGAAGCGGGTTAAGGGCGGTGGCCGGGTCCTGGAAGATGTAGGAGACGACCGGGCCGCGCAGGGCCTCGAGCCCGCGCCGGCCGAGACCGCCGACGGGGCGGCCGTCGACGTCGAGGCGCTTGGCAGCGATCTCTGCGCGCTTCTCGTCGAGGAGGCGCATCGCCGACATCATGGCAACCGACTTGCCCGAGCCGCTCTCGCCGACGAGACCCACCACCTCGCCCGGCGCCATGCGCAGCGACACGTCGCGCACCGCCCGCACGGGCACGCCGCCGCGGCGGAAGGTGACCGACAGGTTCTCGATGTCGAGGACGGCCTGGGTCATCGCGCGAGCCTCGGGTCGAAGCGGTCCTGCAGCCAGTCGCCGCACAGGTTGCCGCCGAGAACGGTCAGGGCGATGGCGATGCCGGGCATCGCCGTCAGCCACCAGGCGCTCTGGAGATAGGAGCGTCCGTCATTCAGCATGGTGCCCCAGGACGGGTTGGAGCCGTCGACGCCGACGCCCAGGAAGGACAGGGCGGCCTCGGTGAGGATCGCCTGAGCCATCGAGAAGCTCGCCACGACGATGATCGGAGAGACGGCGTTGGGCAGGATGTGGTGGCGCAGGATGCCGAGGGTCGGCACGCCGACGGTCTGGGCGGCGTGGACGAAATCCTGCCCCTTCACGCTCATCACCTTGCCGCGAACGACGCGCGCGTAGTTGACCCAGGTCGCGAGCGCGAGCACCAGGACGACGGGCCAAAAGCCGCCGCCGAAGGTGGCGAGGAGGAAGATCGCGAGGAGGGTGAAGGGAAAGGAAAGCTGGACGTCAATCAGGAAGGACAGGCCGGAATCGATCCAGCCGCCGAAGTAGCCGGCGAGGATGCCGATCGTCGAGCCGATGAGGGCGCCGAGGATCACGGCCGCGAAGCCCACCGCCAGCGAGATCCGCGCGCCGTGGACGACGCGCGAAAGGATGTCGCGGCCGAGATTGTCGGTGCCCAGAAGATGGGACAGCGAGCCGCCCTCGATCCAGGCCGGCGGCTTCATGCGCGCCACGAGGCTGATCGAGGTCGGCGAGTAGGGCGCGACGTAGGGGGCCGCGAGCGCGCAGGCGACGGCGACGAAGAGGATCGTCAGGCCGATCAGGCCGAGGGCGTTACGTCGAAGGAACGGTTGAGCCCGGATCATGCGAGCTTCACCCGCGGGTCGATCGCTACGTAAAGGAGGTCGACGAGGAGGTTGATCAGCACGAATGCGAAAGCGGCGAATAGGACGACGCCCTGAACGAGAGGAAAGTCGCGCTGGTAGACGGCGGTAACAGCGAGCCGCCCGACGCCCGGCCAAGCGAAGATAGTTTCGGTGATAAAGGCACCCGAAACGAGCTCGGCGAACTCCAGACCGGCCATGGTGACGACGGGGATCATGGCGTTGCGCAGGGTATGGACGACGAGAACGGCGCGCTCGCGCAGGCCCTTGGAGCGGGCGGTGCGCACGTAGTCGGCGCCCAACACCTCGAGCATGGAGGCGCGCACGAGGCGGGTGAGCCGCGCCGCCGACTGAAGGGCGAGGGTGATGGCGGGCAGGACGAGATAGGCGAAGCCGCCGTAGCCGGAGACCGGCAGGAGCCGCAGCTCCACCGCGAAGACCGCGATCAGCATGAGGCCGATCCAGAAGCCGGGGGCCGACTGGCCGACCATGGCGAGGGCGGTGACGACGAAGTCCCAGACCGTGTTGCGCTTCAGCGCGACGATGATGCCGAGCGGGATCGCGATGAGGAGGGACAGGACGAAGCCAGCGAAGGCGAGCTGGAGCGTGGCCGGCAGGCGCTCGGCCACGAGGCCCGCGACGCTGGTGCCCTGCACGAACGAGTGGCCGAGGTCGCCGGTCAGCGCCCGCCCGACGAAGCGCGCATATTGCGTGAGCAGCGGCTGGTCGAGGCCGAGATGGCGGCGCAGCTCGTCCTTGGCCTCCTGCGGCGCGTTCTCCGGCGCCATCAGCGCCACGGGGTCGCCGGTCAGGTGGCCGACGATGAATGTGGCGAAGGAGACGCCGAAGAGCACCAGCACGGCCATGAAGAGACGCTTGGCGAGGTAGCGCGACATGGAGGAGGGGATCGCTTGAACTTGGAATGGGGCAGCCCCCGGCCGAATCGCCGGGGGCCGCGAAGGAGCAGTCTCGGGCTACTTCACCGTGATGAGGTACGGCTCAAGGTAGTTGTCGGCGCGGAAGTCGTAGGCGACGCGCTTGGAGATGCCGAAGACGTTCGGCAGGCGCCACAGGTAGAGCCAGGGGGCGTCGTTCCAGACGATCTCCTGGGCCTGGAACTCGAGCGCCTTGCGCTTCTCGTCGTCGAGCGTCTGCGAGGCTTCCTTGACCAGCTTGTCGTAGTCCGGGTTGCAGTAGCCGCTGGAGTTGTCGACGTGGCCGCAGGTCAGGATCACGAGCTCGACCGAGGGGTTGATCAGCGCGGCCCAGCCCTGGAAGTAGATGCCCTTGAGGCTCGCGGCCGAGAGCTCCTTGCGGAACTGGCCGAGCTCGACCGCCTCTATCGTCGAGGTGATGCCGAGCGGCTCGAGGAACGAGGCGACGACCTCGGACACTTCCTTGCCGCCGGCGAAGCGCGTCGAATACTGGATCGTCAGCGGGAAGCCGTCGGCGAAGCCGGCTTCCGCCAGCAGCGCCTTGGCCTTCTCGGGATCGTAGGCGAAGGGCTTGAGCGCCGGGTTGTTGTTCGGCGGGTTGACGATGGACGTCAGCTGCGAGGTCGATCCGCCGAGGAGCTGCTCGATCATCAGGGGAACGTCGACGGCGTGGTTCAGCGCCTGGCGCACCTTCGGGTCCTTCAGGGCCGGCTGCTCGCCGTTCAGCGAGATGCCCATGTGCATCTTGCGCAGGCCCTCGTTCATCACGACGTCGCTGACGTCGGAGGTCACCTCGCCGGCGACGTCGGGGGTGATGCCGACAACGACGTCGACGGTGCCCGCCTTCAGCTCGTTGATGCGCGAGGACATCTCGGGAATGGCGCGGAAGACAACTTCCTTGGCGCTGGGCTGCTCACCCCAGTAGGACTCGTTCGCCACGAGGGTCAGGCGGTCGCCGCGGGACCAGGAGCCGAGCTTGTAGGGGCCGGAGCCGACCGGCTTGACCGCCGCCTCGTCCGGAGGCGTGTCGGTGATGTACTTCGGCGCGGCGATGAAGGCCTCGGCCAGCCAGTACAGCATATTGACGGTCGGCGCCTCGGTGACGAGGTCGATCGTGTAGTCGTCGACGACGCGCACCTCCTTGAGGCCGGTCTGGTCGTGGAGCTGCTGGAGCGTGTTGAACGGCGCGGTGTCCATGCGCGCGAAGTTGACCTTCACCGCCTCGGCGTTGAACGGCTCGCCATTGGTGAAGGTCACGTCGTCGCGCAGCTTGAAGCGCCAGGTGACGTCGTCCACCCGCTCCCAGGAGGTGGCGAGGCGCGGCACAGGTGAGCCGTCAGGAGCGCGCCGCACCAAGCTGTCAAAGATCGACCAAATCACCGAGCCCGTCGGATTGTTCGAGTCGAGAAGATGCGGATCGAGACTGATCACGTCTTCGGACGAGGCGATCACCACGGGGGGCGCACCCTGCGCGTGGCCGGCAGCCGGCGCGCCCAGAGCGGCAGCCACCGTTAGGCTGGTGAACAGGAAGAGGCGTCTTGTCCAAGCACCACGCATTGATGTCATCGCTCGTCGCCTTTGAGTAGGGCCGTCACGCCGACGGAGAACCGAAGTTTGTTGGCGTGAAGGCGGGTGGGAAAAGGGTTTGCCAGGAGTGCCCCTGCGGGTGGCGCTCGGCGAAGCTGTCGAGGAGGGCGGCCTTGATGGTCTCGACTTCTGCGACATCCGGCACGCTGCTGGCCGACGCCGCGAGGCGGCCCTGGATCACCGAGGGGCGGCCGCCGACGTAGACGGCGCTGGCGCGCCCTCCGGGCGGCATCAGGAACAGCGCCGCGACAGGATCGAAGACCGGCTGCACGGCAGGCGCGGCGAGGTCCCAGACCACGATGTCAGCCTTGGCACCCGGGGCGAGGCGGCCGAGGTCCGGCCGGCCGATCGCCTCGGCGGCCCAGACCGTCGCTGCGCGGAAGAGGTCGGCCGGCCCCGTTGCGCCGCCGTCGATCGTCCGAGCCATGGCGAGGCCGAATTGGAGGTTCATCAGCATGTCCGGGGGCGCCGTGTCCGTGCCGAGGCCGATGCGGATGCCCTGGTCGCGCAGGCGCGCGAAGGAGTCGAGGCGCCGACCCCCGCGGCCAATCACGAGTGGGCAATGCACCACCGTTGCGCCGGAACCAGCGAGCGCGGCGATATCGGCCTCGATGAGATTCGGACGAGCCTGCGGACCGCCGAGATCGACCGCGTGAGGCAGCAGAGCATGATTGTCTAGAAGGCCGAGATGCCGGAGATGGCCGATCGAGGTGCGGCCAGTGCGCCGCCAGACGAGTTCGGCCTCGCTGCGCGACTGACAACAATGGAGGCGGAAGGGCACGCCGAGGTCGCGGGCGGCGGCGGCCGTGCGCAGAAGGAGGTCGTCCGAGCAGGTCTCGATGGTGGAGGGCACGAGGAGGCCCGAGACGAGCGGACCCTTGCCTGTGCAGGCTTCGACGAAGCGGATGGCGTTCTCGAGGCCCGCCTGTCCGTCCTGAAGGCGCTCGACCTGGCCAATGCTACCGTCCGCCTCGACGACGTTCATCGCCGAGCGGTAGCTCGGCCCGAGAACAAGGCGGATGCCGAGCGCATCGGCGAGCTCGGCCACGGAGTCGAACTCCTCGGAGCTTTCGGCCCATTCCCTGAACAGGAGCGAGGTGACAGGGAGCGCGGTGGTTGTGCCCGACAGGAGCAGCTGGGAGAAGGCGAAGCGGGCGGAGGCGAGCTGCTGCTCCGCTGTCAAAACGTCGCGGCGCTGCGTCTCCGCATAGGACCGGCTGACGGCCTTGGCCGCACGGGACGCGGGGTTGCCGAAGCCGAGGATCGTCGTATCGACATCGGCCAGCGCGTTGAGGTCGACGAAGCCTGGCGCGATGAGTGCTTGGCCGTGATCCTCGATGAGGTCGGCGGGGGAGTTGGTCGCGGGGCCGGCGTACACGATCTGGTCGCCGTCGTCGACGACCTCGCCGCCTTCGACGAGGACGTGATCGCGTCCGTCGAAGCCGAGAACCCATCGTGCCGTCAACTTCCTGATCAAAGGCTGACCCTGTCCAAAATCTGTGCCGCGAGGCTAGAGCCATTCGAAGCCAGGACGCAATCGAAAATTATTCCAGATCGCCAAAAGAAAGAGAAAGAAAGACAGGTTAGGATGATCGGAGCTGCGCAAAAACTCGGCGGGTCATGCGCCTAACGCGCGCTTTCTGCCTTGGAAACGTGTTGGATCGGCTATTCGGCGTGACTCCAAAGTAGGCGGCGAGCGCTCGCAACTTGCTTTCAGTTGATTGAAATCGGCTTTCGATAAAAGTTCAGGCTCTTTTCGTTTGTGGCCTTACCAGCCGAGCGCCGCTGGTCCCTGTGCGCTGACCGCGAGGCGGCCAGCCTCGACCGCAACCTCCAGCTGCCGCAGGGGATCCGACTCGGTGATGAGGGCAGTCGCGAGTGCGCCGACGGTTGCGTCGCCCGCGCCGGTCGGGTCGATCGCTGCGACAATGTCGACAGGACGTGCGAGCTTCGCCGATCCTTCGAGGCGGAGCAGGCCGCGGCGCCCGCGCTTGAGGACGACAAGGGGAAATCGGGCTGCGAGCACCGCCGCGGCCCTCTCCTCCTCTGCCTCGCCGGTAAGGCGATGCGCCTCCTCAAGGCTCGGCGCGAAGACGTCCACTCCGTCGAAGGCGGCGAGGGCAGCGGGGCCTGCCGCGGCGAAAATCTCGCTCGTGTCCGCAACGATGCAGGTTCGACCACGCAGAAACGTCACGGCTTGCGCGACGAGGTCGAGCGGCATCGGACAGAGAAGGACGGCATCGTGCTCCGCGGCGTCCGGAAGCGGCGGCCGTAGGGACTCGGTCGCGCGGCGCCAAGCCGCGTCCCGGTCGGCACCTGCCTGCCGCTCCTCGTCCGAGTCGTAGCTGAGGCGCGCGCGCCGCGTCAGGTTGTCGACGTGCCGGGTTGCCGAGAGGTCGATCCCCCGGGCCGCAAGGCGCTCGATCCAAGCGGCGGGAAAGTCCGCGCCGAAGGACACGTGGAGGGCGACGTCGACGCCGAGCCGCGCCGCCGATAGGGCGGCGTAGATCGCGCCGCCGCCGATCGCCTCGACAAGTCCGGTGCTGCCCGGGCCGCTGATTTCGTCGATCGAGGCGTAGCCGACGACCGCTAGGCGCCGCCGCGTCACCGGGCGGCCTATTCGCCAGTGCCGAGGAGGCTGAGGCGCGTCAGCCGCCGGCTAACGGCGAAGCGCTCGGCGTCGTTCTTCAGGTGCAGGCGGCGGTTGGGATCGGTGCCGTTGGCCAGCCCCAGGCGGTAGGCGAGGAGCTGTAGCGCGACGGCCTGGCCGAGCCATGCGAGCGAGGGCGCGCCGGGCGTCGAGATGCGGTGGGCGGACTTCCCGGCATCCGCCTCGGCTGGGCCGATTGACAGCGTCGGCGTGCCGAGCCGGGCGAGGGCGTCGGCCGTGGCGTCGGCATAGCCGCCCGACGCTGCGTCGACAGGCAGCAGTACGACGATTTCGCTGCGCACCATCGACCAGTATTGCCGGTGGGCAAACTCCTCGATGTCGTCGCTCCAGGCAGGGACTGTCGTCACCTCCACGCACTTGGCCGCGCCATAGTCGGCCAGGGCGACGCTTTGCCCAACACCGAGGAAGCGGATACCCGGTGCGCCGGTCCCTGCAGCCTCGACGAGCTCGCGGCACGTGCGGTCGGCCTCCTCGATGAAGGCGGGCAGGGCGGGCAGCGCCGCGCGCAACGGATCTGCGTCGCGGCCGGCCAGAAGACCGAGCGCCGCAAGCGTGGCGGTGAAGCTGGTCGTGCCGCAGAGGAACGGGGCGATGTCGGGGATGTCCAGGGAGAAGCGCGGCCCGCCGAGCGCGCCGAGCCTACCGCCGGCGCCGTTGGTGAGGACGGAGAGCGTTGCGCCCGCCGCCATCACCGCGCGGGCGCCCTCGAGCGTGCGGTCGACGTTGCCGGACATTGAGATGGCGATCGCGCTGTCCGCGGCGCCCAGCCTCGGTGCGACGTTGAGGAGGAAGTCGAGGCCGCTGACGGCTTGGGCGTTGAGGCCGTGGAAAGCGGCGCGGGCGGCGAACCAGCCGTCGCCGCTGCCAAATGCGTGGAGGCGCCCACCCGGGGGCAGGCTGAGGTGCGCCGCGGCGAAAGCCGCGATTTCGGGCGCTCGGTCAAGAAGCTGCGCCAGAACCGCGGGCTGGCGGCGAATGTCGTCGAGCATCGGCTCAAACGCGGGCGGGGCGGCGGCTCCGGTCGGCCGGGCCGGAAAGGCGGAGTGCGTTGTCATGAAAGATGTCCGTCAGGTCGCTGAAAGAGCGCGCTGCCGCGCCGACTTTGAGGTCCGCACTTTCATTCGGCGAGCCGCTCAGAGACAAGGAAAATCTTCGAAAGAAAGCCTTTCGAAGATTTTCCTTTCGGTCCATCACGTAACTAAGCGACTGCGACTTCGAGTCCGGCGGCGCGCAGCTCCTTGATCGTCTCGCCCGAGGCGCCGGCGTCGGTGATGAGAAGGTCGGCCTCGCTTAGGGTGGCGATCCGCGCCGTCGCGACGTGTCTGAGTTTGGAATGGTCAGCGAGGAAGATGACCCGATTGGCGGCCTTGATCATCGCCTTCTTGATCTCGGCCTCCTGCCAGTTCGAGTTGGTGAAGCCCTTCTCCGTCTCCACGCCCGCGCAGCTCATGAAGGCGACGTCGGCGTTGATCTCCGACAGGAGCAGGGTTCCGAAGGGCGAAACCAGCGAGTTGAGCTGCGGGCGCACGGTCCCGCCGGTGACGATCACCGTAACGCCAGGATGGAGGCACAGCTCCGTCGCGACGTTGAGGGCGTTGGTCACCACCGCGACGTCGGTGAGATGCCGGGGGAAGAACTTGGCAAGGGCCGCCATGGTCGAGCCGGTGTCGATAATCACGGTCTCGCCGTCCCGGATCATCTCGGCCGCCACCGAGGCGATGGCCTCCTTTTCGGAGTGGTGCAGCGAGGCGTTAAGGTCGAGCGGGCGTTCATAGCGGCTCGGCCGCACGGCGATGGCGCCGCCCCGGATGCGCCGCAGTACCTGCGCCTTCTCAAGGTGCAGCAGATCCGCCCGGACCGTGACGGAGGAGACGCCGAGGCTTTCGCATAGCTCCGAGACCTCGACGCGGCCCTGGGCGTTCAGCCCATCGATAATGTGACGTTGTCTTTCTGTCGCTTTCAAAGAAGGCACGTGATAAAGCTCGCCCGCTGGATTTCACCCGACTCGCGGGCAAGAATACCGCATCTGCGCGCCATTACGCAGGCACTTCCTTGATTTTCGAAAGCCGCTCTGGAGAGCCTCATGCCGAGCCCTCGTTCCCTGCCGTCGGTCATCGCCGCGCTGCAGTTCCCGCCCTTCCGGGGCGGTGCCCTCCGCTCTATGGCTTGGTACGAAGACTATCTCCTCGCCAATGCCGCCGTCTTCGTCGAGGGCGGCATCCGGGCGATTAAGATCCAGGACGAAACGCGAGAGACGGGCGCGGCAACGGCTCAGACCGTCGCCCGCATGGCGGCGCTCGGTCGCCTTTTCCGGCGCACCTATCCCGACGTTGCACTCGGCATCATCGTGCAGGCCCATGATGCCATCTCGCCGCTGGCTATCGCGGACGCGGCCGACGCCGACTTCGTGCGGTTAAAGGTCTTTGTCGGCGCTTCGGTCAACGCCGAAGGGCTGCGCAATGCCCTCTCGGTAGAGGCGACCGACTTCCGCGCCTCAATCGGCCGGCCTGACATCCGCATCCTGGCCGACGTCCACGACCGCACCAGCCAGGCGCTTGCCCCCGTCGCCGACGAGACGGCAGCCCTCTGGGCGCAGAATATGGGAGCCGACGCGCTGGTCCTCACGGGATCGAGTTTCTCAGACAGCCTGAGCAAGGTCGCAGCGGCTCAGGCAGCCGGCGTCAAGCGACCGATTTTAATCGGTGGCGGGATCGATGCGGACAACGTCGCGGAAGCGCTCCGCACGGCGAACGGGGTGGTGGTGAGCTCGTCCCTGCTTTTACGAGGAGCGGACGAAGAAGCGCTGGTCCGCTGGGACAAAGTAGCCATCAAGAGGTTGATGGAACGTGTCAGCGCGTAGGGGATGAGGCAATCGCAACCAGCAGGGTTCATTGTCACGCCACATAAGCTCAGCCTCTCCAGTAGCTATGTTGAGATGACTGCTCACCAGTCGCAGCTACTGGAGACTCAGCCGGCGCCGCCTGGGAAGGAATGATTACGGCTGGCGGCGCTTTGAAGAGGACGAGAAATCAGAGGATCCGGTGCGGCGGCGAAACTGGCTACAATTGCGCCGAGGGCTATTCTAGCAGCCCGCGGCTCCGCGCCTCTTCCATCTGCGCCATGGCCTCATTCGGCTCATCGATCGCCGTCAGCACCTCTCGCCCGGCAGCTGTCAGCTGCGCCCGCTTTGGCCAGTCTGTTGATCGGCATCAGCTTCAAGCTTCATTCATCACCATCGAGAACGAGACCGGCGTCGCCAACCTGGTAGTCTGGACCGAAGTGTTCGAGCGTACCGTAAGATCGTGCTCGGCGTCGGGATGATGGGGGTACGCGGACGCATCCAGCGCGAAGGCGAGGTTGTGCATCTCCTCGCGCGATTGCTCAGCGACCTGACAATGGAGTTCGCGAGCGTGTGGCGGCGGGGCAGGACCAAGGATGGCCTTGTCAACGAGGCGGAAGAACCGCGGACGACGCCGCGGATGCCGCCGGCGAAGGTGATGTTCGATCCCCATGATCACGTCGCGGGCGAGATTCGGTTAAAGACGAGAGACTTCCGCTAAGCGCCCATTCCGGACGTCACATGGCATTCTGGTTGGTTCCAAAAGCTGACGCTTCGCCGAGGGCACCCAGGCCGCCTCTGAAGCTCGGCGAGCATCACCCCTACAAGTGTGGAGTGAGCAACGCCTACTCCATCGACAGTCGTGAGGATGGCGAGGCTCGCTGATCGGCACGCTTTTAAGTCGTGGGGAGATGGGCCTGGCGCACGAGGTCGGCCTTGATGCGAGCGGTCTCCATGCCGATCGTGATGAAGCGGCGGGCATGGTTCGCCAGCGCCACGTTGTCGCTCCAAAGGTCGCGCCAGATCGCGGTCTTGAGAGACAGGTCGCGGTCGACGATGGCCGAGGAGAAGGATTCAAAGGTCACGACGTCGTCCCAGCCGATCGCGACCAGCGCGTCGAAGATCTTGGGAAAGTCGATCGAGCCCGTGCCGAGATAGCCGCGATGGCTCTCGCCGATGTGGACGTAGCCGATCTTGCCGGCCGCGTGGCGGATGGCGAGGCCGACGTCGGCCTCCTCGATGTTCATGTGGAACGTATCGAGGTGGAGGAACACGTTGGAGGCGCCGGTCGCCTCGATGAAGGCGAGGCCCTGCGCCGCCGTGTTGAGCATGTTGCTCTCGAAGCGGTTGACGATCTCGAGGTTCAGCGTGACGCCGGCTTGCTTGGCCCGCTCGGCCGCGCGCGAGACGGCGGCGACGCTGGCATTCCAGCCGCGCCGGGTGACGGCGCGCTCCTGCTTGCCGTGCGATGAGGACAGGATGCCGGCGAGCTTGGTGCCGCCGAGGTCGCGGGTAAGCGCGACCGCCGCGTCAAGGATCGCCTCGCCGTTCGTCACGACGGCCGGATCCTCGCTCGACACGTCGCCCTCCGGGGGCAGGCCCATGGAGATCGCGACGCCGAGGTTCAGCTCGCGCAGGCGCCCGGCAAGCCAGGAGACCTCGACCTGCTTGGGGTCGATATAGGAGAATTCGACGAGGTCGAAGCCGAGCTCGTGGCTGCGGGTCAGCACCGCGTCGAGCGCCTCGCGCGAGGAGCCGGCGCTCCAGACGAAGGAGTGCACGCCGATCTTGGTCATGGGAGGCCTCGCCTTCGAGGAATGATGCGGGAAGGGGAGCCGCCCGCCCGGGCGGCTCCCCGAGGCGTCAGCGGGCGGCGGTCCAGCCCTTGTAGTCCTTGAGGTTCTCGGAGGTGATGAGCTGCGGGTCGAGCAGCACCGTCGCCTCGGCCGGCTTGTTGCCGTTCAGCACCTCGACGGCCATCTGCAGCGACTGGCCGGCCATGACGTAGGGGTCCTGCGAGGCCGAGGCCTTGATCAGCGAGTTGCCGCCCTCCAGAGCCTTCTCGATGTCCGGCGCGCCGTCGACGGCGGTGATGATGAACTCGTTGCGGCCGAGCTGCTTGGCCGCGAGCTCGGCGCCGATCGCCGTCGGATCGTTGATGGCGAAGACGCCGTCGATCTTGTCGAAGCGGGTCAGGAGCCCCTGCATGACGGCGAGGCCGCCGTCGCGCGAGCCTTGCGCGTTCTGGTCGTCGGACAGGATCTTCATGTCGGGATGCTGCGAGAGGACGTTCTTGCAGCCCTGGACACGGTCGATGATCGAGGAGGAGGCCGGGCCGTTGATGATGACGACGTCGCCCTTTCCGCCGAGATTGTCGACGAGGTACTGGCAGGCCTCCTCGCCGGCCTTGACGTTGTTGGTCATGACGGTGACGTCGGCGCCGGGCGCCGAGACGTCGAAGGCCGCGACGATGACGCCGGCGTCCTGCGCCTTCTTCACCGCCGGGGCGATGGCCTGCGCGTCCACCGCGTTCAGCATGATGATGTCGACGCCGGCGGCGACGAAGCTGTCGATCTGCGAGACCTGCTTGTTGAGGTCGTAATCGGCCGAGACCGAGATCACCTCGACGTTCGGGTTGATCTCCTTGGCGCGGTCCTCGATGCCCTTGATGGTGGCGACGAAGAAGGGGTTGCCGAGAAGGCCGACGGAGATGCCGATCTTCTGGAGCTCCTTGGCGGAAGCCGGGGTGGCGGCGGCCAGGGCCAGAAGGGCGGCGCCAGCGGCGAGTGTCTTCAGGATGCGCATGGGTTTCAGGTCTCCTCCCAGGTGGATCTGCGGCCGGTTGTTGGCGGCGCGTCAGGGTTTCTCCGGCGCCCAAGCGGCGCGGAAAGCGGGTGATGCGGCGGGCTTCAGGTGCGGCCGAGGCCCCCCAGCCGGTAGCGGTCGAGCGCCACGGCGACGATGATGACGAGGCCCTTGATGATGTACTGCCAGATGTCGGACACCCCGACGAGGATCAGGCCGTTGGACAGGACCGCGATGATGAGGGCGCCGATCAGCGTGCCCCAGATCGAGCCGACGCCGCCGACGAAGCTCGTGCCCCCGAGGATCACGGCGGCGATGGCGTCGAGCTCGTAGGCCTGGCCGAGCTGGAGGCCGTTGGCGGCGTAGAGGCGGGCGGCCGACATCGCGCCGCCGAGGCCCGCCAGCAGCCCAGACATGGCGTAGACGAAGAGGAGGACGAGCGAGACCTTGATGCCGGTCAGCCGCGCCGCCTCGACGTTGCCGCCGACGGCGTAGATCCAGGTGCCGAGCACGGTCCGCTTCAGGATGAACCAGGAGACGAGGATCGTCGCCAGCGCGATGATCGCGAGCCAGGGCACGCCGAAAAGCGTGCCGTTGCCGATGAAGGCGAAGGGGAGGTCCGCGTTGAAGACGGTGGTGTCGCCGCCCAGCAGCCGCGCCAGGCCGCGCACGGCGGTGAGCGAGCCCAGCGTCACGATGAAGGGCGGCAGCTTCAGGAAGGCGATGACGACGCCGTTGGCGAGGCCGCAGGCGAGGCCGACGAGGATCGCGGCCGGGATGCCGAGCAGCCCCAAGTCGGGCCAGAGCGAGACGATGACGCCGACCATGGCGGCGACGGCGAGGATCGAGCCGACCGACAGGTCGATGCCGCCGGTGAGGATGACGAAGGTCATGCCGGCGGCGAGCACGGTGTTGATCGAGGCCTGCTGGGTGACGATCGACAGGTTGTTGACGGTCAGGAACCGGCCGGACAGGAGGTGGAAGCCGACCGCAAGGATCACGAGCACGGGCAGCATGCCGAGCGCGGTCATCGCCGAGCGGAAGCGGGCCTTGTCCATGCGCGCGGCGGAGGCGGCGCTGTCGGTGGCGGTCATGGGGTTCCTCCGATTGGCCCGAGCTCCGGCCGCGCGCCGGCCTCGGGCACGCCGCCCGTCGAGAGCGCCATGATGGTTTCCTGGTCGATGGGCCGTCCTGGCGCGGCCGACACCTCGCCGGCGATCCGTCCCTCGCGCATCACGAGGACGCGGTCGGCGATGCCGATGATCTCCGGCAGGTCGCTGGAGATGGCGAGGATCGCGATGCCGCGCGCGGCGAGCGCGTCGACGATGCGGTAGATCTCGGACTTGGCGCCGACGTCGACGCCGCGCGTCGGCTCGTCGAGGATGACGACCTTCGGCTCGGCCTCGAGAAGGCGTGCGAGCAGCACCTTCTGCTGGTTGCCGCCCGACAGCGCGCCGACGTTGAGGGCGGCCGAGCGGGTGCGGACCGACAGGTCGTGGATCGCCTTGTCGGCCCGGGCCCTGGCCTTGACGAAGTCGAGGACGCCGCCGGGCTTGGCGTCCTTGCCGAGGACGCCGATGTTGACGTTGTCGGAGATCGACATGTCGAGGAAGAGGCCGAGCCCTTTGCGGTCCTCGGTGAGGTAGGCGATGCCGGCGTCGAGCGCGTCGCGGGGGGATCGGATCGCGAGCTCCCGGCCGTCGAGCGAGACCGTGCCGGCGGTTCTCGCATCCGCGCCGAAGATCAGGCGGGCGAGCTCCGTGCGGCCCGCCCCGACGAGGCCGGCGATGCCCAGCACCTCGCCGGCATGGACGTCGAGGGAGCAGCCGTGGACGCGCCGGCCGTCGGACAGGCCGCGCACCGACAGGACCGCGCGCCGCGTCGCCGAAGGCGGCCGGTGCTCCTTCTTGTAGAACGAGGACAGGTCGCGCCCGACCATCATCGAGACGAGGCGCTGGGCCGACAGCTCGCTCCGGTCGAGGGTTCCGACCGAGGCGCCGTCGCGCAGCACGCTGACGCGGTCGGCGAGGCGATAGACCTCCTCCATGCGGTGGCTGATGTAGACGGTGGCGATTCCATCCGCCTTGAGGCCGGCGATGACGTCGAAGAGGCGCTCGGTCTCGCGCGAGGTCAGCGAGGTCGTCGGCTCGTCCATGACGATGATGCGGGCGCGGGTGGTGAGCGCCCGGGCGATCTCGACCATCTGCCGCTCGCCGAGCGAGAGCGAGGCGACCTGCGTGTCGGGCGAGAAGCCGATTCCGAGGCGCCTGAGGATCGGCTCGGCGAGGCGCCGCATGCCGGCCCGGTCGACGAGGCCGAAGCGGCGCGGCTCGGCGCCGAGAAACATGTTCTGGGCGACGGACAGGTTCGGGCTGAGCGACAGCTCCTGGTAGATCACCGCGATGCCGGCGGCGCGCGAGGCGATCGGATCGCCCATCGGCGCGGGGCGCCCGTCGATGAGGATCTCGCCGCCGGGATCGGCGCGGTAGGCGCCGGACAGGATCTTCATCAGCGTCGACTTGCCGGCGCCGTTCTCGCCCATGAGGGCGTGGACCTCGCCGGCGGCGACGTCGAAGGATACGCCCGACAGCGCCCGCGCCGCGCCGAAGGTCTTAGTGATGCCGCGCATCTCCAGGAGGCGCGGGGCGGCGGGTGAAACGGGCGCGGGGGCGGCGGTCATCGCGGGTCTCCCATCGCGTCAGCGAGCGCCCGCCAGCGGGCACGGTAATCGGCAAGGCCCGGCAGCCCGGCCGGCGCGACGCGGCGGCCGGGATCGCGGGTGGCGGGCACGCCGATCGCGTCGAAGACGAGGCGGGCGGCGCCGAGCGCGCTGCCTTCCGCGTTGGCGCTGGCGAGCACCGGCTGGCCGGGGCGGAGAGCGGCGAGGAGCGCCGGGAACAGGTCGGAGCGGGCGAGGCCCCCGTCGACCACGATCGGGTTCGCGGACCCGATGAGGTCGAGCGAGAGGTCCGTCATCAGCGCGACGTAGAGGAGCGCCGCGGCCGCGCGGACCTCCCCCTCGACCGGGGGACCGTCGAAGCGCCCGGCATGGCCCGGCATCGGCCCGCCGGGCGCGAAGGACGGCAGCGCCATCGCGCCCGACGAAAGAACCGACGCCACCGCGTCGAGGCCGATCGGCCCCTGCCAGCCGCCGGAGGCGAGATCGAACTCGCGCCCGCCCATGAAGCGGATGGTCGGCACCGGCTGCCCGTCGACGGCGACGTTGGCGAGCATGTCGCGCCGCTCGTCGAGGCGCTCCAGCGGGCAGTCCGGGTTGAAGACGATGGCCCAGGTGCCGGTGGAAACGAGGGTGAAGCTCCCTTCGCGCTGCGCGCGGTGGAAGGCGAGCGAGGCGTTGCTGTCGTGGACGCCGTTGTGGACGGCGATCCGCGCCGAGACGCCGGAGGGGAGGCCGATCTCCAGCGCGCCGATCTCCTGGCCGGCGGGAACCAGCGGCGGCATCTTGGCGCGCCAGCCCTTGGTATCGACGAGGCTCGAATAGTCGTGTTCGAGCGGCGCCCAGAGATGCGAGTGGCAGCCGAGATAGGACACCTCGGAGACCTTCTCGCCCGACAGGCGCCAGGACCAGAACTGCGGATAGGACAGGATCGCGTCGGCCCGCGCGAAGGCTTGCGGGCGCGCGGCCTCCAGCCAGAGCATGTGCCGGCCGTAGTTGAAGCCGAGCGGGAGGGCCGGCGAGAAGGTCTCGGCGAAGGGCGGGGCCAGCGCGTCGATCTCGGCGGCGATGTCCGCCGGGGGCTCCTGCTCGTAGTCGAGGACGGGATGAGCAAGGTCGTCGCCGTCGGTGAGCGCGAAGGTGCAGCCGTGGCCGGACACGATGACCCGGCGCGCGCCGTGAGCTTCCGCCGCCTCGCCGAGGCTTTCGAGGATCCAGCCGTGGAGGTGGGCGTCGTCGAGGACGGAGAAGCCGTCGGCCATGCGCCAGACCGGCCGGGTGCGCGCCTCCGACAGGATCGCGCCTTCGGCCGAGACCACGAAGAGCTTGGAGTTCGTCTTGCCGAGGTCGACGACGGCGACCGGATCCCGCGCCGCGCTCATGCCGCCTCTCCCGCGCTGGCGGAACCGGCGGGAACGGTGACGACGGAGATGCCCGCGGCTTCCATCATCTGCGCGTCGGCGTCCGCGAGGTTCTCGTCGGTGACAAGCGTCGAGACGCGCGACAAGGGCAGGGCGACGTTGCGGGGCTGGATCGCGAACTTGCGGCTGTCGGCGAGGAGCACGATCTCGTCGGCGCAGGAGGAGAGTTCGCCGATCACCTTGACGAGGAGCGGATGCGATTCGAGCACGCCCTCCGGCCCGATCCCCTGTGCGCCGAGAAAGAAGCGCGAGGCGAAGACGTCGGGCGCGCCGGCCGTCGGATCGTGGATGATGCCGGGCTCGCGGTAGAGGATGCCGCCGGCGACCGTCAGGTGGCAGGTGCCGCCCGCTCCGAGCGCGGCGGCGAGCGGCATGGAGTTGGTGAAGAGGCTGACCGGCCGCCGGGCGACCCGGATGCCGAGCTCGAAGCAGGTCGTGCCGGCATGGACGATGATCGAATCGCCGTCGCGCACCAGGGTCTCGGCGAAGGCGGCGATGGCGCGCTTGGCCTCCACCGCCATGTCGCGGTTCTCGTCGTAGGGGCGTGCGGAAAGCCGGCCGGCGCCGGGCGTCTCGGCGGCGGAAATGCCGCCATAGACCTTCCGCGCCACCCCGAAGCTGTGGAGCTTGTCGATGTCGCGCCGCACGGTCGCGGCGGAAACGCCGAGATGGAGCTGAAGGTCGCGCACCGAGGCGAAGGGCTGCTCGCGCAGGAACTCGGTGATCAGGCGATGGCGCTCGTGATCGCTCAAGATTGCCTCCCTGCCTCTTGCGCGTCGATGAGCGAGAATAATCATCTGTCGAGCTGATTTGCAAGTATGCGCCCCTTCGCAACTGCAGCATTGACGCATGATGATCATTTCGCCTAGTTGTTTGCTCGATATCACTCATTCACGAGGTCCGAGCGAGATCCATGGAGGACCGTGACATGCCCTTGCCGGACGCCGTGCCGCCGCCCGAGGATTTCGCCGCCTTCCTGGCTCTCTCCGCCCGTCTCGGCCGCGACATCCGCCGGACGCAGGGTGCCGGCGGCAACACCTCGATCAAGCAGGATGGGGTGATGTGGGTGAAGGCCTCCGGCACCTGGCTCGCGGAGGCGGAGGCGCGCCCGATCACCGTTCCGGTGCGCCTCGAGCCGCTCGCCCGTGCTCTGCGCGAGAACGATCCGCGGGCCGAGACGGCGGTGGATTTCGTGCTCGCCGAAGGCAACGCGGCGGGACTGCGCCCCTCGATCGAGACGAGCTTCCACGCCGTCCTGCCGCAGCGGGTCGTCGCTCACTTCCATTGCGTCGACACGATCGCGCTCGCCGTGCGCGCCGACCGCGAGGCGCTGATCGCCGAGCGCCTGGACGCTCTTCCCGGCCTCGCCTGGACGAGCGTGCCCTATCGCCGGCCGGGAACGCCGCTCGCGCGGGCCATCGACGAGCGCATGGGCGAGCGGCCGGACGTCCTGGTCCTGTTCAACCACGGCCTCGTCGTCTGCGGCGAGAGCGTCGAGGAGGTGGCCGCGCGCATCGAGGCGGTGACGGCGGCGCTCGCCGTTCCGCCCGCGCCGGCGCCCGCGCCGGACCGCGCGGCCCTGGAGGCGCTCGCGGCAGGCTCGCCTTGGCAGCCGGCCGAGGAGGATGCGGCCCACGCCCCGGCGCTCGTGCCCGCGGCCCTGCGCTTCGCCACCGCCGGCGCTTTCTATCCCGACCACGTCATCTTTCTCGGCGAGCGGGTGGGAGTGGCCGAGGACCGCGCCGGCCTCGACCGCCTTGCGGCCGAGGCCGAGCCGCCGCGCCTCGTTCTCGTGCCCGGTCGCGGCGTGCTTCAGTCCCGCACCCTCACCCCCGGCGGCGCGGCCATGGTGCGCTGCCTCGCCGAGGTGGCACGGCGCGTCCCCGCCGAAGCGCCGCTCGTGCCGCTCGGGCCCGCCGACCTCCACGCCCTCCTGAACTGGGAGGCCGAGCAGTACCGCCAGACGCTGGACCGCGCCGCCCCGCAGGCCGCGGCGCGATGAGCGGGGCTGCGGTCGCGGTCGGGCTCGACCTCGGCACGAGCGGGGTACGGGCTGCCGCGCTCGACACCGCGGGCGACCTCGTCGGCTTCGCCGCCGCGCCTTTCGCAGATGCCGCCGGAACGCGGAGCCCCGCGGCCTGGTGGCGCGGCGTCTCCGCCTGCCTCGCGGACCTCGCGGCCGCCTGTCCGCTCGCCGGGGTGCGGGGCCTCGCCGTCGACGGCACCTCCGGCACGGTGCTCGTGGTGGACGATGCCGGCGCGCCGGTCGGCGGCGTCCTGATGTACAACGACCCCTGTCCCGACGCGACGGTGGTGGCGGCCGTCGACGCCGCGGCGCCGACCTCGAGCCCGGCGCGGGGAGCGAGTTCGGGCCTCGCCCGTGCCGTCCACCTGTCGCGTGCGCCGGGTGCCGCGCGGGTCGTCCATCAGGCCGACTGGATCCTGATGCGCCTGTCCGGCGCGGCGCCGGTGACGGACGAGAACAACGCCCTCAAGACCGGCTACGACCTCGCCGCGGAAGCTTGGCCGGACTGGATCGAGGCAGCGGGGCTCGACCGCGCCCGGCTGCCGCGGGTCGTTCGCGCCGGCGCGCCGCTCGGTCTCGCCGGCGCGCCGGCGCGCGCGCTCGGCCTGCCCGCCGCGTGCCGGCTCCATGCCGGCACGACGGATGGCTGCGCGTCGTTCCTGGCGACCGGCGCGGCGCGGCCGGGCGAGGCGGTGACGGCGCTCGGCTCGACGCTCGTCGTCAAGCTCGCCTCGGACCGCCCCGTCGACGCCCCAGCCTACGGCATCTACAGCCACCGCGTCGGCGACGCCTGGCTGGCGGGCGGCGCCTCGAATTCCGGCGGCGCGGTGATCCGCGCGCTGTTCGGCGACGAGCGCCTCGACGCGCTGACCGCCCGGCTCGACCCCGACCGCCCGACCGGCCTCGACTACTATCCCCTGCTGAAGGCCGGCGAGCGCTTCCCCCTGTCCGACCCGGACTTCGCTCCGCGCCTGGAGCCGCGCCCCGCCGACGATGCCGTCTTCTTCCAGGCGGTCCTCGAGGGCCTCGCCGGCATCGAGGCGCTCGCCTATCGCCGCCTCGCCGAGCTCGGGGCCCCGTCTCCGGTGTCGCTGCGCACCGTCGGCGGCGGCGCGCGCAACCCGGCCTGGACGCGGATGCGCGAGCGCTCGCTCGGCGTGCCCTTCCTGCCGGCGCGTTCCGTCGAGGCTGCCGTCGGCACCGCCGCCCTGGTCCTGTCCCGCCTGGAGGCGCCGGAATGAGCGACGCACCGTTGATCGGCCTTTCCGGCCTAATGGCGCGCTACGACGTCTTCCTTCTCGACCAGTTCGGCGTCCTTCGCGACGACGAAGGGCTCTACGCGGGCGCGGCGGACGCACTCCGGGCGCTGAAGGCGGCCGGGAAGACCGTCGCCATCCTGTCCAATTCCGGGCGCGAGGGCGCCTACAACGCGACGCGCATCGCCGCGCTCGGCCTGCCGCGCGAGCTCTTCGACCACTTCGTCACCTCCGGCGACGTCGGCCTCGCCGTGCTCCGGCGGCCCGGCCCGCCGGCCAGGGCCGGCGGGCGATGCCTGACGATCGCCGGCGCCGGCGCGCCGCCGTTCGGCGCGAGCCTCGGCATGGCGGAGGCGGCGTCGGGCGCCGAGGCCGACCTCGTGGTGATCTCCGGCAGCGAGGCCGAGCGCGTCTCAATGGACGCCTATGCCGATCTGCTGCGGCCGGCCGCGGCGCGCGCCGTTCCCTGCCTCTGCCTCAATCCGGACCAGCACAAGCTCTGGCAGGGCCGCAGCGTGCCAAGCGCCGGCGCCATCGCCGACCTCTACGAGGGCCTGGGGGGCAGCGTGATGCGCCTCGGCAAGCCCTTTCCCGAGATCTACGCAGAGGCGCTGCGCCTGTGCGGCGAGCCGGACCGGGCACGCGTCGTCTGCGTCGGCGACAGCATCGAGCACGACATCCTCGGCGCGCGGCGGGCGGGCCTCGACTCGGTCCTCGTCTCGACGGGGCTGGCGGCCTGGCAGACGTCCGCCCAGCAGGCCGAGATCATGACGGCTCTGGACGCCTGGCCGACATGGCGTATGCCGGCTTTTTTCGCTGACGTCACCTGAACCAACGGCGTGAGCGGTCGAAGCGGGGACCGTTACATGGAGCATGGGCGGGTGATCTGTTTTGGCCAGACGGACGTACGAGCGCACAACGACACTTGTAAGAATGGGCCATTGCGGATCGGAAGAGGTTCCGTTCTGAATGCTTTATAGCAGATGGGCAGCTTTTCCGCTCGATACCCTGAAAGCGGACCGACAGCTTTCGGCCCCCGAGTGCCAATCAGGCGTGAGGGGATGAGGGTGGCGATCAAGCCGCCTGTAGCATGCGCTCCTTTGCTTGCTTGACGTCGCGCACTGGCGGCGCGCCGAACAGCCGCCCGTAGTCGCGCGTGAACTGGGGCACGCTCTCGTAGCCGACGGCATAGGCGGCGTTGCTGACCGTCTGCCTTTCCGACAGCATCAGGCGCCGCGCCTCGATCAGGCGAAGCTGCTTCTGGAACTGGAGCGGCGACAGCGACGTGATGGCTCGGAAGTGCTGGTGGAAGGAGGACAGGCTCATTCCCGCAGCTTCAGCGAGGCGCTCGACGCCGAGCGGTTGCGCGTAAGCCTCGCGGATCAGGGCGACGGCCCGGCCGATCCGCTGCGCGTGGCTGTCGGCGACGCCGAGGTTTCGGATCGCCGGGCCGTGCCGCCCAGCCAGCAGCCAGAAGTGCAGTTCGCGCACGAGCTGCTCCTGTAAGACGGGCAGGGCAGCCGGACGATCAAGCACCCGCAGGAGCCGCAACGCGGCGTCGGCGACCTCGTCTTCCGTCGGGTCGACCCGGATCGGCCCACCCATAGAAGCCTGCACCTCCCGCATCTCCATCGCGAGTGGCTCGATCACGGCGGGGTCGAGCTCGAGCACCACCGAGTAGTAGGGCAGGCCCACATCGGCGCGCGTGATCTGGCTGACGGTCGGAACGTCGGCAGCGATCAAGAGCGACTCGCCCGCGCCGAAGTCGAAGGTCTGGCTGCCCATCGTCACCCGCTTGCTGCCCTGCACCACGAGCGCCACGAGCGGCCGGTTGATCGCGTATTGCAGCTCGCTGGGACGGGTCGCGCGGATCATGCAGAGCCCGGGCACCGGCGTCCTGGCGATGCCGGCGGGATCGGCATGGGCGTCGGCGTAGCGGCGGACGGCGGCGAGCAGAGTCTGGGTCATCCCGCCATCTTACGTCCGGCCTGAAGCCTCGCAAGCCGGTTCGGAGAAACGGGCAAGAACGCCGCAGCTTCCAGCAACGCGGTCGTCTCAGGCTGGGCGCTACGTCCTCCACTGCCCAGCCCTAGCCGCCCAGGCCCGGTCGACGGTCTTGTCCTGATGGTCATCTCGCTTCCCGCGCGCCGGATTGCAAAAGGCTTCCTGCCATGGCCGCGGCCGGGAGCCTTCTCATTCGTCGAGCGGGTCGGCCAATAGGGTACAGAGGGGGCCTCAGGCATCCCACAGGGCGGGAGCATCGAGCGGCGAGGCCCGCATCGCGGCGAGGTCGCCGTTCCGCCCGCAGAACCCCCAATGGCTTTCCCGCACCTCGTGGATGACGATAAAGACTGGCACCGGGCTGCCTTCCACTTGGCAGTGAGGGGCGAGGATCGTCGTTGCATCTTCGATGAGCCGTCGCCTGTCGGCGGCCTCCAGACCACCTTCCAGGGCATAGACCTGAACCGAGACCGGCTTGAGCGAAGCGGGCGCATTGCCCATGAAGACCGCCTCGGCAGGATAGTCATCGAAGTAGGTCCAGACCGAACTCGTCACGAGTGGTGACTTGGGGAGGCGCTCGCATTCGAGCGCAAGGTTTGTCAGCGCAGAAGCGACGGCCTGACGAGCGGCAGGATCAAACGTGCCCTGCGGCGCGTGGATGAAGATCTTGGGCATGGGACATCCTGTGTGGTCTTGGTCATGCATGAACACGCAAAGGCGCCGCCGGAGTACGGCGACGCCTCGAACCGTGCATCGGAGCCGCCCGGCGGCCTAAATCGTCTGACCGCCCGAGACCTCGATGCGCTGGGCGGTGATCCAGCGGTTGTCGGGGCCGAGAAGGCTCGCCACCATCGGCCCGATATCGTCGGGCACCCCGACGCGGCCGAGCACGGTCATGCCGGCGAACTGCCGGTTGAGGTCGGGCATGTCGCGCACCGCACCACCCAGGAAGTCGGTCTCGATCGCGCCCGGCGCCACGGTGTTGACGGTGATGCCGCGGCTGCCGAGCTCCCTGGCCATGTAGAGCGTCAGAACCTCCACCGCGCCCTTGGCGGCCGAATAGGCTGAGAAGCCGGGCACGGACACGCGAGTGAGGCCGCTCGAGAAGTTCACGATCCGCCCACCGTCGGCGAGGAGCGGCAGCAGCGCCTGGGTAAGAAAGAACACGCCCTTCACGTGCGTGTCGAAGAGGGCGTCGAACTGCGCCTCGGTCGTCTCGGCGAAGCTCGCCATCTCGCCGTGGCCGGCGTTGTTGACGAGGTGATCGATCCGGTTGCGCCCCCAAGTGGAGGACAGGGCTGCGCGGACGGCATCCGCGAAGCTGCCGAACGAGGACACGTCGCTGACGTCGAGCTGCAGGGCGACGGCCTTGCGGCCGAGCGCCTCGATCTCGCTGACGACGGATCGGGCCTGTTCCGCGCCGTTGCGAAAGGTGAGGATCACGTCGCCACCATGGCGCGCGATGCTGAGCGCGGTGTTGCGGCCGAGGCCGCGGCTGCCGCCGGTCACGAGGGAAAGGGTGGTCATCGTCGATCTCCTTCAGATCGCTTGTTGCGATGACCCGTTTATGGAAGCGTCGCGCTACGGCGAGTTGCCGGTTTGTCGCCGTCTCTTGCCCGTTTCTCCAATATGCGCGTTCGGCCTCACCTCTCCCCGTACTCAGTCACTCAAGCTATGTACGCCACGTCGCACCTGGCTGCCGATCGGCTGGTTCTCGGCCCACAGTGCTCAAAAGCCGACGTTCCGCTATCGGCCCTTTGCGCTCCCTTGCGGCGCGGTCAGGCCATGCTTTCGAGCGCAGATGAGCGGCGCGCGGCTGCTGCGCCGAGAATGCGATAGCTACCGCGGCGTAGGGCGAAGGACGGGTACACTCGCAGGCTACATGTATTGAGCGGGGTGCCCAGGAGAGCGGCGTCGCGAACGATCCGCGCTTCCCGATAATGGGGTCTGATGCACAGTATGTGCGGAACTCAGCTCCTTGGCCAGTACTCGTCGATGACGGCACGGAAGTGCGGCTTGGAGCAGAACTCGCAGTCGGGGTTTCGCGGCATCGGGCGCCTGAGGCGGCCGACCGGGCCACGCCACGGATCGACATGCCAGCCGCCCGTGTCGGGCAGGTTCGAATCCTTCCTGACGAGCTCCACCGCCAGCAGGGCTCCGGCGAGGGCAGACACGAACGCGAACGGCGTCAGCACTTGGCGACCCTCGCTCGTCGCGAGGGCCTGCGTGGCGCATAGTTCACGGAACAGCATGTCGAACGCTTTGCCCTTGATCGAGGCGGGATCGATGCTGGGATGGCGCGCTGCGATCTCTCGCGCGGCGTCGGCGCCCACGATACCTGCCTCGACGCTGGCCACGTCGACGCCGAGCCGCACGACGCACGGCGCGCCCCAGGCGGTCGAGGCCTGCATGCTCTTCGCCAGGATCCTGCGCGGATCGATCCTCGGCGAGGGCGATCCGCTTGGCGCTCGGCCCTGGACAGGCGATCCCCGGATCGCCGCCATCGCGGCCGGCCGCTGGCGAGCCAAGCAGCGGGACGCCATCGGCTCCTCGGGCTACGTTGTCCACACGCTGGAAGCCGCGCTTTGGGCGACGGCCCGCACAGCGAGCTTCGAGGAGGCGGTGATCCTTGCCGTCAACCTCGGCGAGGACGCCGACACGGTCGGCGCCGTAACCGGACAGATCGCCGGTGCGATGTACGGCGCCTCCGCCATCCCGGAGCGCTGGCTTCACCTCCTCGCATGGCGTGACGAGATCGAGGCCGCTGCCGACGCCTTGCTCGATCCCCGAGAGGTGTAGCAGGGGCAATGGCTGCCGCTGCGCTGCTCCCGCCAGCGTCGAAGGGCCTCAGCTCGGTTCGAGGACGAGGCTGGGTATCTTTTCCATCTCGCGCAGCATGGCGGTGACCGGATGGGCCCCGTAGCGGTCGCCCACCTTGTTCGGCGCGTGCCCGACCATCGCGTCCACGATGTCTAGGCGCAGATCGTAACGACGGCCCATGGTCTTGAAGCGGTGGCGCCAGGAGTGGTTCGGTGCCAAGCGAGGATCGGTCAATCCCAAGTCACGGACCCAGCGTCCGATGACCTTCAAGCCGTTGCCGCCCCGGCGGCCGAAAACGTCAGGCTTTACGTCGGCAAACAGCGGTCCCGTCTTCGTTTTGTCCGCGAAGGTCAGGAAGCCGGAGGCGATCAGGGCGGCGTGCAGGGGAACTATGCGCTCCGAGTTGGCGGTCTTGAGGTCTCCGGCTTCAGCCGAGAACCGCATCACCCAGATGCCTTCCTGCTGGTACACGTCCTCGCGACGCAGCTGGCACACCTCAGAAACGCGGGCACCGGAATAGGCGCAGAGCCAGGGCACCCAACGCAGCACCGGCTTCTTCTCCAAAGCCGCAGCCTTCAGCACGGTCACGGCTTCCTCCTCGGTGAAGTCGCGCCGCGCCTCGGCCGCCACCTTCTTCACCGTGACCGTCACCTTCTCGGCCGGATTGTCGCTCAGCCGGCGGTTCTCAACCGCGACCTGTAGGATCGCCCGCATCGGAGCGAGCTTGGCATCGCGAATCGTCTTCGTCGAGCGGCCAGCCTCAAGAAGGGCCTGCTTCCAGCGGATGAAATCGTCTGGCGTCAGGCGGTCGGCCTGGCGATGGCCGACAAAGGCGGCAAACTCGTTCATGACGCGCCGCCACTCGTATTGCGTCTTATCGCGGGGCCGGCGCTCCAGCGTCCAGAGCTTCAAAGCGTCGTCGAACGTCAACGCCTTTCTGCGCTCGCTTGGTGCAGGGGCCGCGGTCGGAAGCGAACCTTCGTCCGAGGCGAACGTCACGCCCAGGTCGCCTCGCGCCTGCGCCTCGAGGGCGAGGCTTGCCCGTTGAAGGATGGCAGCCACCGCCCGCGCCAGTTTGGATCGGCTCTCGCCATCGGTGACGAGCCCGCGCCGCTGCAGCAGCGCGTCGGCGCCCTCGAAGGCGAGCGCTTCCATCTGCCTTCGCTTGACGCCATCCATGTCGACCGCGCTCAGGGGTAAGCTGAGCTCTTCGGCGGTCGGCGAACGCCAGAGCATCCCGAACAGGTTCGTTCGCCAACGGGTCTGTTGGCTCGGCTCGTCCCGATGGAGCTCGATCCAGCGGTCGAAGAGGTCGCGCGCGATCTCCAGCGCTTCGCGTTCGCTCAGCTTGACGGTGCCCGCGCGCAGCTGGTCCCAGCGTGCCTCGAGCTCGGCAAGCGCTGCCGCGTGCAGGCGTTTCGCCTCGCTAGCGTCCTTGGTCTTAAGGCTCAGCAGCTCTTCTCGCTTGCCGACGAGCGCGATGAGATCGGCCGGCACCCGGCGCCGCAGCCAGTACATGCCGGTTTTCGGATGCTTGAAGGGACGCGCCATGCAGAGGACCATTGTGTATCACCCGTGTGTATCACTCGGGCAGCACTAAGTCTCTGTTTTTGCGGAAAACCTCACCAGCTCAACAGCTTGGGAGAGGATTGGTGCCCAGGAAAGGACTCGAACCTTCACGCCTCGCGGCACACGGACCTGAACCGTGCGCGTCTACCAATTCCGCCACCTGGGCACGGGCGGACCATTATGCGGGGGCGCGGCGGAAGTCAACGCGCTCATTGGCGGACGGAGCGAAAATCCGGCGACCTCCGCGGAACGGCGAGCGGCGCCTCGCGGCGGCTTCCCGCGGGCGCGCGAACAGGCTACAGGCGGACGGAACGGGCCGCTTCGGTGCGGGCGCCCGCGGCTCGGGAACGGCGGCGACGGCGGCGCGGTTTGGCGACCAAGAACCTGTTCGCGGACAGCGGCGTTTCACGGGCAGTTCAGAGGCCTTCGGGGCCAGAAGAGCGGAGCGACGGATCGATGGCGATCGACACGAAAGAAACGGTGACGGTGTTCGGCGGCAGCGGGTTCATCGGCCGCTACGTCGTGCGGGCGCTCGCCAAGCGCGGTCATCGCATCCGCGTCGCCTCGCGCCGGCCGCACCTCGCCTACCACCTTCAGCCCAACGGCAATCTCGGCCAGATCATGCCGGTCCAGGCGAACCTGCGGTTTCCCTGGTCGGTGGAACGGGCGATGGACGGTGCCCACCACGTCGTCAACCTCGTCGGCATCCTGTCCGAGAGCGGGCAGCAGAGCTTCGACGCCCTCCAGGCCGAAGGGCCGCGGGTCGTGGCGGAAGCGGCGGCGCGGGCCGGCATCGGCGTGACGCAGATGTCGGCGATCGGCGCCGACACGGGCTCGCGCAGCGACTATGCCCGCACCAAGGCGGAGGGCGAGGCAGCCGTGCTGTCGGCCGTGCCGGGCGCGCGCATCCTGCGCCCCTCGATCGTCTTCGGCGCCGAGGACCAGTTCTTCAACCGCTTCGCCAACATGGCGCGCGTCTCGCCGGTGCTGCCGCTCCTCGGCGGCGGGGCGACGCGCTTCCAGCCGGTGTTCGTCGGCGACGTCGCCGAGGCCGTCGCAAAGGCGGTCGACGGCGAGGTGCCGGGCGGGCGGATCTACGAGCTCGGCGGGCCGGAGGTGCTGACCTTCCGCGAGATGATGGAGGAGATGCTGCGCGTCGTCGACCGCAAGCGCTCCTTCGTCTCGATCCCCTTCGGTCTCGCCGACCGGCTCGCGGGCTTCGCGCAGCACCTGCCGGGCGCGCCGCTGACGCCGGACCAGGTGGTGCAGCTTCAGGTCGACAACGTCGTGTCCGACGAGGCGGTGCGCGAGGGGCGTACCTTCGAGGCCTTCGATATTCGCCCCCATACGATCGACGCGATCCTGCCGACCTATCTCGTGCGCTTCCGCCCGATGGGCCAGTTCACCCGCGGCGGGCCGCTGACGCAGGAAACGCCCCAGGAAAGCGTGCGCGGGCCGACGGGCGTGTGAGCCCGGAGAGCTTCGCCGGCCTTTCGCTCCTGCCCCTGGGCATGGAGCCCGGAACCGGGCTCCTGATGCTGCTCGCCAGCTTCGCGACCTCGGCGCTCACCGCCGCCTTCGGGCTCGGCGGCGGGCTCGCGCTTCTCGCGGCGCTCTCTTTCGTCCTGCCGGTGGCGGCGCTGATACCGGTGCACGGCCTCGTCCAGCTCGGCTCGAACGTGGGACGCGTCGTCGTGCAGCGCCGGGCGGTTTCCTGGCGCGTGGTGCCGCCCTTTCTCGCCGGCGGCGCGATCGGCGCGCTTCTCGGCGCCCGCTTCGTGGTGACGCTTCCCGAGCCGGTGCTTCTGACGGCGCTCGGCCTCTTCGTTCTCGCAATTACCCTCCTGCGCCTGCCGCGCCTCGCCGCCATCGGGCCGGTCGGCTTCGCCGTCGCGGGCTTCGGCACGACCTTTCTCACGATGTTCTTCGGCGCCACTGGGCCGCTCAACGCCGCGGTCCTCTCGAAGACCTTCGCGGACAGGATGACGCTCGTCGGCACGCTCGCCGCGATAACGGCCGTCCAGCACGCCCTGAAGGGGCTCGCCTTCCTGTCGCTCGGCGTCGCGCTCGCGCCCTATGCCGGCCTGATCGCGGGCATGGTCGCCGTCGGCTTCCTCGGCACGCTCGCGGGCACCGCCTGGCTCAGGCGCACGAACGAGGCGCGTTTCCGGCAGGCCCTGACGGCGCTGCTCGTCCTCGTCTCGCTGGATCTCATCCGGCGCGGCGTGACGGGGCTGATCACCGGCTGATCGGCACGGCCTCCGGCGCCGGCTGGCCGCGGCGGAAACCTTCGCTCGCCACGAGGAGGGCTCGGGTGTAGTCGGCGGACACCGCGCGGCTGTCGAGGCTCGTCCGCGACAGTTCCTCCACCATCCGCCCGTTCCGCATGACCAGGAGGCGGTCGCACATGTGGTCGATCACGGCGAGGTCGTGGCTGACCATCAGGAAGGTCAGGCCCTTCTCGCGGCGCAGACGGTTGAGGAGGTTCAGGATCTCGGCCTGGATCGAGGCGTCGAGGGCGCTCGTCGGCTCGTCGAGAAGGAGGATGTCCGGCTCGGTGACGAGGGCGCGGGCGATGGCGACGCGCTGGCGCTGGCCGCCGGAGAGCTGGTGCGGCAGGCGGAAGCGGAATTCCGGGCCGAGGCCGACATCGGCGAGGACCGATGCGATGCGCGCGTCGCGGTCCTTGAAGCCGTGGATCTCCAGCGGCTCGGATAGGACGCGGTCGACGGTGTGGCGGGGATGGAGCGAGCCGTAGGGGTCCTGGAACACCATCTGGACGCGGCGCGCGAACGCGCGGCGGGCGGCGGGCGGCGCCTCGCCGTCGAGGCTGATCGTGCCGTCCGCGACGGGCGCGAGGCCGCAGATGGCGCGCAGGATCGTCGACTTGCCGGAGCCCGATTCGCCGACGAGGCCGAAGGACTGGCGGGGGGCGACGGTGAAGGACACGCCGTCGACGGCTGCGACGCGCCGGCCGCGGCCCTCGAAGACGACCGTGAGGTCGCGGACCTCGATGCGGGGCGCGCTCATGGCAGCGGCGCCTCCCAGGCGGGCTCGCGCGACAGCGTCGCGAGAGGGGCGTCGCCCCCGCCGATGCGCGGCAGGCAGGCGAGAAGGCCGCGCGTATAGGGGTGGCGGGCCTGGCCGAGGTCCTTTGCCGCGATCTCCTCGACGATCCGGCCGCGATACATGACGAGCACGCGGTCGCAGAAGGTCGAGACGAGGCGCAGGTCGTGGCTGATGAAGAGGAGGCCCATGCCGCGGTCGCGCACCAGGCCGTCGAGGATGCGCAGAACATCGAGCTGGACGGTCACGTCGAGCGCCGAGGTCGGCTCGTCGGCGATCAGGAGCTCGGGCTCGGGCACCAGCATCATCGCGATCATCACGCGCTGGCCCATGCCACCGGACAGCTCGTGCGGGTGGCTGGCGAGGACGCGCTCGGGATCGCGGATCGCGACCTCCTCCAGCATGCTGATCGAGCGGGCGCGGATCTCCCTGGCCGATCGCCGGCCGTGCACGCGTAGGGATTCTGCGATCTGGCGGCCGACCGTCATCACGGGGTTCAGCGAGTATTTCGGGTCCTGCATCACCATGGCGATGCGCGCGCCGCGATAGGCCCGCATCTCCCGCTCGGAGAGCTGCGTCAGCTCGGCGTCGCCGAAGCGGATGGAGCGGGCCTGCGCGCGGCCGGGCGCGCGCACGAGGCCGAGGACGGCGCGGCCTGTCATGGACTTGCCCGAGCCCGACTCGCCGACGATGCCGACGCGCTCGCGTCCGACCTGGAAGGAGATGCCGCGCACGGCCTCGACGGGGCCGCGGCGCGTGTCGAAGGTGACGCGGAGGTCCTCGACGGCGAGGAGCGGAGCGTTCGCGCTCATCGCCTGGCCGACCGCGGGTCGAGGACGTCGCGCAACCCGTCGCCGAGGAGGTTGAAGCCGAGGCTGACGAGGAGGATGGCGATGCCGGGGATCGTCGCGACCCAGGGGTTGGTCAGGAGGAACTGGCGGCCCGAGGAGATCATCGCGCCCCATTCGGCGAGCGGCGGCTGCGCGCCGAGGCCGAGGAAGCCGAGGCCGGCGGCGGTGAGGATGATGCCGGCCATGTCGAGCGTGACGCGCACGATCACCGAGGACAGGCACATCGGCACGACGTGGAAGAGGATGATGCGCGGCGTCGAGGCGCCGCCTAGCCGCGCGGCGGCGATGTAGTCGGAGCGGCGCACGGTGAGCGCCTCGGCCCGCGCGACGCGGGCGTAGGGCGGCCAGGCGGTGAGCGCGATGGCGATCACGGCGTTCTCGATCGACGGCCCGCGCGCGGCGACGAAGGCGAGCGCGAGGACGAGCCGCGGGAAGGCGAGGACGATGTCGGTGAAGCGCATGAGGACGCGGTCGGTCCAGCCGCCGAGCGTGCCCGCCACGGTGCCGATCAGGAGGCCGAAGAGCGGGGCGGTGAGCGCGACGATGGCGACCACCGAGAGCGTCACGCGCGAGCCGTGGACGATGCGCGAGAAGATGTCGCGGCCGAGCTCGTCGGTGCCGAGGAGGTGGCCGTTCCAGCCGGGCGGCTGGAGGCGGCCGGCGAGGTTCTGCGCGTCCGGCGCGTGCGTCGCGATCAGCGGCGCGAAGGCGGCGGTGAGGAGGAGCGCGAGGATCAGGAGCGCGCCGAAGACCGTCAGCGGATTGCGGGCGAGGTCGGACAGCGCCCCCCAGAGCGCGATGGCGCGGGCGTGACCGCGCGAGCGCGGCGTGTCGCTGTTCAGCCAGGCGCGAAGGTCGGTCTTCTCGGGCGCGAGGCTCGTCATCGCGCCCTCGGATCGACGATGCGGTAGAGGAGGTCGGAGAGGAAGTTCAGGAGGATGAAGGCGACGCCGACCACGAAGGTGCCGCCGAGGACGGCGTTGAAGTCGCCGGCGAAGAGGGCGTTGGTGACGTAGAGGCCGATGCCCGGCCAGGCGAAGATCGTCTCGGTCAGCACCGATCCCTCCAAGAGCGTCGCGTAGGAGAGCGCGACGACGGTGATCAAGGGCACGGCGGCGTTGCCGAGCGCGTGGACCCAGACGACGCGGGCCTCCGAGACGCCCTTCACCCGCGCGGCGGTGACGTATTCCTGGCCGAGTTGCTCCAGCATGAAGGAGCGCGTCATCCGGGCGATGTAGGCGAGCGAGAAGTAGCCGAGCACGCAGGCCGGCAGGACGAGGTGCGAGAGCGCGTTGCCGAACACGTCCCAGGCGCCCGACAGGGCGCTGTCGAGGAGGATCGAGCCGGTATAAGGCGTGACGTCGAACTCGTAGGAAAGCTCGAAGGCGGTGTCGAGGCGGCCGGGCCCCGCGGTCCAGCCGAGCTGGCCGTAGAAGACGAGGAGCGCGACGAGGCCCAGCCAGAAGACCGGCACGGAATAGCCCAGCAACCCGACGACGCGGATCAACTGGTCCGGCCATCGCCCCTGGTGCGTCGCGCCGACGACGCCGGCCGGAATGCCGACGAGGACGCCGAGGAGGGTCGCGAGCGTCGCCAGCTCCAGCGTCGCGGGAAAGGCGCCGGCGACGTCTTGGAGGACGGGCCGGGAGGTGAGGGTGGAGCGGCCGAAGTCGCCCGTGAGCACGTCGCCGGCGTAAGCGATGAACTGCTCCCAGAGCGGCCGGCCGAGGCCCAGCGCCACGCGTGCCGCCTCGTACTGCGCCTGCGTCGCCCGGTCGCCGACGATCGCGAGCACCGGGTCGATCGGAACGACGCGGGCGATCAGGAAGGTCGCGAGCAGGAGGCCGAAGAGCGTGACGAGGAGCGTGCCGAACGTCGTCGCCGACCGCCGGAGGATGCGGGGGAATGCGAGCCCCCCGCCGGGCGCGCCGGGCGGCGCGATCTCGGCGGGGGAGGGACCGGGAACGGTCATGGCGCTTGAGGCTTACTGCGCCGCCGCGCCGCCCTTGGTGACGGTCCAGTAGAAGGCCGAGGACACCGCGCCGCCGGCCTTGAAGCCCTCGACGCCGTCGCGGATGCCGGCCGGCTCGGAGCGCTGGAACATGATGGCGAAGGGCGAGGACTTCTGCGAGATGCGCTGCATCTCCTCGTAGAGCGCGCGGCGCTTGGCCTCGTCCTTCTCGACGACGGCCTCGGCGACCATCGGCGTGGTCTCGGTCGCGGGATAGGCGTTGCGCCAGGCGAGGTTGCCGGTGAGCTGGCCCTCGTCGGTGTTGTCGGCGTTGGCCGCGAAGACCGAGGCGTTGGTGTTGGGGTCGGGATAGTCCGGCCCCCAGGTCTGGAGCGTCAGCTGGTGGTTGCGGGCGCGGAAGATCGACAGCGCCTCGGCGCCGGTGGTCTGGCGGATCGAGGCCTGGATGCCGCCCTGCGCCAGCGCGCCCTGGAGGGCCTGGGCGATGTCGATGCGCTCCTGCTCGTTGCGGATCAGGATCTCGATCGCGAACCCTTGCGGGTAGCCCGCTTCCGCCAGGAGCTGCTTGGCCTTCTCGACGTTCTGCGCATAGGGCTTGTCGGTGATGGCGCCGAGGAAGCCCTGGGGCAGGAAGGACTGGTGGACCTGGTTGGTGCCCTTGACGATGGTGTTCGCCATGCCCTCGTAGTCGATGAGGTACTTGATGGCCTCCATCACCTGGGGTTTCGCCAGGATCTCGTTCTTCTGGTTGCCGGAGAGATAGTAGATCTGGCCGCGCAGCTCGGTCTGCATGTGCGTGTTCGGCCCCGCCTCGATGGCGTCGATGTCGGTGGGCGCGATGTTGCGGGCGATGTCAACGTCGCCGTTCTCCAGAAGCAGGCGCTGCGTCGCGGGCTCGACGACATGGCGCACGAAGACGCGCTTCAGCGGCACCGGGCGGTCGAAGTTCGGATTCGCCTCGAGGATGACGCTCTCGTTGGGCTTCCAGGCGCGCAGCATGTAGGGGCCGGAGCCGGCCGAGTTCACCGAAAGCCAGGCATTGCCGAAGTCCTCGCCCTCGACGTGCTCCATCACCGTCTGCATGTCGACCACCGAGCCGACCTCGGCGGTGAGCGCGTTGGTGACGAAGGTCGGGGCGTAGGGGCGGTCGAGCTTCAGGACGAGCGTCTGGTCGTCCGGCGCCGTCACCGTCTGCTCGACGTTTTCCGGCGTCAGGCCGAACTGGGTGAGGATGAAGGCCGGGGACTGGTTCAGCCGGACGGCGCGCTGGATCGAGAAGGCCGCGTCCTTGGCCGTTACCGGATTGCCGGAGGCGAAGACCCGCCCCTGGCGGATCTTGAAGGTGAAGGTCTGCCCGTCCTCGGACACGGTCCAGCTCTCGGCGAGGCCCGGCACCGGCTGGAGCGTCGCCGGGTCGATCTCGACCAGCGTCTCGTAGATGTTGTTGATCTGGTCGAGGCCAGAGAACTCGAAGGCCTGGGCCGGGTCGAGCGAGATCAGGTCGTCGATGCCGTTGGCGATCACCAGCGTGTCGGCCGGCGTTTCGGCGAGCACGGCGGGCGCGGCCCCGAGGAGCGCCAGGGCGGCGAGCGCGGTCCCGAGCGCGAGGCGGGAGGCGGTTCCGGTGCGGCGGGCGAAGGTCGACATGGGAAGAGCCTTTGTTCGTCGGGTCCGGCCGCAGGGGTGGGACGACCCTGGTGAATCGCCCCTGCGCCGCAATCACGCGAAGGCTATCCAGCGCCGTTTCCCTATGCAAGGCCTTGGTTTGCCCGCGCCTTGGGCGTTCAAGCGCCCCAGGTGCGCCGGAGGACCGAGAGCCAGTTCTCGCGCGCGATCTTGGCGATCAGGGTCTCGCCGAAGCCGGCCGCGCGCATGGCGCCGACCAGCCGCGGCAGGCCGGCGGCATCGCCGACCGCCTGGGGAATGGTTGCGCCGTCGAAGTCCGAACCGAGCGCGACGCCGTCCTCGCCGAGGCGCTCCACCATGGCCGCGAGGTGGCGCACGAGGACGTCGAGCGCCGTGTGCGGATCCATGGAGCCGTCCTCGCGCAGGAAGGCCGTGGCGAAGTTCAGGCCGACGACGCCCCCGCTCGCCCGGATCGCCTCGAACTGCGCGTGGGACAGGTTTCGGCTGTGCTGGCAAAGGGCGTGGACGTTGGAGTGGGTGGCGACGAGCGGCGCGCTCGAGAGCGCCGCGACGTCGTGAAAACCCTTCTCCGTCATGTGGCTGACATCGACGACGATTCGCAGTTCGTTGCAGCGCTTCACCAGCGCCCGACCGGCTTCGCTCAGGCCGCCGCCGTGATCGGCGGTCGCGGGAAAGCGCATCGGCACGCCATCGCCGAAGACGTTGTTGCGGCTCCAGACCGGGCCCAGCGAGCGCAGGCCCGCCGCGTGGAGGACGTCGAGCATGGCGAGGTCCGGTCCGATCGCCTCGGCCCCCTCGACGTGGAGAACGGCCGCCAGCGCGCCGCGGGCGATCGCCGCGCGGATCTCGGCGACCGAGCGGCAGACGGCGAGCGCACCCTTCGAGGCCGCTTCCAGGCGGAACAGGATGGAGGCCATGCCGATCGTCGCGGCGACGCCTTCGGCTTGGTCGAGCGGGGTTGGAAGCGGAATGGCGTAGCCGCCCTTCGGCATCCGGTCGATGAGGCTCGGATCGTGCGGCGAGGGCGGGAAGATCGCGAAGAGCCCGCCGGCAAGGCCCCCGGCACGCGCCCGCGGCAGGTCGATGTGACCGGCGCGGGTGCCGGACAGGAAGCGGTCGATCGCCCCTTCGCCCTCGATCCACAGGCGCAGGAGCACGTCGTTGTGCCCGTCGAAGACGGGAATGATGTCCGCCATGGCAGGGGTCTCGTTCGCAAGGCACCAGGAGGGCCGGGTGTCCCATCGTCCGGGATCGCGGCGCGGGACGCAAGCACCGGCTTCGCCGTGGCAGCCGCCATCTGCGAAATCGCCGCCGGCGCCCTAGACTTGTTTGTCTCATCGCGAAGCGGCCGGAACCGGCCGCCGTCCCCCGCCAGTCGTCGCCGGAGTCCCATGGGCCGTCATCCCCAGCGCATCGTAATGGTGCTTTGCAGCCTGGCGCTTCTCGGTGCCGTTGTCGCCTACGGCTGGGCCTCCTGGCAGAACGGAGAGCGGCGCGAGGCGGTGCTCGGTGAGATCGCCCTGCGCGACCAGCTCGCCGCCCTGCTTCTCCAGGTCACCACCGTCGAAACCTCGCAGCGCGGGTTCACGCTGACCGGCGACGAGGCCTTCCTGCGTCCCTATGACGGGGCGGTGAAGGCGGTGACGCCCGCTCTCGACACGCTGGGCAAGACGCTCGCGCAGATGGGGCGGCCGGAAACGGATCTCGCGCGCATCCGGGAGGAGGTCGCCGCGCAGGTCGACTTCGCCGGCCAGGTGGTCGAGGCGCGCCGCGTGGAGGGCTTCGAGCCGGCGGCCGCGCTGGTGCGAAGCGGCCGCGGGCTTGAGATCATGGAGTCCGTGCGCGCGGCGGCGGACGACCTGCGCGCCGCCTCCTTCGATCGAAGCGCCCTCCTGGCGCGGCGGGCGGGATCCATCGAGACGCTCGCCAACACCGCCTTCTTCGTCGCGGCCGTGGCGGCGCTGCTTCTCGCGGCGACCGCGCTTTGGCGCCAGCGGCAGAACAAGCGCACCGCCGACGCGCTCGCCAACGTCCTGCGCTATTCGCCCGTCGGGCTCGGCTTCGTGGGCGAGGACCTGCGCCTGCGCCGCATCAACGAGAGTTTGGCCGAGATGACCGCGGACCGCGTGCCGCTCGTCGAGGGCGACACGCTGGAGCGGCTCTTCCCCGGCCAGCGCGAGCGTGCCGAGCGCCTCGTGCGGCAGGTGCTCGACACCGGCGCCACGCAGCTCAACGTCGAGTTCGTGCTCGGCGGCGTGGAGGCCGAGAAGGAGCGCCTGCTTCTGGCCAGCTTCTACCCCCTCAACGCGGCGGGCATCTCGAACGCTTCGGCCCGCGAGCGCGCCTGCGGCATCGCGGTGATGGACTCCACCGGCCGCCACCACGCCCAGCGCCGCCTCTCGCGCTCCGAGAAGCGCTTCCGCTCGCTGATCGACGCGGTCGCCGCGATCGTCTGGTCGACGGCCGAGAACGGCAGCTTCGAGGAGCCGCAGCCGGCCTGGGAGCGCTTCACCGGCCAGAGCTTCGACGAGTATCGCGGCGCCGGCTGGGTCGAGGCCGTGCATCCCGACGACAGGCAAGCCAGCGCCGCGACCTGGAACAAGGCCGTCCACGAGCAGACGCCTTACGCCACCGAGCACCGGCTGCGCCGGCACGACGGCGCTTGGCGGCACATGCTGGTGCGCGCCGTGCCGATTCTCGCCGACGACGGCTCGATCTCCGAATGGATCGGGACCCACGCCGACATCACCGAGACCAAGACCATCGAGGCCAAGCTCGGCGAGGCCAACCTCCAGTTCAAGGTCCTGGCCGACAACATCCCCCAGCTCGCCTGGACGGCGACGCCGAAGGGGGAGATCTTCTGGTACAACAAGCGCTGGTTTGAGTTCACCGGCACGACGCTGGACGAAATGCGCGGCTACGGCTGGCACAAGGTCCATCATCCCGACCACCTCGAACGGGTCGTCACGAAGTTCCAGCTGGCGCTGTCCGGCGAAGAGGAATGGGAGGACACCTTCCCGCTGCGGCGCGCCGACGGCGAATATCGCTGGTTCCTGAGCCAGGCGGTTCCCGTCCGCGACGAGCGGGGCCGCGTCGTGCGCTGGTTCGGCACCAACACCGACGTCACGCTCCAGCGCGAAGCCGAGCGCGAGCTGGCTGACGCCAAGGACGCGGCCGAAACGGCGAACCGGGCCAAGAGCCAGTTCATCGCCAATATGAGCCACGAGCTGAGAACCCCGCTCACCGCCGTCATCGGCTATTCCGAGATGATGGAGGAGGAGCTGGAGGAGATGGGCGAAACGGCGCTGACCGCCGACCTGTCCAAGATCAAAGGCAATGCCCGCCACCTCCTGTCCCTGATCAACGACGTCCTCGACCTGTCCAAGATCGAGGCCGAGCGCATGGACGTCTACGCCGAGAGCTTCGACGCCCTCGCCACCGTGACCGAGGTCATCTCGACCGTCGACTCGCTGATCGCCAAGAAGAACAACCGCCTCGTCCTCGAGGCGGACGAGAGCCTCGGCACCATGCACACCGACCAGGTCAAGCTGCGCCAGTGCCTGATCAACCTCCTGTCGAACGCCTCGAAGTTCACCGAGAACGGGACGATCACGCTGCGGGCGGTGCGCGAGGCGGGCGCGTCTGGAGGGCCGGACGTCGTGACCTTCTCGGTCTCCGACACCGGCATCGGCATGAGCGAGGAGCAGGTCGGCAAGCTGTTCCAGCGCTTCACTCAGGCCGACGCCTCGACGACGAGAAAGTTCGGCGGCACCGGCCTCGGCCTCGCCATCACCCGCGCCTTTTCCGAGATGCTCGGGGGCTCGATCGAGGTTTCCAGCCGGGAAGGGGAGGGCTCGACCTTCATCATCCGCCTGCCGGCGGTCCTCCCTGAGGCGGCTGCACCCGACGTGCCGAGCGACGAGGCGCCGATCGGGCGCGAGGAGCGCAAGGCCTCTTCCGGTCTCGTGCTCGTCATCGACGACGACCCGCACATGCGCGACCTCGTCGGGCGCTTCCTCGTTAAGGAAGGCTTCATCGTGCGCTCGGCCGCCGACGGGGCGGCGGGCCTCGAGCTCGCCGTCCAGCTCAAGCCCGACGCGATCCTTCTCGACGTCACCATGCCCCGCCTCGACGGCTGGTCGGTGCTGTCGCGCCTCAAGGCCGATCCGACGCTCTCCGACATTCCCGTCGTGATGCTGACCAACCTCAACGAGCAGGGCCTCGGCTACGCGCTCGGCGCGTCGGACTACCTCGTCAAGCCGGTCGAGTGGAACCGGCTGAAAAAGGCGCTCGACCGCTATCGCTCGAACCCCGACGGCTATGTCCTCGCCGTCGACGACGATCCGGACGCGCTGGAGCGCACGCGCCGGCTGATGGAGCGCGAGAACCTGAAGGTCGTAACCGCGCAGGACGGCGCGCAGGCCCTGGAGCGCATGCGCGAGCTCGTGCCCGACCTCATCCTCCTCGACCTCGTGATGCCGGTGATGGACGGCTTCGCCTTCCTCAAGGTGATGCGCGACGAGCCGGCTTGGAACGACGTGCCGGTACTCGTGTTGACGTCGAAGGACCTGACCGCCGACGAGCGCACCCATCTCAGCCAGGACGCCGACCGGGTGCTCGCCAAGGGCGAGGTCGACCTGAGGAGCCTCGCGCGCCAGATAAGGAAAGTGACCGTCGGCGACCTGCCGCCGACGGACGTCGCAGCGCCGCGCGATACCGCGGACGCCAGAGTGGAGACCAAGCCATGACCCGGATCCTGCTCGTCGAGGATCATGAGGAGATCTGGGATTTCCTGTCCCGCCGCCTGAAGCGGCGCGGCTTCGAGGTGATCCTCGCCCATGACGGGCAGGACGGCGTCGAGAAGGCCAAGGTCGCCCAGCCCGACATCATCCTCCTCGACATGAACCTGCCCGTGCTCGACGGCTGGACCGCCGCGCGCACCATCCGCGCCGACTCGTCCATTCCGCGGATGCCGATCATCGCGCTCACCGCCCACGCCATGTCCGGCGACCGCGAGAAGACCATCGCCGCCGGCTGCGACGACTACCACGCCAAGCCCGTCGACTTCGCCAAGCTCGTTGCCCAGATCGAAGCGCTGGTACCGGTCAAGGAGGGCGCCATCGACGCGGGGGAAACCCAGACGGGGATTTGAGGGGGCGGGTGGCGTCCTGGTGATGGGGCGCCTATCCTGCGGGCGTGTACGAAGAGGCAGGCGGATTCTTCATGGCCGTTCCCGAGCACGAGCGCGTTTCCGCCGACGATTTCCTGCGCTGGGTCGTGACCCAGTCGGAGCGCTTCGAACTGGTCGACGGCCGGATCGTGCGCATGATGGCCGGGACACGGCAGAATCACGCGGTCGTCGCGAGCAACATCCTCGTTGCCCTGGCGCCGCAGGCCAAGCGCGGCGGGTGCCGAACCACGGCGAGCGACGTCGCCGTCCGCACGAGCCTCGGCGGCATCCGCTATCCGGACGTCGTCGTGGATTGCGGACCTCCAGACCCTGCCGCACTAGCGGCTGTCCGGCCTGTGTTGGTCGTGGAGGTGAGTTCGCCAGGCACCACGACGATCGACGCGACGGACAAGCTCGACGAATACCGGGCTCACGCCGACATCCGCGTCATCGCCCTCGTCGAGCCCGATATCGTCTCGTTGAAGCTCTACCGCCGCGATCCAGAGGGAGAGTGGCGTGTTGAGCGATATGACGACTTGTCGGATATCATCGAATTGCCGGAGATCGGCGCCTCGCTGAGCCTCGTGGACTTGTACGACACTCTCCATCCGACGGTTCGCCCCAAGTTTCAGCTCGTCGGTGGAAGACTGCCGGAGGGCGCCGACCTCTGACCAACCTCCCGGCGCATTTGTCGCAGGAAAACCTCGCGCGTTCCGGCACTTGTCCACCGGTGATCGCCTCATCCGTGTGGCTTGAACGAAGAGCGAACATTATATCCTTGCCATGGCCAAGACGACGCTCATCGACAAGCTCGCCATCCTGTCCGACGCGGCGAAGTACGACGCGTCCTGCGCCTCCAGCGGCTCGGAGAAGCGCAACGCTGTGAAGGCGAAAGGCATCGGCTCGACCGAAGGCTCGGGCATCTGCCACGCCTATGCGCCGGACGGGCGCTGCATCTCGCTCCTGAAGCTGCTTCTGACCAACTTCTGCATCTACGACTGCCTTTACTGCGTGAACCGCTCGTCCTCGAACGTCGCGCGCGCCCGCTTCACGGCGGAGGAGGTGGTGCAGCTCACCATGAGCTTCTATCGGCGCAACTACATCGAGGGCCTGTTCCTGTCCTCGGGCATCATCCGCTCCTCCGACTACACGATGGAGGAGATGGTGCGGGTGGCCAAGCTCCTGCGGACGCGCGAGAACTTCCACGGCTACATCCACCTGAAGACCATCCCCGAGGCCTCGCCGGCCCTCATCGAGGAGGCCGGGCTCTACGCCGACCGCCTGTCGATCAACATCGAGCTGCCGACCGACGTGACGCTGGAAAGCCTCGCCCCCGAGAAGAAGCCGCGCGACATCCGCCAGGCCATGGGTCGCCTGCGCATGAAGATCGACGACGCCAAGGGCGAAGCCGCGGATGCCGGGAAGGGCCGCGCCAAGCCGCGCCGCTTCGCACCCGCCGGGCAGTCGACGCAGATGATCATCGGCGCGGACGGCGCCGACGACGACCAGATCCTCGGCCGCTCGGAAAACCTCTACGGCAACTACCAGCTCCGCCGCGTCTACTACTCCGCCTTCTCGCCGATCCCGGATTCCTCGAGCCGCCTGCCGCTCGTCAAGCCGCCGATGATGCGCGAGCACCGGCTCTACCAGGCCGACTGGCTGATGCGCTTCTACGGCTTCAACCGCGAGGAGATCGTCTCGGGCGGCGAGGGCGGCATGCTCGACCTCGACATCGACCCGAAGCT
>CANJKV010000006.1 GCA_947474855.1 Aurantimonadaceae bacterium | reverse complement strand
TCGGGCGTGACCGTCAGCGTCAGCTCGCCGAAGGCGCGGCTGTGCCCGGCGAGCTTGTCGCCGAGCGCCTCGACCACGTAGTCGGCCATCTCGTCGATCGAAGGAGCCCACATATCGTTCTCGCCCTCAGCGCTCGATCGTGCCGGTGCGGCGGATCTTCTTCTGGAGAAGAAGCACGCCGTAGAGCAGCGCCTCCGCGGTCGGCGGGCAGCCCGGCACGTAGATGTCCACCGGCACGACGCGGTCGCAGCCGCGCACCACCGAATAGGAATAATGATAGTAGCCGCCGCCGTTGGCGCAGGAGCCCATCGAGATGACGTAGCGCGGCTCCGGCATCTGGTCGTAGACCTTGCGCAGCGCCGGGGCCATCTTGTTGGTCAAGGTGCCGGCCACGATCATCACGTCCGACTGGCGCGGAGAGGCGCGCGGCGCGAAGCCGAAGCGCTCGGCGTCGTAGCGCGGCATCGACATCTGCATCATCTCGACCGCGCAGCAGGCGAGGCCGAAGGTCATCCACATCAGCGAGCCCGTGCGGGCCCATTGGATGAGGTCCTCGGTCGAGGTGACGATGAAGCCCTTGTCGGAAAGCTCGTCATTGATCTCGGTGACGAACGGGTCGCGCGCCGCCGGCACTTGGCCGGGCACGGCGAGCCCGCGCGCGGCGGCCGGCGCGGAACCGAGGTCGGTCGCGGGCGCCAGCAGCGGCAGGTTCTGACTACGGTCGCTCAATCCCATTCGAGAGCACCCTTCTTCCACTCATAAACGAAGCCGATCGTAAGCACGCCGAGGAACGCCGTCATCGACCACAGCCCGTACCATCCGATGTCGCCGAAGGCGGCCGCCCACGGGAACAGGAAGGCGACTTCGAGATCGAAGATGATGAACAGGATCGACACGAGATAGAATCGCACGTCGAACTTCATGCGCGAGTCGTCGAAGGCCTCGAAGCCGCACTCGTAAGCCGACAGCTTCTCGTCGTCCGGCGCCTTGAAGGCCAGCAGGAACGGCGACACGAGAAGCGCCAGCCCGATGAACAGGGCGACGCCGACGAAGATCACGATCGGCAGATAGGATGCGAGGAGCTCCGACACTCTCAACCGTCCCGATTTTTGATGGCGAATGCCGCGAGAGGCGCGTGTCCGGGCTAGCCCGAAACCCTTGCCCCTCACTTGAGCGCTCGCGAGAGAGAATTCAATGCGGCCGAATGGCCGGGCGCGGTCCGTCCGGCGCGGCGAGGATTAGAACGTCCCCAAATCCGAAGCAAGCGCGAGTCGCTCGCCACAGTCACGCATCGTCAGCCAAATTCGGCAAGGTTCCGGACGTGCCGCAGCACCGACATGTCAGCGGATCGCGAGGCGATCCACGCGTGCGGCTTCGATGCCGCGCAGCGGACCAGGCATGATCCGCGACAAGATGCCATTCCTGAAGAAGAAAGATGGCGCGAGTGACGGGGCTCGAACCCGCGACCTCCGGCGTGACAGGCCGGCACTCTAACCGACTGAGCTACACCCGCGCTGTGAGCCGCTCGACTGTGTGTCCCGCGGCTCGTGAGGGGTGATCTACGGGGCGAGGCCTTTCCTGTCAAGCGATTCTCGGACGGCTTTTTCAGAGGCTTTTGCGGCACTCCCGGCTGTTGCAAAAAGGTCAGACGAGCCGATGGCGGCGGCAGTCGCCGAGGCTTTCGGCACGAGGCGCCCGATCACTCCGTTTCGAAAAAAGATGCCGGGCGGCGCCGCTGCCGCCGCTCGTGGCGACCGAGCCATCGATCGGCGGCCCTCGGCACGTGGTCCAACGGTTGGGCCGAATGCGCGCGGTCAGGACGGCCGATTCTTGAACTCCCTCGCGACGGCGCTCTCCAGATCCACCTGCGTGAACGGTTTCGTAAGCTTCGCCAGCTTGCCGTCGCCGTCCGGCGGCAGATCGGCGTAGCCCGTGGCCAGAAGGATCGGCATGTCGGGCCACTCAGCATGGATCTCCGCGGCGAGCTGCGAACCCGTCATCTGCGGCATCGCGTGGTCGGTGATCACCAGATCGACCTGCTCTCCCGCGTTGAGGATCGTCAGAGCGCGTTTGCCGGAAGTCGCCTGCAGAACGCGGTGCCCGAGATCCTCCAGCATCATCGCCGTGTTGGCGAGAACGAGGCTGTCATCGTCGACGACGAGGATCTTGCGGGCCCGTGCCGACGGCTCGCCCTGAGTGACCGTGCTCGCCGGCGCTTCCGGCAAGACCTCGGCGAGGCGGTCCGCCACGGGAAGCCACAGCTCCGCTGTGGTGCCCTCGCCGAGCCGGCTCTTCAGAACGAGCCGACCGCCGGATTGCTCGGCAAGGCCGTGGACCATCGACAAGCCGAGCCCGGTCCCCTTGCCCACGCCCTTGGTGGTGAAGAAGGGTTCGGAAGCCCGGGCCAGCGTTTCCGCGTCCATTCCGCTGCCGGTATCCGCGACCGACAGGCGGATGTAGGTGCCCGGCTCCAAATTGGCGGGGTGGTCCGCATCGACGTCTGCCTCCTCGGCCCCGATCACGACGGTACCGCCGTCCGGCATCGCATCGCGCGCGTTCACCACGAGATTGAGAAGCGCGAGTTCGAGCTGGTGTCCATCCGCCATCGCGCGGTCGAGCGCGATGGGAAAGCGCGTCTCGATCGATATCTGCGGGCCGATCGATCGCTGCAGGAGGTCGGACATCCCCGTGACCAGCGCCGGAATGTCGAGCGGCTGCGGCACGAGTTCCTGACGGCGCGCGAAGGCCAGCATCCGCTTCGTGAGGGCCGCGCCGCGTTCGGCGCCCTGCACGGCGTTGTCGATGAGCGCCTGGGCTCGCAGGTCGTCTGGAACGCGCTTGCGGAGCAGGTGCAGGCTGCCGAGAACGGCTGCCAGCAGATTGTTGAAGTCGTGAGCGATGCCACCGGTCAGCTGGCCGATCGCCTCCATCTTCTGCGCCTGGATCAGGGCTTCCTTCGTGCGCTCCAGCGCGACCTGCGCTTCGCGGCGCTCGGTCAGATCGCGCGTGACCTTGGCGAATCCGACGAGCCGGCCCTCCGTGTCGACGATGCGGTCGATGATCACGTGGGCCCAGAACCGCGTGCCGTCCTTTCGCAGGCGCCAGCCCTCGTTCTCGAAGCGCCCCACCTTCGCGGCCGTGTCGAGGGCTCGGCTCGGCAGGGCGCTCTCGCGATCTTCGGGGGTATAGAAGCGGGAGAAGTGCTGCCCGAGGATCTCGTAAGCCGCATACCCCTTGAAGCGCTGGGCGCCGGCGTTCCAGCTGGTGACGTGACCGGTCTCGTCGAGCATGTAGATGGCGTAATCGGTGACCGACTCGACAAGGAGCCGGTAGCGCCCTTCCTCGGTTAAAGAGGCTTCGAAACGGTCAGTCGGCTTCATTGCATTTCCCCACGTCCCCCGCAGCTTCTACGGACACGAAGTCGGACATCAAGGAGATGCGAAGCACGACAACGATTTGTTGGCCAGAGGTCCTCGAAGACGCCGTCTCAGGTGATTTCGCACCCTCCACGACCTTAGTTGATGGAGATTGGCTGCGACCTCTACTCCGGGTGGCGGCCCGGCATTTGGGCGGTCCGGCGCGGTGGGGAAGCACGATGCGAGCCGAAGGAGTTGGCCCAGAAAAGACGTCCGGCGCTTCGACCCGAGAGGATGCGGAGCGAGGGAGATCGTGACCTGCAACGTGGTAGATCCCCCGCCAGCCGGACCGGCCGCGTCAGCCGGTCGAACGTCGCGGGTAGCTGCTTCTCGCTTGTCAGTGGGCGAGCAGCAGCGGGATGGGGCAGCGATCGAGGAGCGCCGACGTCACGCCGCCGAGCACGGCCTGTTGAAGCCTCGAATGGGCATAAGCGCCCATCACGATCATGTCGGAGCTCCCCTCGGAAGCATGGTTGCGCAGCGATCCCGCGACGTCCCGATGCGGTGCGGTGAGGCGCGTCTGCCGCGTCGTGACGCCGTGATGTCCGAGATAGGCCGACAGCCTCTCACCGGGAGCGATGTCGGACACGTCCTTTTCGCCTTTCACCGTGACGATCTCGACACCCTCGGCCGCCTGGAGGATGGGCAGTGCTTCGCGCACCGCCCTCATCGCCGGAAGGCTTCCATCCCAAGCCACGAGAACCCGCCGCGGCAGGACTGGCTCGACGCCCTCCGGCACCCGGATCAACGGTCGTCCGGTGCGGAACAGGTACGCCTCGACGATTTCCCGCTCGTCCCGCAGCCCCGTGTTGCCGACGTCCATGACGATGACGTCCTGGAGTTGCGCGCGAATGGCGGCCCGCCCGAGAAGTGCTAGGAAGTCGAGCGCGATCAGGTGTTTGTCCACCGTCACTCCGGCATCGGCGATCGCGGTGGCCGCGCGGTCGAGACTGGCCTGTGCACCCTCCTCCAGCCGCTTGGCTTCCGCCGTTAGAAGCTGGCGCGGCATGTCGGTCAGGAGGCTGTAGGGAACCCATGCCGACTGCGGCAACAAGAAGTCGACGGTGACGAAGCCGGAAAAGCGCCGGGCCATGTCGATGACGAGCTTGGTGGCGGGGCTTGGCGAGGCGCGAACGTCCGCTTCCGGAAGAAGCGGGAGGAGGATGTTCTTGTAGCCGTACGACATGATGTTTGCTCCCGTGAGCGAATTGCGATCCCGATGCCTGGATGATGGAAGCCTGCCGACGTCGCCCTCACCCAGCGAAGCTTTGTGCCGACGCTCCGCCTCAGCGCACGACGAGAACGGGAACCGAGCTCGTCACCAGCACCTCGTTCGTTTCGCTTCCCAGGATCAGCCGCTGCAGTCCCCGGCGGCCGTGGGAAGCGACGACGATGAGGTCGCATTCCTGAACCTTGGCCGTGTCGACGATGCCGAACGCCGGCTTCGCGTCGCTGACGTGGAAGGTCGTCGCCGGAACGCCCGCATCGTCAGCGAGGCGCTTCGCCTCGCCCAGCACCTGCCGGGCCGACTCCTCGTTGACCTGCCGGAACCGCAAGATGTCCTCTCCGGTCACGCCCCAGCCGGCCTCCGAGCCGGCTCCAAGAAAGGGAAACGGCTCCGACACCGTGACGAGCGCCAACCGAGCGCCGGTCAGCTTGGCGAGTTCGATGGCGTGCTTCACGCCGCGGGTGGCGAGCTCCGACCCGTCGGTGGCGGCGAGAATGTTGGCATACATGGCTGTTTTCCTTTCTCAACGTGAAGTTGACATCGCTCCGATCCCCTCATCCAACTGAGCCGGGCGGGACAGGTCCCTGGCGTCCGCCGTTTTCCGGCAGACCGATCAGCAGGAGCCCCGGCTTTCAGACGTCTTGAGCGAAGCGGTCCCGACCGGCCGTCGTTCGAAGGGCTGCGAAGGGAAGCTTGCGAAGTGCCAGCTGAGTTGAAGGGACCTACCGTTCCGACTGCTCGTGGATGATTGATGCCCCACGCTTAAGTCTCGGGCCCAGGACAGCGCATTGATCCAAATCAAGGCTGAGAAAAATGGCTCGATGCCCTGCCCTTCTCGCCACTCTCCATCGTTCTGAACCGAATTGAACAGCTCGTGACCAACGTGTTCTTTAACATGATAGGGCATCAGCGCCGTCGGGAAGTCCGAAGCTGCTTAGCGGGCTGATCGTCAACACCCTAAATTACAGATATCCCAGAGGGCGGAACCATGAGATCTGTTGAAGCTCGACGTTCCTGCCGACGTGACGTCCCGAAGCATGGGCCGTCGCTGAATCGTCGACACCGCCGCAGCAACCCTCACGAGCTAAATTTCGACGGCGGAAGGATTCGACTCGAGCGGTGAAGCCACTCTCGATCCGGCCCCGACCATGCCAATCCGATCGCGCGCGCCAAAACCGCAGCACTGCGCCGACGCGGGAGCAAATGGGCACGAGGCGGGTCGGGCGGCTTGCGCCGGAACGTCCCGACCACCTATAGAACTCCGGCGGGCGATTAGCTCAGTTGGTAGAGCGCCTCGTTTACACCGAGGATGTCGGCGGTTCGAGTCCGTCATCGCCCACCAGGATTTCACCGGCGATATCAAGGGCTTGCCCCTCCCCGGCGCCGCTGGGATCCTCCCTCCCGGATCCACTCCCTCCCGACTCCCTCCGGGTGGTGTCCCTCGCCTACTCCGCCGCGGCCGCCCCGCGACCGTATTCGTGGCCCCGCGGACGGCCCCGCTTTCGGTGCGCCCGACGCTGTCCGAGCGCCTCGCCGACGCGCCGGTTGGCGTCCGGATGCAGGTGGCCGTAGACCCGCCGGAGCGTCGGGACCGACATCGACAGGAAGCCGGCGATCTCGCTCTCGTCCATGTCCGGGTCCTGGATCAGCCAGGACGCGCAGGTGTGGCGGAAGGAGTGGAGGACGAACGGATGGTCCTCGCCGAACACCGCGACCATGGCGCCGTTCAGGCCCTTCTTCGGGTTCACCGGCCGGCCGGCGTACTCGACCCGGTAGCGCCGCGGCGTCCGGACGCCGTCGACGAGCGGGCCACGCTGCCAGAAGCGCAGGAACCGGAGCAGCTTGTCCGGGATGCGGATCGGGTCCGCCCGCTTGTTGTCGAAGCGAGCCTCGGCGACGCCCTTGCGGTAGAAGATGCCGGCCTCGAGATCGATCCACGGACGCTTGGGCTCGCGCTCGAACGACGCCGTCCAGATGCGCGAGGACCGCGACCCCGTGTAGATCGCGACGAGGACGAAGGGCACGATGTGGCGCAGGTTCCGGCGCGTCGTCGCCTTCCCCCGCTGCGACAGGCGGTGATCGCGCAGGTGGCGCAGGAGGGCGACCACTTGGTCGACGGTCAGCCAGTCCCTCCGAGCCTCCGGCCGCGTCGGCGTCCAGACCTTCACGATCTCGCGGCACAGGCCGTCCTCGACGTAGAGGTTGATCGCGGCCTTCATGTCGTCCAGCTCGCGGCCGGCGCCGGCGTCGGTGCCCCTCGCCTTGGCGTAGGCCTTGCACGTGTAGCCCGTCACCTCGGACAGGCGGCGATCGCCCCACCAGTCGAGGAGCCGGCCGAGCCGCGACGCCAGCTCTCCGGGACGTGCGATGCCCTCGGCGCCGGCGGCGTAGTGCGCGAGGACGTCGGCGATCGGGATCTCGGCCGCGGCGCGGTGCTGCTCCGGCCCCTTCGCCTTGTGGCGCTCGGCGAGGTAGGCCTCGAACGCCTTCTCGGCCTCGGCGCGCTGCGACGGACCGCAGCCCGTCGAGACCCGCTTCTCGCCGTCGCGGATGATCCACACCGCGTTCTGCTTGATCCAGCCGCGCTTGTCCCGGCGCTCCGGCAGCAGGTCGAGGCGGACGGGCTTGCGGGCGGACATCAGCCATCCTCCCGGGCGCGCAGGGCCTCGATCGCCGCCCTCGCCGCGAGCGTCGACGAGGTGGCCGGCAGCGGCGCGGGCTTGCGGCGGACGGGCCGCGGCGCGGCGGTCGACGCCTTCGGCTTGATGCGGCAGCCCTCCCGCCAACGGGCGATGCCGGCGCGGGTGACGCGGATGGAGCGGCCGTGCATCTCCGCCTCGAGCGCGCCGGCCGCGATCGCCGCCCGCAGGGTCTTCAGTGGCACCTGACCGCCCAGCTCCGGCAGGAGCACGGCGTCGGCAAGCGGCAGCGGCGCGTCGGGGTGCGTCTCCGGCTCGGCGGCCGGAAGGGCGTGCAGCCAGGCGACGGCTTCGAACAGCCGGATCGCCGCAGGATCGATCGTCGGGATGTCTTCGAATCGGGTCATGCCGATACAATCGGGGGCGTGGAGTCCGCGCCGCAAGCCGATCCGCAAGGTATGGTTAACCCTGCCCGGCCATGTCTGAGGGCCTGAACGATTTCGGCGAGGAAAGCCCATGGCCCGAGAGAAGCGCGAGAACTACCGCCCGCTCGAGGAGCTGGAAGCCCTCGTCACCCGCGTCGTCGGCGCCCCCTACCCCGACCGCATCGTCGCCTGGCTCGGCGTCGGGAAGCGCAACGCCGAGAGGTGGATCACCGGCGACAGCACCTACCCGCCGGCCGTGATCGCGAAGCTCGAGGAGTTGGCGCCGCTGATGGACGAGTGGGAGGCCGACATGCAGGAGATGCTCGAGCACTTCAAATCGCTGGGCGTCCCCGAGAACCTGCTGAAGCTGCGGATCAGGGAGTTCGCTCGCCAGCTTTCCGACGAGCCGCCGCCGAAGCCGGGCCTGCCGTTAACCGACGCCGGGTGATTTTACGGAAGGATTTGACGGATCCGCAAAGAATAGGTGGTAGAACCGTCCTTCCAACAGCCACGTGCGCCGGTCCTTATCGGTGCGTGGCAGCAGCGAAGGAAGCCGCCGTGGTCGACGACCGCAATGACATCGCCTGGGACAACGACGAGTACACGCTCACGATCAGCGCTCGCTCCTGGAACTCGGCCCAGCGAGCGCGCAAGGAGGCCTCGAAGGCTTTCTGCCTCGGCCAGCGCATTCCGAGCGTCGCCGAGCTGATCCACGGCCTGCCGCCATATCGCGACGACCTGGGCGAGGACGTCCGCGCATTCGTCGCCGGACACCTCGACCCCGACCTCCCGCAGCCGATCTACGACGCGCTCCGCAGCTTCGGCGACCTGCCGACGATGCGGACGGCCGAGCGCCTCTTCGATCTGTCTCGGCACACGTCGCACCTGTCGATCACCGAGCGCGCCGCCTGGTACGCGGCGATCGACGGGCATGACCGCTCGGCGCGCTACCTGATCCAAAGCTTCTACGGCTGGAACGACGCCGAGGCGCAGTACTACCTCGCCGCCCTCGTCACGGGCCTGCTGCCGACGGATATGAATGTCGCGGGCTGGAAGCGCGGCAAGAACGCCACCGTCGTGGCTTTCGGGCAGCGCGTCCTGGACCGCATCCGCGACAGCGTCGACGCCCATGTCTTCTGGACCGACAACCCGCACCTCGCGACCGCTCTCATGAAGCCCGAGACGGCGATGGCGGCGTCGGCCGAGGCCTGGAAGCTGCGCCTGCGCCAGACCGGCCGCGTCGTGGATCCGCCGCCACCGCCGCCGACGGACGAGGAGGCGATCGCCGACTTCCTGACCGACATCGACATCGCCGAGGCGGGCACCGCCGCGCAGCTCGGCGATCAACCCGTCCAGCTCGTCGACCCGGCGATCGAAGCGAAGCGTGCGGCCACGGCCCTGCGCCATCCCAAGCTCCTCGTCCTGCCAAGCATCCCGGACGCAACCAGCTCCGACGGCCGCGCCTTGGCGAAGAGCTTCGAGAAGCTCAAGGGAAAGCCGATCCGCCTCGTCACGTCGCCCGACGTCGCGATCGCGGCCGCAGGCTTGCACGACGCCTGGCCGCACGCCGGCGAGGTCATCGATCGCATCCTGTCCGACCTGCGCGAAGGCCAGGCGGTCCGCATCCGCCCGACGCTCCTCGTCGGAGAGCCCGGCTCCGGCAAGACGAGCCTGCTGATGGAGCTGTGCACCGTCCTCGGCCTGCCCCGCGTCGTCTATCCCTGCGCCTCCGTCGCCGACGGATCCTTCGGCGGCACCCCGGCGCAGTGGTCGACGCGCCGTGCGTCGGTGCCCCTCGAGCAGATCCGCTCGAGCTTCGTCGCCAACCCCGCCGTCGTCCTCGACGAGATCGAGAAGACCGGGCGCTCGACGACGAACGGGCAGTTGGTCCATGCCCTCTTGCCCATGCTCGAGGAGCACTCCGCCCGGGCGTATTTCGAGACCTCGCTGGAGACGACCGTGAACTTGTCAGGCGTCGTGTTCCTGGCGACCGCGAACTCGCTCAAGGGGATCCCGGATCCGCTGCGCGATCGTTTCCGCGTCCTTCGCATGCCCAATCCTTCGATCGAGCACCTCGAGGTTCTCGCGCAGGGTATGGTCGGCGACATCGCGATGGATCGCCGTCTGGATCCGGAATTCCTGCCTCCGTTGGCGCCGGATGAACTCGACGTCATCGCCAAGGTCTGGGGCGGCGGATCGCTCCGCAAGCTGCGCCGCGCCGTCGAGGCGACGATCGACGTCCGCGACGCCGTGGCGGTGATGCAATGATCCTCGCTCTCCCCCGCGACGTCCGCGATCGCCTCGCCCGCATCGAAGCCGTCGAGGGCATCCCCGCCCTCGACCTCGTCCACCAAGCCGTCGACGTCTGGTCCCGCCTCGACGCCGACGGCCGGCGCATGCTCGGCGTCGTGGCGATGCAGCTCGTCGTCGACCAGCTGCGCGGAGGCCGGCCATGATCGTCGAGATCGTGGACGAGCGCGTCCTCCGGCGCCTGGCGCGGCTTGAGGCGGAGGACCGGCTGGACGTCGTCGCTCTCGTCCGCGAGGCGGCCGACCTGTGGAGCCGGGTCGACACCGACGGGCGCGAGTGCATGCGCGAGATCGTGACGCGCTGGCAGCTCGACAACCTCCGGCGGCCGCGATGAGCGAGTCGCCGGAGACGCACGGAGAGGCGGCGGCGCGGCTCCTTCGGCTGCTCGACGAGCGGAAGGGACGCCGGCAGGGAAATCCTTCGAAATCGTCTCCGGGCGGGAGTTTCGAACGAATTCCGCAACCGAACGTGCACCAGTCCGTGCTACAACAGTGACGTCGGAGCGGCCCATGCCGCGACCCCGACGGCTGCGGGGAGATACCGCCATGACACGCTTCCACATCATCAGCGATATCCACGACGACTACAGCCGCGCCTCGCTCGGCAACTACCAGATTCCCAAGGATCTGGCGGCCGACGCGATCATCATCGCGGGCGACATCGCCGGCCGCTTGAGCCGTATGGGCCGGACGTGGCTCGAGCACCAGCGCGCCCGCACCGGCTTGCCGATCATCCTCGTCGCCGGGAATCATGATTTCTGGCGGGGGGATTTGCACAGCGAGATCGGCCGCTTCCGCGACCGCCTGCGCGGCGACGGGATCCACCTGCTCGACGGCGACGCGATCGAGATCGGCGGCACCCGGATCATCGGCGCGACGCTCTGGACGGACTATCTCGCTTGGCAGGGCGACCACCAGGCGGGCCAGGAGGCGGCTCGCACGGGGCTCAACGATTTCCGCTACATCCGCGCCGAGAGCTACCGCCGCCGCCTCCATCCCTGGCACATCCGCGCCGCCCACGACCGCGACCGCGCAGCGATCGAGCGTCACCTGGCGACGCCGTTCGCCGGGCAGACGATCGTCGTCACGCACCACGCGCCGAGCCTCCGCTCGCTCCAGTGCGGCGGCCTGCGCGAGCCCCTGGACGCGGCGTACGCGAGCGACCTGGAGGCGCTGATCCTGCGCTATCGCCCGGACTACTGGATCCACGGCCACATCCACGAGCGCCGTGACTACCGGCTGGGGCATACGCGGATCCTCGCCAATCCTCGCGGGTACCGCCATGCGGCCCACCACGCCCGGACGGAGCTGATCGAGAATCGCATCTTCGACGAGCGTCTGGTCCTCGAGACGGACGGGCTGCTGCCCGTCGACGGAGCGAACATCGACATTGCGATCGACCGCCCGTCGGACTTCCGCCTGTGATCGGCGAGGACGACCTTCGACGCCTCGGCCGGCAGCCTGCCACGCCGGCCGAGGTCGAGCGACGCCGCCTCGGAGCGGCCGGGCTCGACATGATGCGTAGACGGGCGGCGCGAGGAGATCCGGAGCTGGCGCTGCGGATCCTCGACAGCGTGCCGGACCGAGAGGAGGACGACGAATGACGCGCCTCGACGACGCCGTGCTGCGCCTGTGGCTCGACGGCGAGACCGCGACGACGCTGTTGCGCCATGCCGGCCGCCTCGGCTGCACCATCGCGAGCGAGGCGGACCTGGAGCGCCTGGCGGACGCGGCCGAAATCGACTGGCGGACGGTACGCGGCGCCGCCCGCCAGCGCCGGAGCGACGACAACCTGCGCTTGGCGATGACGCTGAGCGACGCCGAGCTGGTCGACCTTGCGCTGTCGAGCCACGGCAGGCTGTCGGCCGACGCGATGAGAATCCTGGAGGAGGCTGCACGTGGGTGACGCGACGGAGGACCTCGCGATCGACCGCTGGCTCGACGGCGAGTGCGGCTGGCTCGGCCTCGTCGAGCGCCTCGATCTGCGTCCGGCGGAGGCGTCGGCGATGCGTCGTGCTGCGCGGCGGGCGGCGCAGGAGGCGCTCGTGACGATCCGCCTGCGCCGGCGAGCGGAGGGCGGCGAGGCGCTGGCGGTGGAGCTGCTCGCCGAGCGTCACCGGCTGGAGGTCGATCCGACCGGGCTCGACGACCGCATCGTCGAGCGGCTTAGGGCTATGCAGGCGCTGCCGCCGGAGGACGACACGTGACCTACGACGAGACGCGGCACTGGCCCGACGACGCCCGCCGCGCCGCCCGCGAGCGCTGGATCGCGTTGGCGTTCGACGAGCGGCCGGCCGACGTTCCCGCTGCCGTGACGGCGATGTGGGCGGCCGGCGAGGCGAGCACGGAGACGGCGGCGTGGGTGCTCGACACCGATTTCACAGGTCTGCTGCGGCTCGCGGACGAGCACGGTGTCGACGTCGTGCGGGAGCTGACGCTGGACGAGCGGCGCCTCGTCGTCGCCGAGATGGTCAGGCTCGGCGAGGAATGGGTCCGCGACTCGCTGGTGGCGTGGCAGTCGGGTGAGATCGACTGGCGGGCGGCGGCGAAGATCGTGGGCGCCCGCGACATAAGGGCATTGCGCTGGATCTGCGGCTACTACAGCGTCGAGATCGTGCGCGAGGACTCCGAAGGCGATAGTGCAACGGACCGTTGCACAAGTTCGGAAGCAAAGGACGACGAGTGACCGATCATCCCGTCGTCCGCCGCTCCGGCGTCATGAGCGGCCAGCCCTGCCTGCGCGGCACCCGCGTGCCCGTCGCCGTCCTGTTCGAGAACCTGGCCGACGGCCTGTCGCTCGCCGAGATCGTCGACAGCTACCCGACGCTCGAAGCCGACGACTGCCGGCGTGCGATCCTCCTCGCCGGCGAGCTGCTGGCCGCGGCGGCGCCGGTGGACGGCGACTGAGCCCGCCTCCTCGGGTTCCACAGCGTCCATTGCAGCGCCTTCGCCACCGACGCCGCGGCCTCGTCCTCCCCGTCCGCCTGCACCGCGACGACCGCCCGGTGCACCTCGTCGAGGTAGATTTCGGCGACCCGCTCCTCGTCGCGCTCGCGGAGGTGGACGAGCCAGCCGATGCGATCCGCCTGGACCCGGATGGCGTCGTCGGGCAGGCGCCGGACGCCCAGGCGGGACCGGAGCATCTTGGAGGCGGCGGCGTGGATGGTTTCGGAGCTGACGCGGGTCATGCCGCGATCCTCTCGACGCCGGCCTCGACGAGGTGGTCGCAGTTGGCCCCCACTAGTGCGGCGGCGAGCGGAGGGCAGACGCTGTTGCCGGCGCAGGCGACCTGGGCGGCCCGCGGGATCGGGCGGTCGTCGACGAGCGCGTCGGTCCGGTAGCCGGCCGGGAAGCCCTGCGCGGCGAACATCTCGTTCACCGTCAGCATCCTCATCCCGACGTCTGCGACCGCGAACGTCTCGCCGTCGATCGTCACCGTGACGAGGCCGAACCGATCCCGCGTCGTCACCGTGTGCATGGGCTCGTCGACGCCGTGGCCCACGGCGCTGCCGTAGTATTTGACCAGGAAGGCGCACACGAGGGACTGCTGCGAGCCCGAGGTCGTCAGCGTCGAGAGCGGCGCGTCGAGCGGCCGGCCGGGCTTGGGGTAGCTGAGGCCGGACGGCTTGGTGTCGCCGTTGTGCTGCGCCAGGAAGGCCGCGACCAGGCGCTCGTCGCCGGGCCGGCGCACCACGAAGGGGCGCGGGTTGTCGCGGACGAAACGGGCGAGCCCGGCCTCGATGCGGCGGAGCGTGGCCTCGGCGAGCGGGCGCTGGGCCCGGATCCCGTGCTCGGCCCAGATCTCCTCGGACGTCGCGAAGATAGACGGGCACGGCAGCGACCAGTCGATGACGTCGGCGGCGGTCCGCCACGGCTGCGCCCTGCCCGGCCCGTGCGTCGGCTTCGGCCAGACGATCGGACGCCCGTCGCGGCGGGCGATCACGAACAGGCGCTTGCGGGTGGTCGGGGCGCCGAAGTCGGCCGCGACCAGCTCGCGCCACTCGACCTTGTAGCCGAGGCGCCGCAGCTCGGAGACCCAGCGGGCGAAGGTCTCGCCCTCCCGCTTCGGGCACGGCGTCCAGTGCTCGGGCCGCGTCTCGACGAGCGGGCCCCAGGTCGCGAACTCCTCGACGTTCTCGAGGATGATCACGGAAGGCCTGGCGCGCTTCGCCCACAGGACGACGGTCCAGGCGAGGTCGCGGACGCTCCGCTTGACCGGCTTGCCGCCCTTGGCCTTCGAAAAGTGCTTGCAGTCCGGACTGAACCAGGCGAGGCCGACCGGCCGGTGTCCGACCGCGTCGAGCGGGTCGACCTGCCAGATGTTCTCCGACAGGTGCAGCGTGTCCGGGTGGTTCAGGGCGTGGACGGCGAGCGCCGCGGCGCTGTGGTTGATCGCGATGTCGGGGGAGCGGCCGAGCGCCATCTCGATGCCGGTCGAGGCCCCGCCGCCACCGGCGAAGCTGTCGACGATCATCGGCCGGGAGGGGGTCGGTGCGGGCATGGAGAACAGGTCGCCGGCGGCGAGCAGGTGGCGGGGCTTCATCGAGCATCTCCCGGGCGGCGGATGGATCCGCGGGCGTAGCCGGCGGACGACTGGCTGATGACCCACGCCAGCTGGGCGCGGAGGTCGGCGTTCTCGGCCAGGGCGGCGTCGAGCGCCTCCTTCAGCTCGGATGCGGACAGACCGGCGACGGCGCTCACGGGCGCACCTCGCGGACCCGGCGGCGGATCGCGTCCGGCAGCTGCGCGGCGTACCGGCGGGCGAGCTTCAGCGCGAGGGCGTCGTCCCGCCGGGTCCGCTGGCCGACGGGCAGCGAGGTCAGCCGGTGGCCGCTGCGCGTGTCGACCGAGCCGAAGCCCCGTCCGTTCACGACGGTCGCCTCGTCGCCGTCCCAGTGCGCGAGGATCGCCATCGCCTCGTAGCCGCCGGCTATGGCGTCGGCGTCGGCGCCGACGAGATGCTGCAGCAGATCGGCGTCCTTCTCGGCAGCCTTGCGCTCCTTCTCGGCGGCCGCCCGGGCCTTCGCCTCGAGCTTGGCGGCGATCTCGGCCTCGCTCGTCGTGGCGCGGAGAGGGACCGACCGCACGTCGGCCGGCAGCGTCGAGCGGGCGGCGTCGACGATCGCGACCGCTTCGGCCGTGATCCTCACTTCGTGGTGGACGTCGATCGCGGCGAGGCGAAGGACGGCGGCGGCGTCGTCGGTGGAGTGCGACTGCCTGTCGGGAGGGTAGACCCATCCGGTGCGCGCCAGGCGGGCGCCGTTGGGCGAGTACCACGATGTCCGGGTCTGGAACTGCCGGCCGTCGTGGCGGATCAGAATGTCCTTCATTGCTGGCGACTCTTCTCGGTTGGAGGGTTGGAGCGCTCCGAAGTCCCGCTCTCGCGGGAGCGGGACAGGCGCAGGGCTCCGGATCAGCGCCGCCGCAGCGGAGCGAGGGCGCCGAACTCGACGAGGGCCAGGGCGCGCTCGTGCGCCCCGGGCGGATCCTCCGGCGTCAGGCGGCCGGAGGAGATGCGGTCGAACAGGTCGACGAGGCGGCCGATCTCGTCGTCGGTGGGCGTCCGCAGGTCCGTGGCCTTCATTGCGACGGTGCGCTTGGCGAGGCCGAGGTGGTCCGCGGCCTCCTGCTGGGTGAGGCCGCAGAGAGCGATCAGGCGGGAGAACGTGTTGGGCATCAGGCGGCGAGCCGGCTGTTGAAGTCGGCGACGGCCTCGGCGCAGGCGGCCTCGAGCTGCTCCCGGTTCTCGACCAGGAAGCCGATCTGCCCGGCCTTCCACAGCTCGGCCGGCTGGAGCGGGCGCATGGTCTCCGTGAACTCGGCGACGACGCCGCTGTCGAGGAAGGCGCGCAGGCCCTCGGCGAGATCCTCAACCTGGCGGAGGAGCGCGGTGTGGTGTTCGGGATCGGCGCCCTTCAGAACCTTCCCCTCCAGTTGCCAGTAGAAGGCCTTGGCGATCTCGAAGGCCCCGTCGTCGACGTGGGCCTCGACGAGGAACGGTACCGCCAGGGCCGTGCCCCGCACCGTCACGTTGACCGAGCCCGGCTTGCCGCCCACGACCGTGGAGAGTAGCACCTCGACGACGTCGCAGCCGCTCAGGTCGTCGGGCTCCTCGAACACCAGGCCGAGGTTCCGTTCGATCCTGTCACCCACCTTCAGCATCTTCGTTCTCCGTTCCGGCGGGTCGCCCTCGCCCGTCCATGCTCTGTATGTATATCATCGATCTACGTATATCAATGGTCTACACAACGAATTCTGGAAGATTCTCCGGACCCTCGAAAGTGCGCTCGACGAGGAGGGCGAAGCGCGGGTTCAGCGCCCGCTCCTCGCGCTCGAGCCGGCCGATCAGGACGTCGGTGGAGCGGCTGTCGCGGTAGCCGAGGCGCACCCCGAACTCCCTCTGCGTCAGCCCGGCGGCGAGCCGGACCTCGCGAAGCTCGCCGCCGGTCACCGCGCCCCCGCGGGCGCCAGGCGGTCGTCGAGGCGATCGAGGACCGCCGCATGGATCCGCCTCGTCCAGTCCGAACGGACCGTCCTCGCCATATCCGGGGAGATGCCCTTCGCGTCGTCGGGCAGGAACGGCATCCGGTTGCGGTGCTCGTTGACGCGCTGGAAAGCGACGCCGTCGTAGGCCTCGGCGGGAAAGCGTCCGGCCTTCTCGCCCGGGCGGCAGCGGTCGGAGAAGACGATGCTCGCCGAACCGCCGTCGGTCTCGATGTCGGCGCGGAGACGGTAGCTCAATCCGTCGTAGCGGAGGTCGCGGAGATGGACCGACACCGCGACGTCGCCGCCACCGCACGGAAGCACGACGTCCAGGCTTCCGAGATCCTCGCCGATCACGCGGATGCGGCGACCGTTCGGCACTTCCACGAAGAAGCCGTCCGGCCGGTGCCCGATCTCGCTCGTTCGATCGACGCGGAGACCGGCGGCGGAAAGGTCGTCGAGGAACTCGATCTCGTCGACCAGCTCGTCGCGCAGGCGATGCAGCGGGAGGATCGAAATGCGTTCCAGAGGCACGACGTAGCCCTTCAGGTCGCCTGCCTCGTCGCGCTCCTCGCGGGCGAACGCCGCGGGGGCGGCCGCGATCTTCGCCTTCTCGACGATCGAAGGATCGTCGGCGATCGCGGACGCCATCCGGTAGGCCGGATCCAGGAGGGGTCGAAGCTCGGCATAGTCGGGCTCGCCGTCCACGCCGCCGGTGCCGACGCGGTCGTAGATCCAGCGGTGCAGCGGCTTCCAGCGCAGCTTCGTTGGCGCATACACGTCGTGATAGCGCTGCGGGTGCCAAGCGACCTGCTCGACCCTCTCGAACAGGATGTCCCTCGAACCGGCGTAGACGGCGAAGGCCTCCACGTGATCGAGGAAGGCCAGGGCGCGCCGGCGCGCCGGCGCGTCCTGGTTCTTCATCGCGACGAGGTCGTCGTCGTGCGCCTTGCAGATCCAGTGTCGCGAGACGCCATCCCGCTCGAAGCCATTCATGATCGTGGCGACGGCGCGGAGCCTGGACCGGTCGGCGAGGTTCTCGAAGAAGTTGCTCATGTGCTCTCCTGTTCTCCTTGTCGGGTTGGCGATCAGTGGATCGTCGTCCGGGCCAGCGCCCTCGCGAAGATGCGGTCGGCGGCCTTCGCGAGGTCCGGGTACCTGCGGTAGAAGTCCTCGACCTCGCGGTCGTGGCTGCGTCGGGTCCATCCCGGCGAGGACGCCTCGACGCGCTGCCGTTCGACCAGGCGCTCGATCGCCTCGCTGAAACCCCCGCCCGGGCCGACCATCCGGACGCCGTGGCCGTGGCCATTCTGGTCCTGCAGCACGATCGCCAGGCCGTGCACGACGTCGCCGCGACGCTCCGGGAGCCTGCGGTCCTCCGGCGGCAGAAGGCCGACGTGGAACGGCATCTCGAAGTCGACCGGCGGCTTCCCGCCCTCGGCCGCGAAGCGCATGAAGACGATGCCGGTCGCGCCGGATCCGAGGACCGCCAGCTCCATCGCACCGCGCCGGATCGCCGCGATCTCGGACTCCAGCGGGTCCGAGAGCTGCACGATCGCCGTGAGGCCGGACGGCCCGATCGACAGCGTGGCGCCGTCGTCGGGCAGGATGCGCTGCCCGGCCATGTCGACGAAGCCCTGCGCCTCGAACCGCTTCTTGATCGCCTCGATCATTCCCAGCTCCTCGACCACTCGACGTTCCTGAACAGCTCCGGCAGACCCGCGATCTGCTTGAACCGGAGCACCTCGTCGGCATCCATGCCGACCTCCTTCGCGACCTCCTCGTCCGTCCATCCCTCGCGCAGGAGGGTGACGACGATGTCGCGCATGGGCTCGACGCCGTGGACGCCGCGAGCGCGGTTGTGCCGGATCGTCGAAGCGATCCGATCCTTCGCGTTGTCACGCTCGGTCCTGATCGCGGTCACGGGCAGGTAGCCCTGCACCCGCTTGCGGACGGTCGGGCTCTCCTTGCCGACACGGTGGCGGTGGAAGCCGTCGACGACGGTGTGACCCTCGCCCTCGGCGCAGGCGACGATCGGCTGCGTGTAGCCGTCGGCCTCGATCGAGCGACGCAGGAGACGCATCTCCGGCGGCGCGACGGTGTTCGGGTTGTACGTGTTGCCCCGCACGGTGTCGGCGCGGACCCAGGTCACGAGATCCACCGGCTCGTCCTTGAAGGGCGAAGCCTTGTGCAGGATCGCCCGGACGGCGTTCAGCGTCTCGACGGCCTCGTCGAGCGGCATCGCGGCGATCGCCGCGGCGATCCCGACCGCGCTGTGTGTGATGTTCTCCTGCACGGTCGTCATAGCGCCGCCACCTTCTCCTTGAGCGCACGGACGCGATCGACGTCCTCCTGCGCGTGTCCGAACGACAGTGATTTTCCGAGGTCCTGCTTCAGCAGGCTGATCGCGACCCGCCGCCAGGACGGGATCTGCTTGCGGTTCTCGAGCGCGGGCTCGCCGGCGTCCGGCCAGGCGTCGAGGGCGTAGCCGTGCTCGGCCCACCAGCCCTGGAACACCGCGATGCGGCGGTCGTAGACGGCGCGCAGGCCTTCCGGCAGCGTCTGGGCGAGGAAGTCGACGTACTGCTTCCAGCTCGAGAACGCCGGCGGCAGGCCCGTCCCGCCCTGGTAGCCGAGGAACTTCTGACCGGCGTAGTATGCGGCGAAGTTGGCGCCCTCGACGCGCTCGACGACGCGGGCCCAGGTCTCCGGCTCGATCCGATGGAAAAGATCGAGCCCTTTGCGCTGGTCGTCGCCGTAGGGCTGGCAGATCCGCATCTCGGAGAACGGCATGCCGGTCAGGTACATGCGGTCGTAGAGCCGGTTGTAGCTGAGCCCGTGCGTCCCGACGTACTTCCAGAGGTCCTCGAACCTCCAGTCGTAGATCGGGAACATCGACACGGCGCGGCTCTTCGCGTGATTGCGGGCCGTCCACTGGATGCCGTTCCAGGCGCACTTCTTCTGGCGGTCCTGCTTCTTCACCGCCTTCCAGCGGTTGAGCGACTCGTCCGACCGGATGCCGACGAGGCAGGCCACGGTCCCCTCGCCCGCCACGTGCTCGTTGAAGCGCGGGACGAACTGCTCGAACTCCATGCCGGGCTTGAACCAGGCGAAGGCCGCAGGGTCCGAGATCACGCCCGGCGCCTCGGGAAGCGGCCGGATCCAGCGGTCGCGGGCGTCCGGGTCCCAGCAGGTCCAGTAGGGGTGCGTGGCGCTGCTCGCGTTCCGGAGGTTCAGCGGCAGGCAGATCCAGTGCGGCTGAACCTGCGGCAGCGACATGATCTCCTGGACGTGCTCGATCGTGGCCGAGTACTGGCCCTCCAGGTCGATGAAGAGCACGTCGACCGGCAGGCGGCCCAGTTCGCGGGCGACCTCGAGCGTCAGGTGCGTCAGGACGGTCGAGTCCTTGCCGCCCGAGAACGACACGCAGACCTTGTCGAAATGCTCGAAGGCGAGCCGGATCCTGCCCTTCGCCTCCTCGTAGACCGTGGTTCCGAAGAACCTCTTCTCGCTTCCCATGTTCGTCTCCGCCCGGCCTCGTGCCGTCATGCGTATATTTATAATCTACGAAGGTTCGTAGATCAATGATCTACGCTGCTTTTCGATGGGGCTCGCCGTCGGGGTCGTGCCGCTGACGAATTCGAGGAGCCGGTCCTTCAGCCTGGACCTGCTCTCCTTCTCGATCCGGCGCTTGAAGTCGCCGAGCGTCGCGCCCTTGGACGCGATGTTCTGCCGGATGCGCTCGTCGATGCTGTCCTCGCAGTGGATGCTGCCGTAGGTCGGCCGGCGCCCCTGGCCGATGCGGTGGATGCGATCCTCGCCCTGCTGGCGGTTCTCGTATTTGAAGCCGTCGGCGTAGAAGAAGGCGAAGGCGCTCTCGTTCAGTGTCAGGCCCCGGCCGCCCGATTCCGCCGTGGCGAGAAGGAAGCGGTGACGTCCCTCCCTCCACCGGGCGAGGTTCGCCTGCTTGCCGCTGTCGGTGTAGCGACCGTCGAAGATCGTCGCGCAGCCGCGTCCGTATTCCTTCTCCAGCGCCGGCAGGATCTGATCGGCGCAGGCCCGGAACTTCGTCCAGACGATCGTCGGCTCGCGCTCGGGCACCTGCCCGACGAAGCGCATCAGCGTGTCGACGCGGTCGTGCTCGATGAAGGACCCGTCGGAGCGCCGGTGGATGCCGGCGGTCACCTTCTGCAGGGCGGCGAAGAGCCGGAAGAGTGCGATGCTCGCCCCGCGCCCAACGAAGTCGTCGACGCTTCGGTTGAGGATCATGTCGACCTTGATCGCCTCGTAGACCTCCCGCTGCTCGGGCGTCATCTCGAAGGAGCGTTCGACGTGGATCTTCTCCGGCAGATCCAGGCACTCGCTCTTCGTGATCTGGAAGACGTACGGCGCGACGTTCTCGATCACCGGCTCGATCTGCCTGTAGCCGATGATGTGGTCGGTCGTGATCTCGCGGCCGTTGATCTTCTCCTTCCGGTAGACGACGTGCGCCCTAGCGAAGGACCAGAACGACGAGTAGCCGAGGATCTTCTCCGACAGGAACCGCATCTGCGCGTAGAGATCGACGATGCCCTGCGTCAGCGGCGTGCCCGTCATGACGAGCCGGTAGCGGCAGACGGAGCCGATCTTCGTCAGGCGGTCGGTCCGCTTCGCCCGAGGCCCCTTGATGAACGTCGACTCGTCCACGATCATCATGCTGCGTTCGGAGACGTGCCTGGCGAGCTTCAGCGTGACGGCGTCGGACTGCCCGACGCTCTCGATCCCGAAGACGATCCACGTCGCCGCGGCGATCTCCTCATCCCGCGATTCCGAGGTCAGGATGTGGATGTCCGCTTCGCCCGCCGTCGTGTGCTTCAGGATCTCGCCGACGACGTTCCTGCGGAGCGAGCACGGGCAGCCCCACCACACCTTGTCGACCCGATCCTGCCGATGCTCGGCCAGCATCATCGCCGTCAGGCTCTTGCCCGTGCCCATGTCCATGAACAGCCCGCCGACCCTCGAGCCCTTGAGCTTCGCGACGGCGGCGGTCTGGTGACGCATCGGCTCACTCGTCACGCAGATCGGCATGGATGCCCTCCTGCTTCTCCGTGACGGCGACTGCAGCCGGCCGGCCGAGCTGGACGCGCTCGCCCTTCACCTCGATCGTGTCGACGGACCGGGCGAGATCGCGGGCGGTGTCCGAGATCCAGAAGCCGAGGCGCTCGGCGAGATCCATCACCTCGTTCGAGGCCGTGGCCGGCACCTTCATGTACGGGCTGTCCCAGCGCGCTCCCGGCAGGGACTTCACGACGTCGTAGATGCCGTCGCTCTTGCGCCAGCGCAGGAGGAAGGCCTTGCCGTCCTTGTGCGTGACGAGCTTGCGGACCGGGTCGCGTTCGAACTCCCCCGACGACAGGACGTCGACGACGGTCGGCTGCGGCAGGACGACGGAGTAGCCCATCGCCAGGACCTCGGACGCCACGCCGGCCGCGACGTTGTCGAGCGGGACCGGGGAAGGCGTGCAGTGGAAGTACCAGTGATCGCTCGACCACCGGAACCCGATGTCCTTGATCCGCTCGACGAGCGCGTCCGACTCCTTGCGGGTGGTCGTGAGCAGGATCTCCCCGGGTTCGTGGCGAATCGTCACCTGCGAGACGGCGATCTGCCCTTCCGGCTGCACGATCGTCGGACCGGCCTTGCCGATCTCCTTCCGGGCCTGCTTCCCGATGTATCGGATATCGTCTCGAAGCCTCGTCACGTGTAGATCCCAGCCGCGGACGGTATCGATCCAGAACTGGACGTCGCTCCTGGCCAACACGTCGACGACCCCCTCCTCGAAGAAACCGTCCGGGTCGCAGGTCTCCAGGTTGCCCAAAGCGCGGACGGCCTCGATCGCCTTCACGAGGTCCGCCCGGATCCGCTCGGCCCAGGCGACCTGCTTCTCCGTCCCCTCGAGGGCGGGCAGCTCCCACTCCTCGGCCTGCGCCTTCGCGGCCTCCTGCTCGGCCTTCTGCTGCGCCTCGCGCTCGGCGGCGAAGCAGGGTTCGCATGCGCGGCGCTCGGCAAGCCAATTCGCCTTTCGCTCTCGATCACTCCGGTTCCCGAAAGCCTGCACGTGCCCGGCGCACCCGCACCGGAAAGTCACCGCCACCCACGACATCACGTCACTCCACGTCGTGCAGCCACCCGGCTGCTTGGGAGTAAAGCTGAGCGCGTCGCCGGATAACTGCAATTTAACAGCCGGGCGGCTGCATGTGAGCGATCGGTTACATCTTCTCGAAATGTAGTATGTTTTTTCGTCCCAAATCGGGATCGGCAAAATACTGCGTGTTTCGAGTCGATGTTCTGCCTCGGTTCCGCTGTAGTCTGTGCTACGTACGGAGCACAAGGCCGATTTCGTAGAACAGCTTTCCTTTTAGCCGTCTACAAAGAACGAGATCTTGTCGGTTTCACCCACGAACTTCCCCAGACTGGCGGTGAAATCCTTGGGGAACTTCGGCGGATCCGTGGGGGAAATGCGCCTTGGAGCCGATCGCTCGAATGCGACCGGCCGCCTCGACGGCCCGTGAACCGGTGGCGACGTATGGTCGACGGAGAACAGGAGGCGGCGATGCTGAAGCGCTACAAGGCTCACCCGGTCTACAACAACCTGGTGCTCGAGGACTCCGAGGCTCCCGAGGGCCTCGCGCAGACATTCTGCGTCGCCGGATCGCGGGTTCCGATCATGCTCGTCGAGGCGGGCCTCGCCCTCGGCATGACGGTCGAGCAGCTCCTCGAGGACGAGCGCATCGCCGGCGCCGATCCCTGGCGTCTCCGGAAGATCGCGGAGGTCTGGGCCGAGCAGCGGGCGGGCGAACCGGTCTGGCCACCGTTCCTGGTCGGCGCCCGGTCCCTCTTCCCCAACGCGGCCTGATCCTCGGCTTCTTGCGAAATGGAAGATTCGGAGGCGAGGCGACAGTCCCCGCCCCCGCTCGTCAGGCCGGAAAGTCCTCCAGGGCAATGCCGGCCTTTCGCGCCAGCTCGTTCCTAGCCCGCCCGGTGGCGCCCGGCTGAACGTGCAGCTGACTGGCGAGGTCTAGAAGGTCCGGCTCGTGCGCGAGGAAGAAGTCCATCACGGCGACGAAGAACTCGGGCCGGCTAGCCGACTCCCGCAGCTGCGAGACGTCGAAGCCGGTCACGTCGACGAACCGGTCGATGAGATCCTGATGCGAGGCGATGAAGGCCAGGGCGTCGATGGCGACCCCATCGGCGTCGAGTACGGGCTCGCGCTCGCGGATCATCGGCGCAGCTCCCGGCGCACGTAGCCGGCGGAGACGGTGCTCGCAGCCTCGGCCTCGAGCTGACGCTGGCCGAGGACGAGCCCGATGATCGCCCGTCTCGCGTCGCCGCCGGCGGCCGCAAGGACCTCCTCGACAAGGGCGTCGTGGTCATCGGCGGGGACGGTCTTCTCGGCGGGCCTGGACATGACGAACTCCGATTTGTGGAGCGTCAGGATGACTCCGCGGGTTCGTGGAGTCGAGGATTTGTTCCCTTTCCGTTCCCGCTATTCACAGGGTCAGGAGACGCGCAGCGGGATCCGCGAGAACCAGATCTTCGATCCGGGATCGGGCACGCCGGCCTCCTCCAGAAGGGTGAAGAAGGCCTCCTGCATGACTACGCCGGAGGTGGTCGGACCGATGATGATCCGGTTCAGCAGGCCTGCCAGCGAGGCGCCGACGAGCCCCTCCTCCGGTATGTCCTCGAGCGGGATCTTGCAGACCGGCTGGGGCACGCCTCCGACCGGGAGGATCTCCTTTATGATGCGATCGGATCGGGCATACTGCGGCGAATAGATGATCCGCCACTCCCTCTCTTCAGCGAAACCCGGGTGCTTGGTGCACAGCACGGCCGCCCTGAAGATCGCGAACACGTGGCCGAGGATCTGGTCGCGGGTCAGCGTCCTGAGAAAGGCGATCTCGCGGATCAGGCCGGTCGTCAGCGCCTCGAACTCGACCCGGAACTCGTCCTGGGACATGTACGCGACCGGGCTGGTGTAGGCGTGCAGGGCGTCCGAAGGCGTGAAGAACACGCCGGGATTCAGGACGAGCGCCACACCGGTCCCCGACGCGTAGGCCCGCCACATCGAGAGGCGGCCGAGTTCGTCTTCCCGATCGTCGTGCTCCGACAGGCTCGTCAGGTAGGTCTCGAACCGGAACAGCGGCTGCCAGTTGTTGAAGATCTCCTCGAACTGCCCGGTGATGCCCGGGTGCAGCGTCTCGAACAAGGCTCGGAAGCGATCGCCGTTCGGCCCGTTGTAGGCGTAGAGGAGGCAGGAGATGCCGTGCTCCACCTCCATGAAGTCGTTCATCACGCTCGACTTCCGCATCCAGACCTGGCGGTTCTTGATGATCGACATCGCCGCCTCGGCGCGGGTGTAGTGCACGAAGCGCTGCCGCGAGTGGACCATCCTCTGCTGCCGCCGGAAGGCGTAGGGATAGAAGACCTGATGCAGCTTCAGGTCCTCGTCCGTCATCCAATGCACCTGCCACCCTCCGCGTCGCGATTCACGAAGGATGGTATCAGATGCCGCGCCGTTCCCTCAGCGTCAGGATCTCCGCCTGCACCTCCGCGAGGGCGTCCGGCCGGCCGTTCACACGGTCGTCGACGAGCTTCCCGCAGGCCGCGGCGTCGAGCACGATCGACATGCCGGCCATGACGTGAGCGGCGTGCCGAAGCCCGCTGTCGCTGGAGCAGTCCTCGCCCTCCTTGAGCGCGAGCAGGTGCCGGATGGCGGCGTCGATGTAGACCGTCAGCGGGATCGCGGCGTCGCGCCAGTTCAGTGGTCCGTATTTCCGGGCGCCATCGGCGTGCGCCTCGGCGAGCCATGCTGTGCTCGTTGGACGTCGTCCCATGAGGCGAAACAGGAGGGGATGAGGCGCAACGACAGGGGATCGAGGATCATGGGCCCGAGATTTCGCGCACATCATGAGCTTCAAGGGGGCTGCCGCCGGTCGCATAAATCTTCCCAAGTCTGCATTAGGCTTGCATGCAAACGCTTACCTCGCCGACGGCGGTACTTGCCTGCTGCGTCGAGCTTTCCGGTGCAAAGGGATGTCCGGAGCGGAGTACAGTCGCCTACCATCGCCGGCCTGTGCGAGCGCCCGGCTCTGCCACATGTAGGACCTCGTCCAGGTGGGCTTGGCGAGGGCGCAGAGGAGACACAGGCGCAGTGTCCGACATCCGTGACCGAGGGCGGGCGACAGAGAAGCTCGCGGACAGCGCAGACGACCTTTCGGAGAGCGCAGGTCGCCATACGGAGAGCGCGGACCGCAGGACACAACTTGCCGCGGACAGAACGATCCTCGCGGCGGAACGCACCTACGCCGCCTGGGTGCGCACGGGCCTTGCGTCACTCGCGTCCGGCGTCGGTGCGCGTTCGCTTCTGGAAGGCGTCGTGCCGGCGTGGCTAGCCGTGTCGACGGGAAGCCTGCTCGTCCTCTTCGCCGCCTTCTGCTTCGTTTGCGCCGTGTGGCGGGAGATGAGACCCGGCGCGCCCCCGCCGCGCTCGGACACCAGGCGCCTGCCTCCACTCCTCCTGATCGGGGTCAACGGAATCCTTGTTCTCGTGACGCTCGCGGCCCTGCTCGGGATCTTGATCGTCGAACCGCCGGAATAGCTGCCAACGCTCAAGCGAAAGGAACTTCCACTCGGCGAGGCTGCGATGGGACACGCGACGATGAACTGCCCGCAAGATCGGTGCGCATAATGTGGGACCTCACGAGTTGGATCCACCTCCTGACGCGTGCTGTCGAGGTGACCGGCATCGCGATCATCGTGGTCGGGGCATTCGGGGCGCTCGCACTGTTCCTGTTCCGGATGGCGACGGCAGCCGAGCCGCGGGATCGAATGGTTGCGGGCTTCCGCTCCAGCCTCGGTCGCTCGATCCTGCTCGGTCTCGAGTTCCTGGTGGCCGCCGACATCATCAACACGGTCGCCATCGAGCCGACGCTGGACAGTCTCGCGATACTGGCCGGCATCGTGCTCATCCGGACGTTTCTCAGCTTCTCGCTCGAGGTCGAGATCGACGGACGCTGGCCGTGGCAGAAGAAGGAGGGGCAAGTTTAGCAGTAGACGATACGGCAGCAGTCTGGATCATGGCCGACACTATAACTCTGCCGAATACGGTGCCCCCAGATTGGCATTGGACCTCATAGTCCCGCACGGCGAGAATGAGGAGAGCCAAGACCGGGTGGGACATGGACGACCGAACTCTCTGCGTAGTGCATCCGAAGGTGTCGTTGGAGGGGTTCGCCAGCCTCGCCGTGCCGACATACCGTGCGTCGACTATCCCCTTCCCCGACTCCGCCGCCTATGCGGGACGCCTGGACAGAGGTGACGACAGCTACGTCTACGGTCTCTACGGCACTCCCACCACGCGGACCCTGGAGAAGCAGCTCGCAGCCCTGGAGCGGGCAGAGCGGTGCTTCCTGACGCCGTCCGGACAATCGGCGATCTTCATCGCCATGGCGGCCTTGCTGGAGCCCGGAGATACCGTCCTGATCACGGACAGCGTCTACGCTCCCGTCCGGGATCTCGCGACGAGCGACTTGGCCCGGTTCGGAGTGAAGCCGGTCTTCTTCGATCCATCCGATCCGGAAGGACCGGAGAAGCTGCTCGACGACAGCGTCCGCATGATCTGGGTCGAATCGCCGGGATCGACGACCATGGAGATCCTGGACCTCCCGGCGATCGTCCGGATGGCGAAGGCTCGTGGCATCCTGGTGGGCTGCGATAACACTTGGGCCACCCCGTACCTGCTCAAGCCGCTCGAGTTGGGTGCCGACATCTCGGTTCAGGCCCTGAGCAAGTACGTCGGCGGCCATTCCGACGTTCTCATGGGATCGATCGCGGTCAAGGATCCTCAGCTCGCCGCTCGCATCAAGGGGATGATGTGGCGGACAGGAACGGGCGTGTCCCCCGACGATTGCTCCCTCGTCCTCCGAGGCCTCGAGACGTTGACCGTCCGACTGGCGCACAGCGGGACCGTCGGTGAACGGTTGGCACGCTGGATCGCAGCCCGTCCGACCGTCGCCCGGGTACTCCATCCGGCTCTGGAAACCGCGCCCGGACACGCGATCTGGAAGCGCGACTTCAAGGGGGCAAGCGGCGTGTTCACCGTCGTCCTGCACGATGATGCCGTCCCTCACGTCCCGGCAGCGCTGGACGAACTGACCCTCATCTCGATCGGCGCCTCGTGGGGCGGCACGCGCAGCCTCGTCGCTCCGATGTCGGTCGCCAAGTACCGCACCGCCAGCAGGGTCGACGGCGCCGACATGCATCTGCGGTTCAGTATCGGCCTTGAAGCCGAGGAGGATCTCGAACGGGATCTGGAGAGGTTCTTCGACCGCATCGAGGCCCTCCTCAGCATGCCGGAGAGACGCCTCGCCCGTTCGAGCGTCTGAGCCTCCCGCATTCGAGAACCGGCGCTTTCTTCTCAGCGGGTGGTCGCGGACGATGTCACGCGGCCGCCCATCCGCTTCGTGCTCATGCCGTCGAGACGGTAGAATGCGCCAGCGGCGGGCGGAGCCGCGGCAGGACGGATGCGGCCAGAGCGGCGACCGCGGCGAGCGTCGCCTCGCTGCCGTGTGCACCGACGAACTGTGCTCCGACCGGCCGCAGTTCCGCTCCCAGACCGCACGGGATGGTCAGAGCCGGCAGCCCGAGCAAGGCGCCGAACGTGGTGACGGGCTCATGATCCGCGTCGCCGAACCATTCCGAGAAGGAGGCATCGATCGGCGGCGCCACTCTCGGGTTGGTCGCTGCAAGAATCGCATCGTACGACCCCAGCCAGAGAGCGAAGGCCGCGGCCATGCGACCACGCTCCTCGAGGGCTTCGGCGAGGGCATCTCCGTTGCTCGGCTCTGCCAGGTAGTCGCCGGTTCTGGCGTCGGGAGAAACGAGGCTCGCGACCGTTCCGTCGGCGATCAACGGAGCGAAGGCCGCTCGGGCCTCCTCGACCATCACGGTCCGGAAGCATGCGGGAACGGGAAGATCCGGCAGCTCCGTCGGAACGACGTCGGCCACACGCGCCAAGCGCTCGCTCAACGTGCGCATGTTGCGCTTCACTTCGGGGTCGGCCCCGGCGGAGGGGGCAAGCACTCCGATGCGGAACCTGCCGGGCAGCGTCGACGAATCGGCGGCGCCCGGGCTGCAGATCACGCGGAGAACTGCGACGGCATCCTCCGGAGTTCGGGTGATCGGGCCGATACGGTCGAGCGACGGTGATACGATGAACGTGCCGTCGAGGGACACGGCACCATGCGTCGGACGCAGCCCCACGACGCCGCAGAAGCCGGCCGGCTGAACGATCGAACCATGCGTTTCCGTGGCGAGGGCGAAAGGCACGCAGCCTGCCGCGACCGCGGCCGCCGGACCTGTGGAACTGTCGCCCGTCCAGGCTTCGCTATCGAACGGATTGCGGCAGGCGCCGGTCGCCGAAGTGTCGAAGCGGTCGAACGGCAGCATCGCAAGCAGTTCCATGAGGGCCAGCTTGCCCAGAAGCACCGCACCGGCCTCCTTCAGCAGCCGAACGACCTCGGCATCAATGCTCGGCATGGGCGTGTTCGGCGCCTTCACGCCGAGCAGAGTGGGAAGCGGGTGTGCGGTGAAGATGTTGTCCTTGACGGCGAACGGTATTCCGTCGAGGGCGCTCCGCAGCAGGCCTGCCGCTCGACGCCGATCCGACTCCTCGGCCGCCTGCAAGGCGCCGGCGACGTCCAGGTTGACGACGGCGTTCAGCCTTCTTCCGATGCGATCGAGCCGATCGAGGAAGAATTCGGTCAACTTCCTGGACGAGACCCCGCCTCCGTTCAGAGCCTGCCGGAGCGTGGGGAGATCCGCGAAGGCGAGATCCTCTGTCATGGTTCGGGTTCCGATCGGCCATGGGGAGAGAACCGGTCAACGACGGCGGCGCGCTGCGCCTCCGCCACCGTTCTCAGAACGGAGATGAATTCAGCTGCCAGGCGCGCCTTCGGCCGCCCGGGCGGCAGGATCAGCAGCGTGCGGAACTCGGGCGCCGGCTCGATCCTGCGCAGGAGCAGACCGCGCTCCACGAAGCCGGGGGTCGTCACCGGATCCACGATGCCGACGCCCAACCCGGCGAGCACCAGAGCGCACACCGTTGCGGAAAACGGCGTTTCGACGATGACGTTCGAAGACACGCCGGCAAGCGCGAAGGTCTGGTCAAGCTCGCGCCGCGTCGTGTCGGTGGCGGCGAGCGCCACGAAGTTCTCGCCCTCGAGATCCGAGGGAGAGACGACCTCGCGATAGGCGAGCCGGTGCCCGGGAGGGAGAGCCAGCACTCCCGGGATCGTCACGAACGGCTCGGCGACGATCCCGTCGGTGGACACCTCGTCCGCGACGATGCCCACGTCGAAGCGTCCGTCGGCGACCAGGTCTCGGATCATCGACGACGCGTGGACCTGGAGCGTCACACCGGCCTTCGGGTGGATGGCGTGGAAACGACCGAGAGCCTCGGGAACGAGACTGCCGGAGAAGGCGGAGAGGCAGGCGACCCGAAGCTGGCCCGAGCCGAAATCCCGTATGCGCCGCCCCGCCGACTTGAGATGGATGAGCCCGCGGAAGGTCTCGAGAACCTCCCGGTGGAACAGTTCACCTTCGGATGTGGGCCGCAGACGGCCGTTCTCGCGACGGAACAGCGCGAAGCCGACGGAGCGCTCGAGGGACTGGATGGCCTTGCTCACGGCAGGCTGCGAGATCGCCATGACCTCGGCGGCCCGCGCCGTGGTGCCATGAGCCATCACCGCCGCGTAGAGTTCGATTTCTCGGATGTTCAGGCGATAACCTCATGGAATAGAGAGGTGAAATAAATTCATTGTCATGAATAGATAAACTGTGTTGCACTCCTGAAGTCAATCTCAAGGAGGGCGCAAAGAATGGGCACTCCGAAGTCCAGGATCCCTCGTCACGTGGTCGGCCCGCTCACCCGCCTGCAATCCCGCAGGCTCGGACGGAGCGGGGTCTGCCCGGTCGCGGATCCGCCCCTTGCGAAACATGACTGCGGAAGAAGCGCGACTGCTACGTGATCGGCGGAAGATGCCGACGATCATCCATCGTACCCGACACTGATCCACTTCAAGGACAAGGAGACCAAGATGTCCGCCACTCGCCGCACCTTCCTGAAGGGGATCATCGGAGTACCGCCTTTTCTTATCGGGCTGTCGCCGCTGAGCTTGCTGGCGCAGGAAGAAGGGGTTCTGCGAGTGGCCGCCTCGAAGCCTGCCGGCAACCTCGATCCGCAGAAGTTCAGCGGTCTCTGGGCGATCCAGGATCTGATGTTCGAACCTCTGATCAACTACGGACCCGGAGGAACATACGAGCCGGCCCTTGCCACGGAGTGGCAGGTGGAGAACGACAACAAGCTGATCCGCTTCCATCTGCGCGACGGCGTCACGTTCCAGGACGGCACTCCGTGGAATGCCGCGGCCATGACCTGGAATCTCGACCGGTGGCTGGGGAAAGAGGGCTTCAGCTGGATGAACGCTTCGCGGCTGTTCTCCTCCTACAACGTCGTCGACGACCACACGGTCGAGATCCTGTTCAAGGAGCCCGTTCTCGGGCTGCTGAACGAGTTCAGCTACATACGGCCCTCGCGCTTCCTCAGCCCCAAGGCCGTCGACGCCGAAGGGAACTATCAGAAGCCCGTCGGGACCGGCCCCTGGATGGAGGAGAGCGCTTCGAACGACGGCAGCAACTTCACGAGGTTCGACGGCTACTGGGGCGAGAAGCCCTCGTTCAGCCGACTGGAAGTCAAGGTCCTCCCCGATTCGCGTGGCCGCGTGGCGGCCCTGCGCGCCGGCGACATCGACATCATCGGCGGCGACTTCCTGGCACCGATCCGGGCGACGGAAGCGGTCACCCTCAAAAGCGCGGGCGCGGCCGTGATCGTGGAACAAGGCTCCACGACCGTGACAGTGGCATTCAATCCCGTGCGCAACCCGGCCCTCGGGGACGTCAAGGTGCGCCAGGCGATCAACATCGGCTTCGACCGGGCGGCGATCGGGAAGGTGCTCTACAAGGACCTGGTCCAGCCGGCCGGCAACCTTTTCCCGGAGACCGTCCCCTACAGCGGCAAGCGTTTCCCCGTACCGGCGCGGGACGTGGAAGGTGCGAAGAAGCTGCTCGACGAAGCCGGGTGGACGGGGGACGGAACCCGCCAGAAGGACGGCGTGCCGCTTTCCATCGAGTTCGTCGTCAGCGAGGAACAGCTGCCGGGCGCCCGGTCGCTCGCCGAGATCATGCAGGCCCAGCTGGGCGAGATCGGCATGGATATCAAGATCCGTTCCGTGGACCACGCCTCCCGGCACTCGGACCTGCCGGCCCGCAACTTCGACATGGCGCTCTTTCTCACTCTCGGCGCCCCCTACGAGCCGTTCGGCTCCATCGTCGGACTCATGCTTTCGACCTACGACAACGGCGTGGACGGCAAGCTGGTCGTCGACCCGGAGAATCTCGATCCGCTCGTCAACGCCGCCATGGCGGCTCCGGCGGATCGGATCGAAGCGACCACCCAGGCCATCTACGACTGGCTCCACGACGAGGTCGCCTTCCTCCCGCTGTACTACAGCCCGGCGATCTGGGCCCACACCGAGAGGGTCAAGGGATTCCGGATGCCGGCCACCGAGTACGATCTGCCCTTCGAGGGCATCTCCCTGGAGGCATGAGACAGAGCGATGGGTACGCTGATTGCGATCCGGCTGCGGAACGCGGCCGCCCTACTGGTTCTCGCGACGCTTCTCTGCTTCACCCTCGTCGTCTCGGCTCCGGGAAACGTGGCGGTCCTCATCGCGGAGCTGCGCACACCGAAGGCCACCTTCGAACAGGTACGTGCGGTCGAGACCGAACTGGGGCTCAACGATCCGTTGGTGGTCCGCTACGGCAACTGGCTGGGCGGGGCACTTCAGGGCGATCTGGGCGTCTCGTACAAGACGGGCGACCACATCGGACCGACACTCGGCAGTCGTCTTCCGGTGACGTTCACTCTGGTCGCGGGCGGTGCCTGCTTCGCCATGCTGTTGAGCTTCGCGCTCGGCTTCGTCGGAGCCCTCTGGCCGGGCCGTTTCGGCGACGCGTTCACGCGCATCACCGCCTTGCTCGGTGCGTCCATGCCCTCGTTCTTCGTCGGCGCGCTGCTGATCTATTTCTTCGCCGTGAAGCTCCGTCTGTTCCCGACGTTCGGCTCGGCCGGCTTCAGCAGCTGGATCCTGCCGTGGATCACCATCGGCCTTCTTCCGGCGGCCGTGCTGAGCCGCGTCGTCCGCGTCGGGCTCGAAGAAGCCATGGCAATGCCCTTCGCGTTGACGGCCGCCGCGAAAGGTCTGTCGCGTCGAGCCAGCCTCTTCCGGCATGCCCTGCCCAACATCGCGCCGACGTACATCAACGCCCTCGGCGCGCAGAGCGGGCTGATGGTCGTCGGCGCGGTGGTCGTCGAACCTCTGTTCGCCTTGAAGGGCGTTTCGGACTTCTTCCTGCAGGGCGTGCTGTTCCGCGACTTCATGGTCGTTCAGGCCTGCCTGCTGATCTTCCTGACCTTCTTCATCATCGTCAATCTCATCGCCGACATCGGGATCATGTTCACCGATCCCAAGCTGCGGCGACAGGGCGGAGCAGGCACATGATCATGCTGAGGAGCTTCCTGAACGCGTTGCGAGGACTGCCTCGTCCGGCAGTCGTGACGATCGGGGTGTTCTTGGCCCTGGGCCTGTTCGGCCCCTACGTCACGCCCCACGATCCGAACGCGCAGGACCTGCTGATGGCCCATACCGGCATATCGGCGGAGCATTGGCTGGGCACCGACCATCTCGGGCGCGACACCTTGAGCCGCCTGGTCGCCTCGGCGCGGACGTCGCTCGTCGGCATGAGCCTGGTGCTCGTCATCGCTCTTTCGGTCGGCGTCACGATCGGGACCATCGCGGGCTTCAAGCGCGGATGGGTCGAGGAGGTGCTGATGCGCATCGTCGACGTCGGTCTCGCGATGCCGAGCCTCATCGTGGCGCTCGCCGTGATCGGGATCTTCGGCACCGGGTACTGGAACATGATCCTCGCCCTCGCCCTTGCGTGGTGGCCGGGAAGCGCCCGCATCAGTCGTGCCGTGGCCGTCGGTGTCATGAACCGACCCTACATCGAGTCGCTCCGGGTGCTGGGAGCCAGCCCGGCCCGCATCTACTTCAACCATCTACTGCCGACGACGATCGGTGCGGTGCTCGTCTACGCGACGGCGGAAGCCGCAGCGGTCGCGTTGTCGATTGCCACCCTGAGCTTCCTCGGCCTGGGCATCCAGCCGCCGACGCCGGAATGGGGGCAGATGCTGGTGGATGCCCTGCCCTACCTCGAGGAGATGCCCATGCAGGTCGTTCTGCCCGGACTGGTGCTCACGGCCGTCGTCGTCGGCTTCAACCTTCTCGGCGAGTCGATCGCACTCAACCGCGTGCCGGTTCCTCTGCCGCGCCGGGTCCTGAAACAGCGCCGCTCGATCGCGACCACGTGGCGGAAGGCAACGACATGACCGCTCCCCTTCTCCAGGCCAGGAACCTCTCCGTCGATCTGTTCACGGTCCGCAGCGCGCTCCGACCCGTCGACGATGTGAGCTATTCGGTAGGACAAGGCGAAACGCTGGCGATCGTCGGTGAGAGCGGCAGCGGCAAGACGGTCCTGAACTTCGCACCCATCGGACTGATGCCGACCGGCGTCGTCACCGATCTCCACGGCTCGCTCCGCTTCGAGGACATCGAGCTGGTCGGACTTCCGGCCGCCCGGATGCGCAGGATACGCGGCGGACGGATCGGCACGATCTTCCAGGATCCCATGAGCGCGCTCAATCCGGCGCTTCGCATCGGGCGCCAGATCGCGGAAGTCGCCGAGCTGCATCTCGGAATGACGTCGGTGCAGGCGGAAGCCAGGGCGCTCGACCTGCTCAAGCTGGTGCGCATGTCCGACCCGGAATCGCGGTTGAGGCAGTATCCGCACGAGCTGTCGGGCGGCCTGCGGCAGCGCGCCATGATCGCCATCGCGGTCGCGGCCGAGCCGAAGCTCCTCATCGCGGACGAGCCGACGACGGCCCTGGACGTGACGGTGCAGGCGCAGATCATCGCGTTGCTCAAGGACCTGCAGAAGCGCCTCGACACGGCGATCGTGCTGATCACCCACGACATGGGCGTCGTGGCCAGCATCGCCTCGAAGGTGGCGGTGATGTACGCCGGCAGGATCGTCGAGTACGGATCCGTGGATCAGGTGCTGCTCGAGCCGCGTCACCCCTACTCTACCGGTCTCATCGCCGCCCTTCCGCGACCAGAGGACAAGGCGGGCACGTTGTTCCGCGGCCTCCCGGGCGCTCCGCCGATCATGGGCGCACCACAGCCCGGATGTCCGTTCGCGCCGCGCTGCCCGCTGGTGGTGGACTACTGCACGGACGTACGGCCACCCCTGGCTCCGGCTCCGACCGGTTCTGCCGCGGCGTGCCATGTCGTGAACGATGTTCCGCACCGCGAGATGGCACATGCTTGAGAAAACGGCCCTGCTGAGCGTCCGCAACCTCGTGACGAGGTTCAAGAGCGTCGAACGTGGAAAGTGGATCACCGCAGTGGACGACGTCTCGATCGAACTCGCGCCCGGCGAGATGGTCGGCCTCGTCGGCGAGTCCGGCTGCGGCAAGTCGACGTTGGGGCGCTCGATCGTCGGTCTCGAGAAGCCCCAGGCGGGGCGGATCATCCTCGACGGCGTCGATCTCTCGACGCTGTCCGGCCGGACCTTGCGGGAGCGGCGACGCGCGATCCAGTACGTCTTCCAGGATCCCTACGCCTCGCTGAACGACCGGCAGACGATCGGTGAAGCCATCGCCGAGGCGCTGATCATCATCGGGGTCGTCGACAAGGTGGAGCAACGCCGACGCATCCGTCTGCTTCTGGATCAGGTCGGCCTACCGGATGCGCTGGCAGATCGCTATCCGCGAGAGCTTTCGGGAGGTCAGCGTCAGCGCGTCGCGATTGCACGGTCGCTCGCCGTCGAGCCCAAGGTCCTGATCTGCGACGAACCGGTCAGCGCCCTGGATCTCTCCATCCGCGCACAGGTCATGAACCTCTTCCTGAAGTTGCACAAGGAACTTCAGGTGGCCTGCCTCTTCATCGCGCACGATCTCGCTCTCGTGCGGCAGGCCACCACCCGGACCTATGTGATGTATCTCGGGAAGATCATCGAGGAAGGCTCGTCCGGCGAACTCTACGCGCAGCCGAGCCATCCCTACACAAGGGCCCTGCTCGGCTCGATACCGACCGCCGATCCGAGGATCGAAGCATCCCGTGCTCCTCCGGCGATTTTCGGCGACATTCCGAGCCCTACCAATCCCCCATCCGGTTGCCGCTTCCGGACGCGCTGCCCCGACGCCATGCCGGCATGCGCGAGCGATCCTCCGCCGGCCGTCGAGCTGACACCCTCCCATCGTGCCCGATGCGTGATCGCGGCTGATCTCTACGAGGCCAAGGGCGGGTCGGTCGGCCGGAACCACTACGCCGGCGCGTGACGACCTGAACCAGACAACAATTGCAGAGGTGCCAAGTGTCCAGGGCGAAAGTCGACCGCGATCACCCGCACAGATTGATCCATGAGCCTGATGATGAGGCGTTCTGGTTGTCCGTCCGCGATACGCTCGAGCCGATGTACGTCAACACGCAGCTCGGCAACACCCGACGCGGTCCGGCTCCGTTGGTGCTGCGCGATCACATCAGGTCGCTGGTCGACCTTTCTCTTTCATACGAGCTGGACGAGCATGAGCCCTTTCGCGATCTGAAGGAGAGCGGCTCGTCGCCGGCGATCAGGCAGCTCCTCGCCGAATACTTCGGAGGCACGAAGGAGGAGATCGCGGTCACCCGGAACGCCATGGAAGGGATCGCGACCGTCCTGAACGGCGTCGCGCTGCGTCCCGGCGACGAGATGCTCGCGACGAACTTCTGTTACGACTCGAACCTCGCCATCATGCGTCAGAGGGTCGCCAGGGAAGGCGTCTCGCTCAAGGTGATCGATCTCCCGTTCGGACCGGCGAGCGCCGCCGAGATCGTCGGGAAATTCCGGGAAGCCATCGGGGAAAAGACCCGTCTGATTTCTTTCCCCCATGTCGTCGCACGCATCGGCATGGTGCTGCCGGTGCGCGAGATAGCGGCCCTGGCTGCGGAGTCCGGCGCGTTCACTCTCGTCGACGGCGCGCATTCGGCAGGCCACCTGGAGTTCACACTCAAGGAGCTGGAGTGCGACGCATATGCGACCTGCCTCCACAAGTGGATGTACGGGCCTCGTGGGACCGGCTTCCTGTATGTCAGACGAGATGCGATCGCCAAGGTCTGGCCTCTCATTGCCAGCTGGTCGAACAAGCCTGCGGACTCGATCGAGAAGTTCGAGGAAGTGGGAACCGTCTTCAAAGCCCTGCCCGCGGCGATCCCCGTCGCGATCGCCTTCAATCGGGAACTCGGGCAAGCTGAGAAATCCGCTCGACTGAGGTATCTGAGGGACCGATGGGCCCGGCCGCTTGGGGCGCTCGATGGTGTGAAGCTCCTGACGGACCTCGACGCCGAGCCGGGGACGGGCTTCGCCGCATTCCAGATCGAGAACATGGATCCGGAGGATTTTGCATCGGCTCTGCTGGTCGAGTTCGGGATCAGTGTCAAACCGTTCGCGATGGAGGAGGATCCTTCCCTTGTGGGCATTCACCTCTCGCCGGGTCTGGCGAATACGATACGGGAGATCGACCTCTTCGTTGACGCTGCCGCGACGATTGTGATGCGTCGACACAACCACATGGGAAGGACCGACTGATCCGCCGAGGCGTCGAAGAACTCACCGGGTCCGGGGACCGTTTTGCCGATCGATCATTGAGGCCCGAGGTTCATCGATGCGTCGGCGCGGCCCATCCGGTGAGGAATAGGCCGGGCGGCTCGCACGCGTATCGAGCGCTCCTATTCTCGCCTATGCCGACGAGTCGCTACCTGGCCACGGAAGAAGGGCCTCCGCGCATGGGTTCTCGAGACGCCCCATGCCTCTCCCGATCAAAGCGACAGCCGTGCCGCAAAGGGATCGAGATCCGGTGTCCTGGAGCACCGTCCCTCGGTGCAGAAGAAAGCCGTCCTCTCGACCGCGCCTCCAGATCCGTGACGCCCCGCTTCGGGATCGCTTCGACCTCGGCAGCACTGCGTCCGACCGGCTCGACATCAGGTTCCAAATCGCCGACGGCGGCTCGGATCTTGGTACGATCGGGAGCACCATGGACAACCTGTTCGAGCCGAGGCTCGAAGAAAGCTTTAAGGACGGCGTCGAACCGCTCCTGTACCTGACGGTTCGACGACGCCAGGAGCGACAGACAAAATCGAGCCGATGCTTCCCTGCAGGTCCCCGGGGTGAAATACCGCACGATCGCATAAATGCGTCGCAGTTAGCGACCGCTGCGGCACCTTCGGTCTCGCTTCGACCGGACCGTCACAGGAGCACGGCGCGGATGGCGTAAGCGACCGAGGCCACGGCCAGGACGCCCGCGCTCCAGAGGGCGACGAACCACCCGATTTGCCGCATGCGCTTCGACATCCGCCCCCCTAATGGTGATGGGTGTGGTAGCCCTCGCCCTCGATCACCTTTCCGCGGAAGATCCAGTAGGAATAGGTCGTGTATGCGAGGATCGTTGGGATCAGGACGGAGGCCCCGACCAGAAGGAAGAGGAGGCTGGCATCGGGCGCCGCCGCCTGCCAGATCGTCAGCTCGGGCGGCAGGATGTTCGGATAGAACGAGATGCCGATCCCGATAAACGACAGGACGAACAGAGCCAAAGCCGACAGGAACGGCCGGTAGTTCGACACATGGTCCTTCAGCGCCTTGAACAGGCTGAAGGCGGCGAGCGCCACGAGGATCGGGATGGGCGCGACCATCAGGATCTGCGGAAAGCCGAACCAGCGCGAATAAAAGCTCGGCTGCAGAAACGGCATCCAGGCCGAGACGATCGCGATGCCGGCGAGCGTGCCGATCGCGAGCGCGCCGGCGTAGCGGGCGGCGAGGCGGTTCAACGGGCCTTCGGTCTTCATGATGATCCAGGTCGCGCCGAGAAGCGCGTAGCCGACGACGACGGCGAGGCCGGTGACGACCGAGAAGGGCGTCAGCCAGTCGTACCAGCCTCCGCCGTAGGCGCGCCCCGACACCTCGACACCCTGCACGATGGTCCCCAAGGCGACCCCTTGGGCGAAGGCGGCGACGAGCGAGCCGATGAAGAAGGACAGGTCCCAGACGCCGCGCCAGCGCACCGTGCGCCAGCGGAACTCGAAGGCGACGCCTCGGAAGATCAGGGCGAGGAGCATGGCGATGACCGGCGCGTAGAGCGCCGGCATCACGATCGCGTAGGCCAGCGGGAAGACGGCGAAGAGGCCGCCGCCGCCCAGCACCAGCCAGGTCTCGTTGCCGTCCCAGAAGGGGGCGATGGTGTTCATCGCCGTGTCCCGGTTCTCGTGCCGCTTCAGGAACGGGAACAGGATGCCGATGCCGAGGTCGAAGCCGTCCAGCACCACGTAGGCGAGAACCGCGAAGGCGAGGATGAAGGCCCAGAGGAGCGGGAGATCCATGAGGTCGCTCCTCAGTTCAGGGCGCCCGAAACGGGGCCCTCCTGGACGTCCATCGCCGGTCCCGGCGTAATGCCGGCGGTGCGGATCGGCTCGCGGGGATCCGGCCCCGGCTCGAGGATGCTCGGGGCACGCCCCATGGTGCGAAGGATGTAGTAGGTGCCCGCCCCGAACACGGCGAAGTAGACGAGGACGAACGCCACGAGCGAGGTGCCGACGGCGGAGGCGGCGATCGGCGAATGGCTGTCGGCGGTCCGCAGGAGGTTGTAGACCGTGTAAGGCTGGCGCCCGACCTCGGTGGTGAACCAGCCGCAGATCACCGCGACGAGGCCGGACGGTCCCATCAGCACCATCGCCCGCTGCAGCCACGTCGCCTCGTAGATCGATCCGCGCCAACGGCGGTAGAGGCCCCAAAGGCCGATCCCGAGCATGGCGAAGCCGATCCCTACCATGATGCGGAACGTGAAGAACACGAGCGCGACATTGGGCCAGTCCTCGCGGGGAAACTGATCGAGGCCAGCGACCTCGCCGTCGAGGGAATGGGTGAGGATCAGGGAGCCGGCAGCGGGAATCTCGATCGCCCCGCGCATCCGGCCCTCGTCCATGTCGGGCAGTCCGAAGAGGGTGAGCGGCATTCCGCCCTCGCGGTTCGTCTCGAAATGCCCCTCCATCGCGGCGATCTTCATGGGCTGGTGTTCGAGCGTGTTCAGCCCGTGCGCGTCGCCCGCGAAGATCTGGATCGGAGCCACCACCGTCGCCATCCAGAGCGCCATGGAGAACATGGTGCGCGCCGCCGCGTTGCCGCGGTCGCGCAGGAGGTGGAAGGCCCCGACCGCGCCGACGATGAAGGCCGTCGTCAGGTAGGCGGCGAGAACGGTGTGGACGAGGCGGTAGGGAAAGGACGGGTTGAACACGATGGCCCACCAGTCCTCGGGCACGAATTGCCCGTTCGCCGCGACCGAGTAGCCCGCCGGCGTGTGCATCCAGGAATTGACCGACAGGATCCAGAAGGCCGAGCCGAGGGTGCCGATCGCGACCATGAGGGTGGCGAAGAAGTGGAGCTTCTTGCCCACGCGGTTCAGGCCGAACAGCATGACGCCGAGGAAGCCCGCTTCCAGGAAGAAGGCGGAGAGCACCTCGTAGGCCATCATCGGCCCGAGAATCGGACCTGTCCGGTCGGAGAAGACCGACCAGTTCGTGCCGAACTGGTAGCTCATCACGATGCCGGATACGACGCCCATGGCGAAGGACAGAGCGAAGATCTTCAGCCAGTACTGGAAGAGCGTCCGATAGACCGGCCGCCCGGTAAAGAGCCACATCCCGTTGCAGACGGCGAGAAACGAGGCGAGGCCGATGGTGAAGGCGGGAAAGATGAAGTGGAAGGCGACCGTGAACGCGAATTGGACTCGCGCCAGAAGCACCGGATCGAAGGCATCGAACACGTGCCGTCTCCATTCATGTTCCAGACCGACGGGTACGAGGTTCAGATAAGCTCCGATCCTGCCGGCGGCGCTTGGACAAATCGACCAACCGCCAGATAGGCCGACGACATCCGGAATCGCTTCCGTCGTCGCGCTCGTTGCCTGTCAGGCTACAGATGGACCGGCCGACGGGAGGATCAGGACGCGGCCTCGTTCTCCCGTATGGCGGCGACGACGGCCTCGTAGAGCGGCTGCGGCCCGAACTCGGCGGGCTCGCGACCGTCGACGAAGAAGGTCGGCGTCCGTTCGATCCCGACCGCTTCCAGATCAGCGACGTCCTGCTTCAGCACCGCCTCGACCTCGGGCAGAGCGGCGTCGCGGCGGCCCCGCTCGAGGTCCAGTCCGGCCGCGCCGGCGACGGCCCAAGCCTTCTCGAGGTCGGGCGCGCCATGCACGGCCCACTCGGGCTGACGCTCGAAGAGGGCGTCGAGGACGGCGTCGAAGCGGTCCTGACGTCGGGCCGCCTCGAGGATGCGGACGGCTTCGTCGGACCCCTCGTGCAGCGGAGTGTAGCGGAGCACCAGACGCAGGTCCTCCGGATGGCGCGCCAGGATCTCGCCCAGGATCGGGTGGAAAGCGCGGCACGCCTCGCAGGACGGATCGAAGAATTCCACCAGCGTCACCGGCGCGTCGGCCTTGCCGACGACGGGAGAATGGGTACGCACCAGCCTGTCCTCGCCGGCTGCAAGCGGAGCGGGTTCGATCTGTCGCGATCGATACCAGAAGGTCGCGCCGCCGAAGACGGACAGGGCGAGGGCTGCGGTCGAGCCCACGAAGAAACGACGGTTCATGAAAAGGATCCTTTGCGAGGAAGGCTCAGTAGAGAAGCGACGACGACGAAGCCCGCGAGCGAGAGGAAGGGCAGTGGCAGGCCGCCCAGGATCGTCATGTCCGCGCTCGCGCACGACGGTCCGCGTCCGCACGGCTCGATGCTTTCCGGCACGAGGCCTGCGTAGAGGAGGCTGTGGAAGCCGGCGACTGCGGCGCCTAGGACCGAAAGCGGCACGACGTAGACCCGCACGCCCCAGTCGCCTTTGAAGGCCGCTATGCCGAGCACGACCGCCAGCGGGAACATCAGGATCCGCTGGTACCAGCACAGTTCACAGGGCACCTGCCCCATGACCTCGCCGACGAAGAGCGCGCCGAGCGTCGAAACCAGGGAGACGATCCAAGCGGCGGAGAGCGGCCACAGCGCCCCTTGCGCATCTGTCGAGCGTATCGTCGACGGTGCTTCCTGCATGACGAATCCTCCGGCCGGTCACTGACGGAGCGATACATGCTCGAGCGGCTGGAGGAGCAAGGGAAAACCGGGATCATCCACCCCGAGACGGCTCTCCATGCGTCACGATTTCGGGAGATGGACACGGGCGGAGAGGCTGAAGGGGCGGCCGGACATCGGTCCTGTCGACGCGGAATGGCCATCTTGGTTCAGACGCCCCTTCTTCCGGACGCGTCGAGAAATCGGCGGAACGCCTCCAGCGTCCCCTCGCCGACATGATGCTCGATTCCCTCCGCGTCGGCCTCCGCAGCCGCGGGATCGACGCCGATGGCCAGCAGGAAGTCGAGAACCACCTGATGACGCTGGCGGATGGTCGTCGCCAGCCGCTTGCCCTCTGGCGTCAGGAAGATCGAACGGTAGGGGCGGCTTTCCACCAGACCTGCTCGTGCGAGACGCTGAATCGTGCGCGCAACGGTCGCCGGCGAGACGCCGAAACGTTCGGCGAGGTCCGCCGACCTGGCCTCGCCGTGCTGCGCCACGAGGTCGTCGATCATCTCGACGTAATCCTCCGCAACCTCCGACCTGTTGGCTTCACGTACGCGGGCGAAACGCTCCGCCGCGGCTTCGATCGACGCTTCGCCGTCCCGTCTTCCCGTCAATCCGACCTCCTGACCGACCTGTTCGAGGATGTATCGGATCACCCTCTACGTCAAAGTTTGTCTCTGGACAAAACCGGCGGCCGAGAGCAATCCTTCGTCATCTCACATCGGGGGTCGTCATGACGGCGGAAGCGGGATTCCAATCTGACGAAGGCGGTTGGCGCCGTGATCGGGGCGACGGCTCTCTCCTGGACGTGCACCGTACGGTCGACGTGAGGCGCTCAGGGCCGCCATGGCGCAAGGCCGCGGCGTTCCTCGGCCCGGGCTACCTCGTCGCCGTCGGCTACATGGATCCCGGCAACTGGGCGACCTCGATCGCCGGCGGCTCGGCGTTCGGCTACACGCTGCTCTTCGTCGCGCTGCTCTCGAACATCATGGCGATCGTCCTGCAATCGCTCTGTGCGCGCCTCGCCATCGCCAGCGGGCGCGACCTCGCCCAGGCCTGCCGCGACGCCTATCCTTCGTATGTCGCCCTACCGCTCTGGTTCCTGGCGGAGATCGCCATCATCGCCACCGACATCGCCGAGGTCATCGGCACGGCGATCGGCCTGAACCTCCTGTTCGGGATCCCCCTCGAGATCGGCGTCCTCGTGACGGCGGTCGACGTCTTCCTGATCCTCTGGCTGCAGAGGCTCGGCTTCCGCTGGGTCGAAGCGTTGATCGTGACCCTTCTCGGCGTGATCGCGGTGTGCTTCGCGGTGCAGATCGCCATGGTCGATCCGGAGTGGGGAGCCGTGATCGCCGGCTTCGCTCCCACCACGCAGATCGTCACCAATCCCGACATGCTGTATCTGGCCCTCGGCATCCTCGGCGCGACGGTGATGCCCCACAACCTCTACCTCCACTCCGGCATCGTGCAGACCCGCAACTACGGGACGTCCCTCCCCGAAAAGCGAGAGGCGCTCCGCTTCGCGACCCTCGACTCGACCGTGGCGCTCTGCTTCGCTCTCCTCGTCAACGCCTCGATCCTGATCCTGGCGGCGGGAGCCTTCCACACCACCGGACGTGTGGAGATCGCCGAACTCGGCGAGGCGCACAGCCTCCTGTCGCCGATCCTCGGCGCTGCCATCGCCCCGACCCTGTTCGGCGTGGCACTGCTCTGCTGCGGCATCAATTCGACCGTCACGGCCACCATGGCCGGGCAGATCGTCATGGAGGGTTTCCTCGAGATCAGGCTCGCGCCGTGGCTCCGGCGCCTGATCACGCGGATCATCGCCATCGTCCCGGCGGCTTCCGTCACGATCTGGTTCGGCGACTCCGGCACCGCGCAGCTCCTGGTTCTGACGCAGGTGGTCCTCAGCCTGCAGCTTTCCTTCGCCGTGTTCCCGCTGGTCATGTTCACCATGAGCCGATCGAAGATGGGCGCCCTCGTCGCACCGCGCTGGCTGTCGGCCCTCGCGCTGGTGATCGCGGTCACGATCGCGCTCCTGAACGTCAAGTTGCTGTTCGATTTCGTCTTGGGGGCAGCTTCCCACTGACGATCCGCCACCCGGACAGCGCGCAAGCCGGCCCACGGCACCCGCATCAGAGTTCAACCACCGAAGCGAGCCTGCAGCCAGTTCCAGGATCCGACCACGGCATCTTCCAGAAACGAGCGGAGACCGCAGGCCGCCCGACCCGCTCCGCTCCAGCTAATCCACCCTACCTCGGCGGCGGCCCCCGTGCCGAGGCACACGAGAACCATGACGACGATCCAAGCGGCACGCCGTTCCGTCCGCCGGTAGGCTCCGACGGCCTCCCGAAGCGGGTGTTCGGCCAAGGATCGGTAATCGTCGTCGTCGAGGAAGCCGTAGAGCTTCGTGCGCCACGTCCGGGTGGACGCGTCCACGATCCTCAGGAACGCCCGGTTCGTTGTGACGGACATGACGAAGGAGATCACGACGTAGGATGCGACAGCCGCGTAGATCAGGAGGAGTTCGACGGTCATCGTCGAGGCCTTCGTCGCGTCCAAAGCGAAGCGGAAGGCCATGACTCCTATGGCGACGGCGACGTCGCGCCAGACGGAGGCCGAAAGGTCCTTGGCCTGCTGGAGCAGCTTCTGGACATCGTCGCCCAGTGCCTTCCGGAGATCCGAGAGGGACTTGAGCGTATCCTTGCTGCCGGTCCTCAGGTGAGCCTTGTACAGGAGCCTGGCGGAGTCGAGCGACGGCGCCAGCCGAGTTTCCAATCCATCCATGAACGAGGTGTCGCCGCGCCATTCGCGGGCCAACTCGGACGACAGGAACGTATGCCGGACCTCGACGTCGCGTCCCTCGACGTAGATCCATCGTCCCGCGTCCTGAAGAAGCCTGAAGAGCGGCTCGCCGCCCGGCGAGCGACCGAGATCGAGGCTTCGCGGCGGCTGCCCGACCAGGCGCGCCTTCGCCTCGCCGCCTTCCCGATAAAGTTCGTTCGGCAGCGACCTGGCGACGGCCTCGCATGACCGTTCCTTCCAGAGATCGGCGGCCTGATTGCCCACCGGGTCCGGACCATCCAGGATCCAAGCCTCGATCTTCGCGGGCGCCATGAGATCCGCCGCTTGGCTGCGAACCTGGCTGCGCGGCTTCCCGGCGTCACCCGGGTCGGCCGCAGGCACCGCCGTCACGTCCTCCGACCATGGAAGAACGGAGAAAGCCAAAGTTTCGAAGCCGCCTGCCACGAACGCGAGGCGGACACCGGTCGCTCGCGCCATCGCCTCGTCGTCGGTGAGCAACGAGGACCATCCCTCCGCCGTGAAGAAGTGTGGTGTGCTCACCGGACAGGCGAAGGTGGCGAAGACCTTGAACCTTTCACCGTGCACGACGTCGCCGGGAACGACGTCGTCGCCGATGTCGTCCACGAAGCGGAGGGAAAGCCACTCCGGGGCACCGTCGCTCGCTTCCTGCCAAGCCTGCAGGCAGGGGTCCGCCGCTACCCCGACGACCACCAGGCGTCCGGGATCCTCCGACACGCTGAAGCCTTCCGCCGGCCTGCAAGACTCGACGGCCCTGGTTATCCGCTCAGGCTTCCACATCGTCCTGCGTGATCCGACTGGTGACGATCACGATCTGCTTCCTGCCGTCGGGACGGTCGCTGATCGTCGGCCTGAAATCTTCATGGTAGGTGACCTGGGTCCCTTCTTCGGTTTCCAGGCGTCGACGACGGGGCCTCTGGACGCTTGCCAGATCGAGATCGAAGGCCTCTCCCGCGACACCGAGCTTCTTCAGGTTGTTCGCCAGCGTCCGGTGCACGGCGGAGTCGGGTGCGACGTCCCCGAAGACGGCGGCGACGAGCGGCTGGCAGTCTTCCGGATCGAAGGACCGACCCTCCTGGTTCAGGACCTCGTAGATCCGCTCGACACCGCCCCGCCGGAACTCCGGCGAGAGTTCCTCGCGGTGAGCCTTGAACGTCCTCTTCAGGGCATCGACGAGCTTGCCGCTCAGGCCGGCCGCGTCGTTCACTCGTCTGACATGGAGGAAGCTCTCGAAGTAGTCGGAGATGTGCGTTCTCCGGCTCCTGTCATGGACGATCAGCCGACCGCCTCCACCTTCGGTCAGACGGACCAAGGCGATCTTCTGCATGGCTTCGGGCTTGCGCACGAAACTTTCGCGGAACCGCTCCAGACGAGGAACCTCGGGGACGTCGTCGCCGCGCAGCATATAGCGTACGACGTCGTCGTGATCGTACTTGATCAGGGCGAAGATCGCGTCGTCGCCGCCTACGGAGAGTTCGAACACGAAGAACACGCCGGTGCTCGTCGCCCGGACGTGCCGCGACTGGAAGGCGGTCGCGAGCGTGCGCGTCCCGTCCGCAAATCCTAGAGGATCGAGAGTGATGGCGCGCAGGACGTCCTCCGTGGCGGATCCATCGCGGAACTCGAACACGTTGCCCCGAAGGACGTGCTTGACGCGTTCGATGAAGAAGTCGGCGTGCTGCGGCGGAGCGATTTCGTCGAGGAGGACGAGATCCTCGGGATCGTGACCGACGACATGGAAGATCATGCGTCGGATCTCGAGGGCGTCACGCTCCGCGTCGGTCAGAAAACTCACGATACCCTACGCTCCTCGGTCACGCGCACCCCGCGGACGAATCGGCCTTCCGGTCATCCGAGGTTGCGTTGATGCCCGCTCCTCGTAAAGCGACCGGGCGATCACGATGTTCCTATTTTGTTCGCCTGCTGCAGGGTTCGCGGACAACCCACCGAGTGGTGAGCGGAACCAGCTTGTTCGAAGGTACGGGTTCCGCCTCGGACCCGAAGCACCCCGATTGGCACGTCGCCACCGGCGATCGGAAGGCAGGCCTGAGCCGTTCCCCTACCGGATCTGCAGTTCGTAGGGTCGCGGCTCTCTTCGTCTTCACGGACAGTTCGCCGATGCGAACGCATCGTCGAGGAGACGCGCCAGACGCAGACCGCCCTTTGCGAGCTGCTCGTCGAGGAGTGGCAGGACGCTCCTGCGGTAGGTGTCGTCGAGAACGCCGTTGGCTGGCACGTCCTCGAACAGGCGCGAGGCAAGCGCGTGGCTCTCCTCCGCCCACTCGACAACCGTGCCTGCCGCGTTGGCGGTTCCAGGACCTGCAAGGTCGGATCCGACCAGCCGGTCGACGTAGCCGCCCCACGACCAGGCCGTCTTGTCGATCAGGGCCGAGTCGAACGCGGAATGCAGGTTCGAGTTGAACGGATCGCGGCCGTTGACACCCTCTCTGGTGACGATCGTGACGGAAACGCCGTTTCCGCCCCGCTCCTCCAGAAGCGCATGGAAGGGTTGATGAAGATCACCCACGAAGTGGACGAGGAACTTCAGAGCACGGCGCCTGTCTTCGGACGGAGCCGTGGCACAGGCTACGACCGCCTGTTCCCGCTCGATGGCCGCGACGATGCAGTCGCCTTCGCCCGGCATGCTTCGGCAGTCACGGGAGGCGTCATAGCGGGTCTCCTCGAGCGGAATGTCGACGAAGTGCCACCGTGTGGTCGTCCTGTCTCGTGCCCGCTCGTCGTCGGCCCAGCTCGACAGCGAAGCCAGCGAGACGTCGTCGCCCATCAGCTCGGCAATCGCCTGCAACGTGGAAGCGGCGAGGTGACGCTGGGCGACTTCCGCGGCGATGGAGTGGCCGCTGTCGCCCCAAGCCCATGCCGAGGAGGTACCGAGTGTCAGTGCGCCGAGCGTTGCGAGTAGGAAGCGCATGCCTTCTCCTCTTCGGTACAAGTTGCCGGATCTCTCCTGGCACTGACGTAGTGGACGCGGCGATCACCTCACGTCCGGTCGCCGACCCCCGACGAAGTACGGTCGTTGATTTCAGAGGCCGCAGCGTCGCGTGAGCCACGCCAAGCAGTCGATATCGAAGCTCCGCCGCGAGATCAGCATGCCAGTACCGGGCCGTCGATGCAGATGGTCGGTGGCGGCCTCGTTCTTTCCGTAGCCGCATCTCGCAAGGGGAAGATTGCCGTTCCCGCGAGTCGTGCCGATCCTACGTCATCAGAAGTCGACACGAGAGCCGCACGACCGGCCCAGGGTCGTCCCGAAGGGCCGGCCCGATCCATTCTGGGAGGATTGGACATGCACCGCATGGCGGGACTGCTTCTGCTGGGTACTTCGACCTTGACGATGACGGCTGGCGCACACGGTCAGGAAGCCGCCCTGCCCCAGCGGAACGACAGCTACTTCCAGGCAGCGGCCGGCGACCTGCAGAGCCGCCTGAACACGCAGCCGATCACCGGCCCCGCCAAGAACGTCATCCTGTTCGTGGCCGACGGCATGAGCATCCCGACCATCACGGCCGGACGCATCTACGAGGGCCAGAAGCGGGGCGTGGACGGCGAGTCCAACAACCTCGCCATGGACACCTTCCCCTACTCGGCGCTCGTGAAGACCTATACCCACGACGCTCAGGTCGCGGACTCGGCGCCGACCGCCGTCGCGATGACGACCGGGGTCAAGACCCGCAACGACGTCATCGGCGTCGATCAGACCGTTCCCGTGGGCGACTGCGCGGCCGCGCAGGGACACGAGGTCAAGACCATCTTCGAGATGGCCGAGGACGCGGGACTTGCCACGGGGATCGTGTCGACGGCCCGCATCACCCATGCGACCCCGGCCGCCACTTACGCGCATGTTCCCAATCGCGACTGGGAAGACGACAAGTCGCTCGCCGACAACGGCGGCACACCCGGCGGCGCCTGCAAGGACATCGCCGACCAGCTCGTGAGCTGGCCCTTCGGCGACGGCTTCGAGATCGCGCTCGGCGGCGGGCGCAGCTACTTCCTGCCGGCCTCGGTCGCCGATCCGGAGGACGAGGGAAAGACCGGCCGGCGCGGCGACGGGCGCAACCTCACCGAGGAATGGACCCGCAAGAGCAACAACCATCGCTTCGTCTGGAACACGGAAGGTCTCAACGCCGTCGATCTCGCCTCCGGCGCCAAGGTGCTCGGCCTCTTCGAAGGCAGCCACATGAAGTACGAGGCGGACCGGGCGGCGGACAAGGGCGGCGAGCCTTCGCTGGCGGAGCTGACGCAGAAGGCCATCACGCGTCTGCAGCAGGACGAGGACGGTTTCGTCCTGCTCGTCGAGGCCGGGCGGGTGGACCACGCGCATCACGACGGCAACGCCGCCCGTGCCATGGAGGACATGGTCGCCTTCGACGCGGCGATCAAGCAGGCGCTGGAGATGACGGAGCGCGAGGACACGCTCATCGTCGTCACGGCCGACCACAGCCACACCATGAACATCAACGGCTATCCCAGACGCGGCAACGACCTGCTCGGCCTCGTCGTCGACGTCGAGGGCGAGACCTCGATGGCGAAGGACGGAAAGCCTTACACGACCTTGAGCTATTCGAACGGTCCCGGAAGCATCATGCCCGCCCTGCCCGAGGATGCTCAGGAAGGCACGGAAGCGGAAGCGGTGGCGCGTCCCGACCCTACCGGGGTCGACACGAAGGCGATCGACTACAAGCAGCAATCCCTCGTGCCCCTGTCTTCGGAGACCCACGGCGGTGACGACGTGGCGGTCTTCGCCTGGGGGCCGTCGGCCCACGCCTTCCACGGCGTCGTGGAGCAGAACCTCATCTACCACGTCATGGCGCATGCGGCCGGCCTGCCACGCGCCGCGGGAACCGAGGCGAGCACCGGAGACGAAGCGCCGGCGTCAGGGGCCGGCGGAACGGATGCCGAAGCCGTCGGCGCCTCCCCGGCCGAAGAGGAACCCGCTCAGCAGACCGGACAGGACACGCCTGCCCAGTAGCGCAACTCCGCGTCGCGGGGGTGCTCCGGCGCTTTCGACACCCCGCCGCGGCCGTCCGCGTATCGTGGCAGAAGGCGCCACCTTCGTGCCTGCCACCTGACATCGGGTCCTGCCGATACGGCACCACGTGATACTGCACGACGGAGCGGTTCCACCTTCAAAGCACAGATCGGCCCGTCGGATCCGACCGGCGGGCTCTTCTGTCTTCCGCTCTGTCTTCCGCCTCGTCCTCGAACCCGCCGGCCGTTGACCGTAAGCTTTCGTCGGACAGTCGGAGCCGAGTCAGGGTGACGACACGCGTTCGGCGAACTGCCACGCAGGACGGCATCGTCAGCAAACCTCGGTTCGAGATCGGAGAGCGCCCCTCGGTCTTCAGGCGTTGTATAGGAACTGTCCTTAGCATCACGGTCATCTGAAGGGGCCGAGAATGCACGAGTTCGGAACGATTGTCGCGAGCGCGCAGGAGCGGGCTACGGAGACCGGCGACGTGATTCAAGAGGCTCTGGCTACCGTTCGTCAGCACCTCGGAATGGAGATCGCCTACTTCTCCGAGTTCGTCGATGGCCGCTCCGTCTTCCGCCGGGTCGATGCGCCCGGTCTGGAGCAGCTCGTCAAGGTGGGCGACAGCCACTCCTTGGATGACGTGTACTGCAACCACATTCTCAAAGGCCGCCTCCCTCAGCTCATCCCGGACACGTCACGGGAGCCCCTGGCCGCCTCGATGCCGATCACGAGTGCGGTCCCGATCGGATCGCATGTCAGCATTCCGATCCATCGGCCCGATGGCCGGCCCTACGGGATGTTCTGCTGTCTGAGCCCGAAGACCAGTCCGAGCCTCAACGAGCGCGATCTCGGGGTGATGAGGATATTCGCCGGCCTGGCCACCAAGCAGCTCCACGGCGAGATCGAGCGAAGCACCTCGCATCGACATAAGCGGCTGGCTGTCGAGACGATCATCGAGAAATCCGAGTTCGACATCGCTTTCCAACCGATCTTCGACCTGAAGGCGATGGAACTCGTCTCGATGGAGGCGCTGTGCCGCTTTCGGACGACGCCCTACCGGTCTCCCGACCAGTGGTTCGAGGACGCGGCTGCCGTCGGGCTGGGCATCGAACTCGAGCTTGCCGCCCTTCGGACGGCCGCCGACTACATCGAACGACTTCCCGACGACGTGAGTCTTTCGCTCAACGCTTCGCCCGAGGCCATCCTCGGCGGCGCCCTCCACGATGTTCTCGATTCACGTCATCTTCAACGGCTTGTCCTGGAGGTGACGGAACATGCCCAGGTCGCCGATTACGACGCGCTCCACCGCGCTCTCGAGCCGTTGAGACGATCCGGCCTGAGGATCGCCGTCGACGACGCGGGAGCCGGCTATTCCGGCCTCCAGCACATCGTCCAGATACGCCCCGACATCATCAAGATGGACATGAGCCTCACCCGAGGGATCGACGGTGATGCGGCCCGACGCGCCTTGGCTAGTGCCATGATCTTCTATGCCCGTGAGACAGGTGCCCTTATTGTCGCAGAGGGCATCGAGACCGAAAGCGAACTGCGGACGCTCAGGCTTCTCGGCGTGGCGAGAGGCCAAGGGTACCTGCTGGGAAGGCCCGCTCCGCTGGCTACCGGGTGTGGAGCAGCCGTTCCTGCCGCCTTGTCGGCCTGAGATCGCCTAACGATCTTCGCAGCCGCGCACTCACCGGAAGCTGCGGAGCGAGGTGCACCGCCTGCACCCGTCGACGCCGTCCCCTACCTCGGGTCGATCGAGAGCGGCGGCCTGGAACCGCCGGGTTCCGGATGCGCTGCGGAGCCGTAGGAAATCTTCAACTCCGGTCGTCTACAACGAACGTCAGCCTCGCCTACAGGTCGGATTGCCTGCCTGAAGTTCGGCGGAGCATGGTCTGCCGTCGTATCGCGCAGATCCTGCCAACTCGGCCGATGCAGGAGGCGGACCGGCATGTCGATCGGAGTGACGGCGGACACGAGGGCAACGAGGTCGCTCGGCCCGCGTCCGGGAATCGGGAACCCCGATCCTGTCCGAAGGGCGTGGAAGCGCTCCACCCTCGTTCTGATCGAGCGCTACCATATCGCCGTCATCGGCATCCTTCTGGTCGGCTTCGTCGCGACCTACGCCGCCATGCTGTGGAAGCTGCGGGCAGACACCTGGGACCGTGCCATGATGGCGGCCGACAACGTCCTCGTCTCTTTGGAAGACGATGTCGCCCGATCCGTCGACAGCTACGAAGACACGTTCGAAATCCTGGCGCTTCAGCTTCGCAACGCGGAGCACAACACGCTCGCCGGCGGGCACGAGAAGGTCGCGCTTCAGTCGCTCGCGACCCTGGTTCGCACGACGGGCGACCTGTTCCTGTTCGACGAGACGGGCGCCATCCAGGTACGCACCTCCCACTTCAACGCACACGAAGCGCTGAAGCACCGCGACTTCCTGGTGGATGATCAAGCTGGCTCGGGTGGGCAGGTGCGCATCAGCTCGCCCTTCCGCGATCCCGCAACCGGCAACACGGTTCTCTGGCTGAGCCGGCGGCTTGAGAAAGCGGACGGCTCCTTTGCCGGCATCATCGCCGGCACGCTCGATACCGGCCGCTGGCGCAGCACCTTCCAGAACTACGCCCTCGGGCCGAAGAGCGCGATCAACCTCTTCCATGCCGATGGTACGATGGTGATGCGAGCGCCCTTCATGGCTGCCCGGATCGGCACGAGCTTTGCCGGAACTGACAACTTCCGCCGCTTCTCGGCAGCCAAGGAGGGCAGCTTCGTCGCGCCGGCTGTAATCGACCACGAGGAGCGTGCCTATCGCTTCAAGCACGTCGAGAACACGCCCTTCATCCTGAACGTCGCCACCTCCCTCGATGATCTCTATGCGGAATGGCGGCGCGGTGCCCTGATCAGCGGCGCGGTCGTGCTGGCGCTGGCGGCCATGACCATCGCCCTGCGCCTCATCCTCACCCGCGAGCTGCGCCTGCGCCGGGAGAGCGAGGCGCGCTACCGCGCCATGTCGAACATCGACGGGCTGACCGGGATCGCGAACCGCCGGCGCTTCGACGAGGCGCTCGCGAAGGAGTGGCAGCGCGCATGCTCATCGAAGAGCGCTCTGTCGGTGATCCTTCTGGATGTCGATCACTTCAAGCGGTTCAACGACGTCTACGGTCATCAGGCCGGCGACGAGTGCCTCCGACGCGTAGCAGCAGTCGTCCGATCCGTGGCCGTGCGCTCGAGTGACCTTGTTGCACGCTATGGGGGCGAGGAATTCGTCGTGCTCCTGCCGGACACGAGCGCTGAAGGGGCTCTGGTCATCGCAGAAAGGATCCGCGCCGCGGTCGCTGCCGAGGCACTGCCTCACGAGGGCAATCCCGAAGCCGGCGTGGTGACGGTCAGCCTTGGAACGGCGACTCATGCGGCGGGTAGTTCCGACATCCTCACGCCGGCGATCCTGGTCTCGGCAGCCGATCAGGCGCTCTACCGAGCCAAGCGCAACGGGCGCAACAGGGTCGAGCAGCAGGCTGCGACTTCAACTGCGAGCATGCCGCCCATCCTTGAGAATGAGGTCGATCGGTTGAGCACGTTGCAGCGCTTTGCGGAGGCCGGCGGCACCACGAGGCGGAGCGAGTTCGACGATCTCGCCGCCTTGGCAGCCGGCTTACTCGAAGCACCCGTCGCACTCGTATCGGTGATCGGCGCGGACCGGCAGAACGTCATCGGCGAAGTAGGCTTGGAAGTTGACGGAGCGTCCCGAGACATCTCCTTCTGCTCACACGCGATTGCCGGCAACGGCATCTTCGTCGTGCCGGATGCCAGCCGTGACCCGCGCTTTGCGTCCAACCCGTTCGTGACGGGCGAGTTGAACCTGCGTTTCTACGCGGGTGCTCCGGTGGTCGACCCGGAGACGGGTCATGCACTCGGCGCCGTGTGCGTCGTCGATACCAGGCCACGCGAGGGCATCACGGCCGTGCAGGAAAGAGTGCTGACGAGTATGGCCGATCTAGCTATGCAGCGGATATCCAACATGGCTACGTCAGGTTCGTCACTGCCGGCAAGAAACGCGAGTGTCCGATCCACACTAGCCGCCGAGCCGACGACGCCACCAGCCTGTTAATCGGCGACCCGTGACGAGCAGCTTGAGGCCAAAGCTCGCAATAGCTTACGGAACGGATCGCCTTGAAGCTGCGTGCCAGCCCACTCGCCTCCTCGACCGGGTGATGCCCGGCTACTTCGCGGGACGAGCTGAGCGGAGCTTGGGCACATCCGGCATGACCTACGTGTTCGACGGCTAGATGCAGCCCGGCGCCTGACGCCTGAGCGGCGTGCGCTCACCCGTCCACGCTCCGTCAGAGGACAGGCTCGGAATTCCGGGCCACCTTGAGCCCAGGGAGGCCCACTACATCGAACGACCATACGGTCGATCGGTGACCATGGCTTGGATTCGGTTCAACAGGACCGTCATGTCGAAGGGCTTCGTGATGACCTCCATGCCAGACTCAAGGTCCCCATGGCTGAGAACCGCGTTCTCGGCATAGCCCGTCACGAACATCACCTTCAGTCCTGGTCTCAGCTCACGTGCGGCATCGGCGACTTGCCGCCCGTTCATGCCGTTGGGCAGGCCGACATCGGTAATCAGAAGGTCGATGGCGACACTCGATCGCAACACCTTCATGGCCTGCGGCCCGTCGCCCGCCTCCAGCGGCGTATGACCAAGGTCCTCCACCGCATCCACGACCAGCATGCGAACCAGTGGTTCGTCGTCGACAACGAGAACGGACTTGCCCCGGGTGCTGGATGGCAACGATGCGTTGTCCGTCTTTGCCTCAACGGCCTCATCCTCGTCGTGGCGGGGCAGGTAGAGGCATACCGTGGTCCCGCGCTCCACCTCGGACTCGATCCTGACCTGGCCGCCGGACTGGCGAGCGAAGCCGTAGATCATCGAAAGTCCAAGGCCAGTCCCGACGCCGAGGGGCTTCGTCGTGAAGAACGGGTCGAACGCCTTCTCGACCACGTCTGGCGTCATCCCGCTTCCGGTGTCCGAGACGCACATCGAGACGTACTGGCCCCGCGGCAGGTCATGCTTGCGTGCCGCCTGCTCGTCGAACGTATGGTTCGTCGTCTGAATCTTGATCCGGCCGCCGTCGGGCATGGCATCACGGGCGTTGATGCAAAGGTTCAGGAGCGCGTTCTCGAGCTGATTCGGATCAACAAGTGTCGGCCAGATACCCTCCGGCGCTACAGTCTCAACGTTCACCGCCGGTCCGACGGTCCGCTGGATCAGGTCCTCCATTCCCGCGATCAACCGGATCATGTCGGTCGGCTTGGGGTCCAATGTCTGCCGTCGCGAGAATGCGAGCAAGCGATGGGTCAATGCGGCAGCTCGCTTGGCGGCACCTTGAGCCCCGACCATGTAGCGGTCGATGTCGCCAACACGGCCCTGCCGCAGGCGGGTCTGCATCATGTCGAGGCTGCCAGAGATCCCCGCCAACAGGTTGTTGAAGTCGTGCGCGAGGCCGCCCGTGAGCTGGCCGACAGCCTCCATCTTCTGGCTCTGCCGCAGGGCGTCTTGCGCCCTTTCCAGCTCGACCTGCTGTTGATGCTCGATGGTTACGTCGCGGCCCGTCGCGTAGGTGAGACTTCCATAGGGAGCTGCCACCCATGAAATCCAGCGCACCGATCCGTCCTTATGACGGTAGCGGTTCAGGACGCTGGGATGCCCTCCCCTTGCCGCGAGCTTGTAGGCGTCCGTCGTCGGCCCGTGGTCGTCGGGAAGGACAAACTCGTTGACATGGTGCCCGACGAGTTCTCCGGGGTCAAAGCCGAGGATGCTCGTCCAGGCCGGATTCACGCGGCGGAACACGCCCTCGAAGTCGATCACCAGCATCAGGTCAGGCGAGGTCTCCCACATCCGATCCCGCTCGGCCGTGCGTTCGGCGACCTGGCTCTCCAGCGTGTCGTTGAACTGCCGCAGGCGCGCCTCGCTCTCGCGCAGTGCCGCTTCGGCTTGGCGTCGGTCATGGATGTCGACCGAGGCTCCGAACCAGCGCAGGATCTTGCCTGTTCCGGGATCGAGCTGCGGCTCGCCGCGGACGAGGAACCAGCGGTAGGCTCCCTCCTTGGAACGGATGCGGTGCTCGACCAGGAAGGTGGTGCCGCTGAGCATGGCCTCGGTGAAAGCCGCCACGGTGGCTTCGGCATCATCCGGGTGAACGTGGTCGGCGGCGACTTGCGAGGCCGTGGTCGGCTCGTAAGGCATACCTGTGTAGTCGGACCATTGCTTGTTGAAGAACTCGACGCGGCCCTCGGCGTCGGTGATCCAGACGATCTGGGGCACCGCGTCAGCCATCAGCCGGAAGCGCGCCTCGCTCGCGCGGACGGCGGCCTCTGCCTCGTGCTCGACGGTGCGGTCGCGGAAGATCTTGAGATAGCCCTCGTCCGGGTCGAGCCGCATCGTCAGGCCCGAGCCCCAGAAGCGGCTGCCGTCCTTGCGCTCGTGCCAGCGCTCGTTGAGGGCACGCCCTTCGGCATGAGCGCGGTTCAACTCATGGTCTGGTGCCCCAGCTTTCCGGTCTTCTGGCGTGAAGATGATGTCGCCCGATTGGCCCAGTGCCTCGGGCTCCGAGTAGCCCGTGATGCGCTCAGCCCCCGTGTTCCAGCCCGTTATGATACCGTGACCGTTCAACGTGACGATGGCGAAGTCGTCGGCTCCCTCGACGATCTGACGATAGCGCGTCTCGCTCTCGCGCAGGCGCTCCCGCTCGGCTGCGGCACGACGTTCAGCAAGCACGCGGTCCGTGCTTTCAACAGCCACGTTGAGCAGTCCGACGACAACTCCCGTCTCGTTGCGCACGGGGCTGAAGCTGAAGTCGAAGAACGCTTCCTCCGGGCGGCCGCCCCGCAGGATCGTGAACGGAGCATCGATGTAGCGGCAAGCCTCACCGGAGAGCGCACGCTGCGCCAGCGGGTCGAGCTTGTGCCGGACCTCGTGCCAGACATCGAGAAGCGGACGTCCGAGCGCGTCGGGCTTGTCGCCAAGGAGCGTCCGATACGCGTCGTTGTGGAACGTCAGGAGATCCGGCCCCCAGGCCAGAACCATCGGGAAGGGACTGGAGAGTACGAGCTGAAGGGCCGTGCGCAGAGCGGATGGCCAGCCGGCGGCGGGTCCGATGGACGTACGTGCCCAGTCGTGCTGGCCGATCGACGCTCCCGTGTCGCCGCCGTGGCTGAACAATGTGGTGCTTCCGGAGCCCGCCGCGGCATCCTCGAAACTCATACTGAATCCACGCCTTCCGACGGCGGACCTCCATTGGCAGTCCGCATCCATTCGTCGTTCGCTACATAGGCGACCGCTATGTTCCAGTGAAGTTCATGAACGAGCGTAAGGGCATTGCTCCGTCTCAGGAGGATGACGTCACCATAGGAGCGCAGCCGCTCCCGACCGACATCGCCGCAAGGTTTTGGGTTGGCTCATCGCCCCCTATATACCTGCGCAAAGACGCCTGGACGCTTGTTATCGAAGGCGTGCTAGGCGCTTGGAGAGGGCAGCGGCAACGGACACCAAGGCCGGGAGCATGTTCTCGTTCTCGTCCAGTCTCAGGGCGTTGGCCAATTCCTCGTTCAGCATCTCGTGGATGCGACGCACCTCGGTCTTCATCTGGATGCCCTCATCTGTCAGATGCAGAACCGTCACTCGCGCATCCATCTCCAGCCTACCGCGCTTGACCAATCCCTTGCTGACAAGCCTGTCCGTCATTTTCGACAGGGTTGAAGGGCGCACAGCGAGCTGATCGGCCAAATGGCTGACCGCATTCGAACTAAGCTCGTCGATCGCCAGCAGAAGCTGGTCGTTGCCGACTTCCAAGCCGAGGTCTCTCAGTTTGGTATCGAGCAGCGCCCGAAAGTGCTTGGCAATCGGGAAGAGAACTGGCACCAGGTGCAGGTGCGAGACATCGCGGAACTGCGTTCCGCCATCGCTGATCATGGTCTGCATCTAGCTCTACGCCCGCCCTCAGATACGTGGCAGGCTAGCAGACGCTGGGGTGCTCGGGAAGCGACTGGCCTTCTCACGCCCGAGTCATGGCACTTCTGAGTTTCACGAGATGGTTCTTCGATCTCGCCAGAACAGTTTCCATTCATGTGACAGCACAAGAAGCAGCCAGGCTATTCCGAGGGTATTCGCCCTGAGGAAGCGCCACGCTGCTTTTGCGTCAATCGAAGGATCGGTCGGGTCGCTCTTCGATCTGCCGTGACAATGCGCCGAAAGGTTACGAACTCGTTGCGGCGGCACGTTCGCCACGTTGATCACCGCTACGGGCCGATGCTCCTCCGCTAGTCAGACGATGCGTTGTTTTCGCAGCGTAGGATCGTCACCTTGCGTGTGCGCTCCCACACCTCGACATCGTGTCCGTCAAGGAGCTGCTTGGCCTGGTCGATGGCTTCCTAATGCAGGCTCAGCCTTGAGCGTGCTCCACCTGAAGCGCATCGAGCGGTACGACGATGTGGCAGTGCAAGCCCTCAGGATCGTAGTGGAGCGTAGAGGAGCTATCGCTCGCCCCCGACAAGCCCATGCCGATCAAGCGCGTACCGAAGCTCGTGCGCTCCGGCTGCGTGACCTTTGGACCGCCTCGCTCGAGCCAGTCAAAGACGAGGAGCGGCGGCTCGCCCACGTCACTCTTCTCGATCTTCCAAGTTACAGCTACCGTACCCTCGGGGATCGACAGGGCGCCGTACTTGCCCGCATTCGTCGCGAGTTCGTGGCAGATGAGCGAGAGGGACAAGGCGGCCGTGGGTCCCATCATCACCTCCGGCCCTGCTAGGCTGATCTGGCCCTCGCTGTCGTGAATGGAAACGGCGCTCCGCAAGATGTCCTCGATCGATCCAGCGTCTCGTGATCCACTGAGCAGAAGGTCGTGCGCGTTCGCCAAGGCCTGGATGCGTGCCGTCAGGGCGGCCCGGGCGCTGACAGTGTCCGGGGCCGACCGCAGCGTCTGCGTCGCGATCGACTGAACGGTCGCTAGCGTGTTCTTCAGGCGGTGTGAGAGTTCACGGTTGAGGAGGTGACGCTGCTCCTCGGCGGCCACTCGCTCGGTGATGTCGGAGAATAGGACGCCCACCTGATTAGGCGCGGGGTCGTCCAAACGAAAGGCATAAACCTCGAACCAACGGCCATCCATCGGCGCGGCCTGGTTCCGGAAGCGGACTGCCTCTCCGGTCCTGGCCACGCGCCCATAGGTGTCGAACCAGAACTCCTCCAGATCTGGCACCACCTCCCGCACCGATCGGCCTTGCATGCCGAGGAGGCCTGTGTGCCGCTCGAAGGCCGCGTTGTGCTCCAGGATGCGGTAGTCGACCGGGCGCTCGCCCTCGAAGATCATCTCGATGACGCAGAAGCCTGCATCGATGGAGTTGAACAGGGTGCGGTAGCGCTGTTCGGCCGAGGCAAGGCGAGCCTGCGCCAGAATACGGTCGGTGACATCCGCACCCTCGACGAAGATGCCGGTGACGTCACCTGCTGCGTTGCGGATCGGTTGGTAGACGAAGTCGAGATAGCGCTCCCGAAGAGTTTCACCCTGCTCCCCTCTCAGGTCGACCCTCGTGCTGTGCGCGTGGAAGGCCACGCCCGTGCGATACACCTCGTCGAGAATGCCGATGAAGCCTTGCTCGACTACCTCGGGCAGAGCCTCCGCAACGGTCATACCGACGACATCCCGCCCGCCCACGAGTTCGGTATAGCCTGGGTTCACCCGTTCGAAGCGGTGCTCGGGACTGTGGAGCAGCGCCATGAAGGTCGGCGCCTGCTCGAACATGGTGGCGAGAAGTTCGCGCTCGTCTTCGAGCGCGTGACGGGCCCGAACTTCGTCCGTGATGTCGCGAGAAACGCCGGCAAATCGGACAGGGCGTCCCTCGGCGTCATGCTCGAACTCTCCCTTGCGGGCGATCCAGCGCAGCTCGCCCGTGTCGGGACGGCGGATGCGGTACTCGACGTCCTTCGGTGAAGAGCCGACTTTGCGGGTCGAGTTGTGCGAGACGAGTTCCTGATCTTCCCTGACCACCAGGCGCTCAAAGTCCTGCGCGGGACGCGTTTCCCGGTGCTCCAAGCCATACAAGCGTGAGAACTCGGCCGTCGCGTCGAGAAGGCCGCTTGCCACCTCGACGGTGAAGACACCGACACCACCGGCTTGCTGCGCTTGGGTGAGACGCCCCTCCATGCGGCGGAGGCGTTCACCGGCCAGATGCTCGGCTGTGCGATCCCGCAGCACCTTCACGAACCCCTGGTGCTCGCCAGCGTCGCTCATGAGCGGGGTCATCTCGCCGCTTGCCCAGAAGCGCGAGCCATCCTTCTTCAAGTGCCAGCGCTCGTCGACGGCACGACCGTCTCGCAGTGCTTCGGCCATTTCCACGCCGACACGGCCGTGTAGACGATCCTCGGGCGTGAAGAAGCGGTCGGCGGGCATGCCGAGCATTTCCTCTTCCGTCCAGCCGAAGATCGCCTCTGCGCCCTTGCTCCACTCCGTGACCATGCCACCAGGATTGATGACGACGATCCCGAAGTCGACAGCGCTGTCGAGGATCTTTCGGCTCCGCAAGGCTTGCACCCGCTGCTCGGCGAGGGTTCGCTCCCGCTCGATCAATGCCTTGCGCAGTTCGAGCTGCGTCATGGCTTGGCGGGCAAGCAGGCGAAGGGTGCGAACCTGGTGGTCGTCCAGCTGACGCGGAACGGTGTCGAGGACGCAGACCGTGCCGATCGGCAAGCCTTCCTTCGTCTTCAGAAGCGCGCCCGCGTAGAAGCGCAATCCGGGCTCGCCGGTGACGAGTGGGTTGCCGTTGAAGCGCGGGTCCTTTGTCGCGTCCGGAACCATCATGAAGTCTTCGGCGAGCATGGCGTGCCCGCAGAACGAGGTCTCCAGCGGGGTCTCTCGAACGCCCAGGCCCACCTCAGCCTTGAAGAACTGCCTGGCCGTATCGACAAGGTTCACCACAGCGATCGGCGTACCGCAGACCTCCGCAGCAATCCTGGCAATGTTGTCGAACTCCTCCTCCCGGGGCGTGTCGAGCACACTGTAGGAGTGCAGGGCGTCGGAGCGTCGGTCCTCGGCGCTCCCGTCGCTCATCCCTGCGACCTCGGGCTGATCGTTCATCGTGTTCGTTTGCCCCTGCCCGCACACCAGGTGCCGCCAGGCGGCTCTAACCCGTTCAATCTTTGGAGGAAAGCCTCGCCTCCACGGAGCTGAGGGCCTTCACGATTTGCTGGGCGATAAAGGGCTTGCCGATGAAGCCGACGGGCGACCATTCGGCGGCCATGGCACGCAGCCTGTCATTGATGCTCGCCGACACAAAGAGCGAGCCGATGCCGTATTCCTCGCGAAGGCGCCGAGCCACATCCACGCCGTTGTGGTGGCCGGCGATGTTGTAATCCATGATAGCGACATCGAGGGGATGTTCCGACGCCACCGTCAGAGCCTCACTCATGCGCGTGGCGACGCCTGCCACTTCGTGACCCGCTTCCTCGATGATATCCCGCAGGTCCATCGCGATCAGCGGCTCATCCTCGACGATCAATACGCATAGCGGCATGGCTCCCGTCTCCTTTGCCGCCGAACGGCCAGCGGGAACAAAAGGATGCGTCGTGTAGCCAGGAGATCAATGCTTGGCGATAGATAGCTTGATCGGCGTTGTCCTGCATGGGTTGGAACGTAAGGGGCCGTTCTCAGCAATTGGCTCGTGCCATGCTCCCTCCGAGTGGCTCAGCGTGGTGCTGAACGTTGGTCAAGCAACATCGGCTTGGCTATCGGTCCCTGGCCTCAGGCTCCTCATGCCCTTCATCCGAGTGGCAACGACAGGGCAGCGAGGTGGCGATGAGTGCATTGGGCGCCACACGACGGCATGTGGCCTCCAGGCTAGTGGGCAAGCGCATCCTGATCGTCGAGGACGACTACTATGCCGCTTTTGGTATGGCCGAGGAGTTGGCCCACTGCGGCGCCGAGATCCTGGGGCCCGTACCCTCCTTGTCGGGCGCCTTCATGCTTCTGAACCAAGCTGAAGCGGTTGATGGAGCGGTCCTCGACATCGAGCTTCGCGACGATCAGGTTTTCCCTTTGGCCGAGGAGTTGCAACGGCGCGGCGTGCCTTTCGCTTTCGCGACGGCTTACGACCCGAAGCTCATCCCTACCGCATTCCGGGGTGTGCCCAACCGCATGAAGCCGGCCGAGGCGATATGGATCGCACGCTCCTTGTTCGGGCAGTAGCTCGACAACAGCCGAAGGTCGGCCAACGAGGAAGCCAACGCCATTGCCCTTCCATCTCCGCGACCTGAGCATCTACGAGATCGACATGCTCGGGCGCATGCACGAAGGCTCGCCTTCTGGGGAGCCGATCGGGTTGGCCCTGCACGAGTTCGAAGACAGAGACGCGACCATTGCCCACCTCCTTCTGGCAAAGGGTCTTGTCGTGATGCGGAGCGGGTGGAGAGGATCGTTCTGGCTCCTACCGACCAAGGACGGGCGCAGGATTTATCGAGAGGGGCTGATCGACTGACGGCGTGTCATCCTGACGCGACATCGAAAAGAAACATGCCCGGCTCTATTTTGCTCTCCAAATGTATGATCAGCGTCGAAGTAGCCTCCGTATCGGACATGGTGGCGCAACGGGTGCGCAACCCATGCTGGAGGCTAGAAAGACCGCTTGACGAACGACCACTTGAACCTGCTTGCCATCTTCGATGCCTTCGACGAGATCATGCTCGATCTCATAGAAGCGACGAGTGCAGCTGTAGAGAGCAGTGAGCGGGAGGCTTCTTCCGCTACCGAGACATCCAAGGTCGCAGATCGCGATGCCCAAAGCGCGGTTGCGTCGCACAAGGTGGCGCCGACCACCTAAAGGCTGAGGCTCGTTTCCGCACCGTTCTAAGCTCGTCCGCTGCCGAAGAGCCGCTCGTACTCGCGCTCGGCAAGGCCATAGGCGTCGCCCGCCAGTTCCTCCAGCCGCTCCCGGTCCCGCACCGTGATGATGCCGCGCCGGGCGCGGATGAGGCCGTTGCCTTCGAGAACGTGGGTGGCGGTGGTCACGCTGGAGCGGCGGTTGCCGAGCATCGCCGACAGGAAGTCGTGGGTCATCGGCAGGTCGTCCGTGCCGAGACGGTCGTGCATCATCAGGATCCAGCGGGCAAGCCGCGCCTCGATGTCGTAGCTGGCGTTGGCAAAGGCGGTCTGGGCCATCTGCGTCATGAGGGCGTGGACGTAGTGAAGAAGTATGGTGCGCAGCGTTCCGCTCCAGGAAAGGGCGGCTTGCAGCACCTCGGCGGGAATGCGCAGCACATCGCTCTCGGCCTGGCTCATGAAGGTGTAGGGGCTGATGCTCGCCTCCAGCACGAGCGGAGTGCCGGTGATGCCTTCGGGGCCAACCATGCCAACCTCGATGCGACCATGCTCAATTTGAGCTAGGATGGAGATCTGCCCACGCTCAACGAAGTCGACATGGCTTATTGCCTCGCCCGCCTTGACGACCACCTGCCGGAGACCGAAGGTCACAGGCTCCAGATGCGGCTGGAGGAGGAAGAAATCGTCGGGCGAGAGCGCCGCCAGGAGGCGGTTGCGGGTGGAGGACTGGTGAAGCGGAGACACGGCTCAACCCCATCTTGGGGCAAGAGCGCGTCGCATCCCTCATCCACGTGCGCCCGGATCATCCTGCACGCGATACCGATCACTTAAGCACTCACGTGGGTATCTTCATCCCCTTTTTTGCCAGCTTCCGAAGCAGATGTCCCCTTTTCGTGCGGTTTCGGGCGCTTCTCGCCGCCGAACTAGCCGGTCTCCAAACGAGCGCTTATCCCTCTGAAAGTTGCACACGACGTCGATAGCGCCGTTCGCAACAAATGCCTTCCGCAGACGATGAACCGCGGGTGCGCCACGTCTAGTGCGCCCCTCTGGCGGTGCCAGACTGAAGGGCGACACCCATGACCACGAACTCGGTGCATCTGCGCGCAACGGCGGGTCGCCGCATCCTGATCGTGGAGGACGAGTACCTGATCGCCATGGAGATGGCAGATCACTTCGAGGCCATGGGCGTCCACGTCGTCGGTCCAGCGCAGGATGCACGGAGCGCCCTCGCCATCATCGAGGGCGGTGAACGGTTGGACGGCGCCGTCCTCGACATCCTGCTGCGGGGCGACAAGGTCTATGCCGTTGCCGACGCTCTGCGCGAGCGAAGCGTGCCATTCGTGTTCGTGACGGGCCTCGAACGCGATCTGATCCCGGCAACCTACGCCGCTGCAGCTTGCCTTTCAAAGCCATCCGACCCGAACGCGATTGCGCAGGCGCTGTTTGCCTGGTCTTAGGTGCTGATCAGACGCAGGTTCAGCTTAAGAGCCGAAATGCGAATCGGTGTCGCCCCTCCGCACGCCGAGATCAGCACGCTCGCCAGGTTGACTCACCAAGCGGCGCCGAAGCCAAGCACCAATCTACAAACGACGACAGACAGCTCGACAAAGATCGCGGACGGCGTGCCTTCGAGGACTTCCGGTACGCCAACCCGCCCGGAGCTGCCTCTCACGTCTACACCGGCCTCAGCTTCGACGCACGATTCTGGAGAAGTGGTTCGTCCTTCAGCGTGCGTCGGCCGGAGCGCCTCCGAGAAGGACGTCCGGGCGGCTGATCGGCACGCCCCTCATGGAAGACGCTTTCGCCAGTCCGCTCGGTCCGAGCTTGCGCAGGGTCTGGAGGTAGCTCGGATGCATGCCGCCGTCGACGTAGGCGACGGGTTTCGAGGGCTGGCGGATCGACAGGATCGCCTTCACGGCTTCCTCGTCGGCCGAGCTGACGGCGAGGAGGTCGGGTGGCCCGCCCGTGACGGAGGGCGGGCATTCCGCCAACGGGTCGAGCGTCTTGGCGATCTCGTCGGGCACGTTGAAGACATAGCGCCGCCCGCAGGAGGAGACCTTCGGCTCCTGGCCGCGGACGCGAAAGGCGTCGTAGCCTTCCTTGAGGTTCCGCCAGAACGCGATGTTCGGGTCAGAGCGGTAGCGCGCCATGTTCTCCGGCGTCATCCGGAACGGAAAGGCCTGCACCTGGAAGGACTTCTTCTCGCCCGCCAGCGCATCCCGCGCCAGGGCGTAGATCTCGCCCATCGCCTCGTCCGTCATGGCGAAGCAGCCGACGGAGGCGCAGGCGCCGTGGACCATCAGCGAATCGCCGGTGTACCCGAGCGCCCTCTCCAGCTGGTTCGGATAGCCGAGATTGAAGGACAGGTAGTACCGGGACTTCGGGTTCAGGAGGCCGGCCGTCACCGTGTAGAAGCCTTCCGGCGCCTGGCGGTCGCCCTCCTTGACCTTCGGCCCGAGCTTTCCCGACCAGCGGCACATCGGATAGGTCTTCAGAAGCTCGTAACGGCCGCCGACCGCCTGCTTCCAGACCTCCAGCTCGCTTTCCTGCTTGAAGACGCGGACCAGGATCGGACTCGCCGGCGTCATGCCTTTGGCCCGCATCTGCGCCATGAGCGCCGCCGGGATCGGCTGGAGGTGCGGCGCTGGATCGAGGACATCGTCCATCACGTTGACGCAGCCGCCGAGCACCAGGGTCAGGGCGACGGCCGAGATGGCAGACTTCAGTCTTCGCAGCACGTCTGGTCTTCCGTGATCTGTCGATGGCGGGCTTGGAGAAGCGCAGCCGGAACGAAGCCCCAAGCGGATGGCGCGCCCTCCCTCAAGGATGCGCCCGATGCCGTCAAGAAGCCGTTAAGCATGGGAGGACGGCGTCCTCGTGACGGACCGTTCCGTCGGCCGGTCGTATAGGTCGTGCGCGCCGTGGGCGAGGATCCCGGCGGCAGGCCCGGAACAGGCGTCATCCGGCTCTTCCAGCTCCAGCGTGGCGTGCGCGATGCCGAACTCCTCCCGCGCAAGAGCACGGATCCCGCTCCGGACCGCCGCGGCCGCCGGTCCGGTCGAGGCAGACGAGACGACATGTGCCTCCACCGCCGTCGTCTTCTCGTCGATGGCGAAGACGTGGACGTGGTGGATGCTCTCGACCCCTTCGACGGTTCTCATCCGCTCGGCGAGGCGGGTCACGTCGACGCCATGAGGCGTACCGAGCATGAGCATCCGGATCGAACCGCCGATCTCCGAGAAGGCCTGCCACAGGATGTATCCGGCGATCATCAGCGTGACGACCGGATCGATCCACTGCCAGCCGAAGAGCAGGATCAGCGAGCCGGCGACGATCACGCCGACGGACCCGAGCGCGTCAGCCACGTTGTGGAGGAAGGCAGCCCGGATGTTCATGCTCTCCTTCGACAAGGCGTATGTCAGGATGGCCGTCACGACGTCGACGACGAGGGCTATGCCCGCGACCACCACGACCGTCCAGCCAGCAATATCCTGAGGCTCGAAGAACCGCATGACGGCCTCGTAGACGAGGTAGAGGCCGATGACGATCAGCGTCGTGTAGTTGATGAGCGCCGCGACGATCTCCGCACGCACGTAGCCGAAGGTCATCGTCTCGTCCGCCGGTCGACGGGCGATCCGGCGTGCTCCGAAGGCGATGATCAGAGAGGCCGCGTCGCTGAAGTTGTGGATCGCGTCGGCGATCAGCGACAGGCTACCCGAGACGACGCCGCCGACGATCTGGGCGACGGTGAGGAGAACGTTGACGACGACGGCGCAGAGGACGCGCCGGTCTCCTGCCCCACTTCCGTGATCGTGATGATGTCCGGCCATCGTGGCGTCCTTCCCTCTTCCATCCGCCTCAGTCGGCCGCGGCGGCGACGTACTTGTCGAGCACCGCGGCCATTTCGCCGGCAGGCAGGGCGCCCCGGTACTTGTCGCCCTGGATGAAGAAGGTGGGCGTGGAGTCGACGCCGAACGTGAACTGCCCGCGCTCCTTGGTCTGGACGATCCGTTTCTGCATCTCCTTGTCGGACAGACAGGCCTTGAACGACTCGTCCGTGAAGCCCGCGAGCTTGGAGATGCCGAGGAGCTTCTCGGAGGGATTGTCCGCGTGCGCCCAGGTCTCGCCTTGAGAGAACAGCACCTCGATCATCTTCTCGCGGCTGTCGTTCGGCGCGCAACGGGCGAGCATGAAGGCGGCGAGCGCGACCGGGTCGAACGGGAACTCGCGGATGATCAGCTTCACCTTGCCGGTATCGATGTAGTCGCGCTTGATCGTCGGAAGGGACTCGTTGTGGAACCGGGCGCAGTGATCGCAGGTCATCGAAGCGTATTCGACGATGGTGACCGGCGCATCCGGGTCGCCCACGACCCGATCCTCGATGCCGTGCGGCTGCATCAGCTTGGCGACGTCGACCGAGCCTTCGGGCTCGGGCGCGACGACCTGAGGACCGCCATCCCCGGCCCCGGCGGACGAGGCCGTCTCTTCAGCGGCCGCCCGGATGTCGGGCTCCGAGAATCCTCCGAGAATGGCGACGACGAGGAGGACCGCCCCGATCGCGAACGAGGACCGGGCGATGCGGAAGGATGGCTTGTTGCGCATGGGATGGCTCCGTCGACAGGTAGAGGTGAGGATCAGCGCGCCAGCCGGGCCGCGGCGGCGACCGCGCCGAAAAGGATCGGCTGGTGCAGGAGGTAGATGGCCAGCGTCCGACGCCCGGCCCAAGCCAGAGCGCGGATCGTCGGGCCGGGGGGCTTGGCGGCATTGGCGCGGGCACCTGTTCCTCGGAGGGACGAGGCGATGCCGACGCCGGCGAGCGTCACCCCGGCCCAAGGCAACAGGGGAAAGAAGTCGTGCGAGGACGGGGCCGTCTCGGCGAACCCAGTCCACGCGAGCGTCCTCGTGTCGAACGCTTCGGTCGAGACGAGAAACGGCACCGCTCCCAGCACGAGGGATCCGAGCAGGGCCGCCCCGGAAGGCAGGCGCACGAAGACGATGCCGAGGAGCGAGGCGGCAGCGATGCAGTGCAAGATGCCGAAGTAGATGAACTCGTCGGGGAAGAGGACGTATGTCACGACGGAGATCGACACGGCGGCGGCGATGATAGCCGCGAGGCGGATGGCGAACGCCTTCGGTCGGACACGCTCGCCGTGGGCCAGCACGAGGCCGACCCCGACGAGGAACAGGAAGAGCCCGGCGCCCAGGCGGGCGACGACGATCACGGGCCTACCGACGGCCCACTCTTCGGGCACCAGGCCGAAGAAGGCGAGGTTCCACACGAGGTGATAGGCGACGACGCCGAGGATCGCGAGACCGCGCAGGGCGTCCACCGAAACGAGTCGCGACGTCGTCACCGCACCCTCCCCGCCCGCCGGTCTCAGGTGTTCATCTCCTTGAGGGTGTTGATGTAGTTCTCGGGGAACAGCATCGGGCTCGGCGCCCGGTACCCCATGTGGCGGGCGATCTTGCCGACGAAGCCCGAGCAGTTCGCCCAGACCGCGTGCCAGACCGGAGAGTTGGCCTGGAGCTGACGGATGTAGGCGATCGTGTCGTCGTACTGGGCCTTGTCCAGGTCGATCCGCCAGTTCGCGGTCATGTACTGGTCCTCCAGGTCGCCGTCGCTCGGCCCGGTTTCGGAGGGCACGGGGACGAGATGACCGAGGACGTACGGCACGTCGCTGGTGGACGCCGGGTGCAGGCCCGCGACTTCCCGGGTCAGGATGTTGCCGGCCCTGTCGCGCTTTCCGAACATCGCGAAGGTGTGGCCGTAGCTTTCCGCCGAACGGGCGCGGAACTCGATGTAGTAGAGGTCGCTCGACGCCTGGTCTCCCATCAACGCGGAGACGGGCCGCGTCGCCTCCGCATAGGCCGTGGCGGCTTCGTCGGATCCGGATGTCGCACAGCCCGCGAGAAGCGTCAGGGACAGAACGACAAGGGACGAGCGAAGAGAGAGGCGCTTCATGGGCGGTGCATCCTGGTGGTGATCGTGCGTCGTGCGCAGGGTTCAGGCGTCGAGCAGGCGTTCGAGCTTGGCACGCTGGACCTCCTGGCTTTCGTGAAGGTCGAGCGTTCCGGCGAAGCCGCCCTCGCGGTCGAAGAGGAAGACGCCCGCCGTGTGGTCGACGGTGTAGTCGCCCCCTTCCAGCGGCACGACCTTGCGGAAGGCGTTGAAGTCCGAGAACGTCTTCGCGACGGCCTCCTCGCTGCCGGTCAGCCCCACGATGCGGGGATCGAAGGACTGCAGGTAGGCGGCGAGCGCCTGGGGCGTGTCGCGGGCGGGATCGGCCGAGATCAGGACCACCGACAGCTCGTCCCCCCGCGATCCGAGGCCCGCCAGATGGACGGACAGCTCGCCGAGCGTGGTCGGGCAGATGTCGGGACAGTTCGTGAATCCGAAGAAGAGCGCGACCGGACGGCCGCGGAACTCGCTCCAGGTCCGGATACGCCCTTCCGGATCGACGAGCGAGAACTCGCTGCCGATCGCGATTGCCCGGGTCGACGTCGCGAGAAGGTTCGGCTCCGGCTTCGTGGCCTGGAGGATGCTCGTTCCGGCGACGACGCCGACCACCAGGCAGAGGACCGCGACGCCGAGCCAGGCGACGCGGCGGATCGTGCGCAGCGTCATCCGCCATGTCCTCCGTGGTCACCCTCCGGCTCGGGAGCCGCACCGAAGCCTTCCACGGCGAACTCGACCTCGACGGGGCCGGCCTTCTCGAACACCAGGGTTCCCTTGAACGGCTCCCCCTGGCGGATGGGCGCGGACAAGCCGGTCAGCATGGCGTGGGTACCGCCGGGTGCGAGCGTGACGGTCTGGCCGGGCGCGATCTCGAGACCCTCCTCGAGCGGCCGCATGCGCGCCACGCCGTCGGTCACCTGCGACTCGTGCAGCTCGAAACCCTGTGACACGACCGTCGAGC
>CANJKV010000005.1 GCA_947474855.1 Aurantimonadaceae bacterium | reverse complement strand
TGCCTTCAGCCTTTGGAGATCTGGTATGACGAAGTACAAGCTCGAGTACATCTGGCTCGACGGCTACACCCCGACCCCCAACCTGCGCGGCAAGACGCAGATCAAGGAATTCGGCGAGTTTCCGAAGCTCGAAGAGCTGCCGCTCTGGGGCTTCGACGGCTCGTCCACCATGCAGGCCGAGGGCCGCAGCTCCGACTGCGTGCTCAAGCCCGTCGCCGTGTATCCCGACCCGGCCCGCACCAACGGCGCGTTGGTCATGTGCGAAGTCATGATGCCGGACGGCAAGACCCCGCACCCGTCGAACAGCCGCGCGACCATCCTCGACGACGAGGGCGCCTGGTTCGGCTTCGAGCAGGAATACTTCTTCTACAAGGACGGCCGCCCGCTCGGCTTTCCGGCCAGCGGCTACCCGGCGCCGCAGGGCCCGTACTACACCGGTGTCGGCTACAAGAACGTCGGCGACGTCGCGCGCCAGATCGTCGAGGAGCACCTCGACCTGTGCCTTGAGGCCGGCATCAACCACGAGGGCATCAACGCGGAAGTCGCGAAGGGCCAGTGGGAATTCCAGATTTTCGGCAAGGGATCCAAGAAGGCGGCCGACGAGGTCTGGATCGCGCGCTACCTGCTGCAGCGCCTGACCGAGAAGTATGGCATCGACATCGAGTGGCACTGCAAGCCGCTCGGCGACACCGACTGGAACGGTTCGGGCATGCACTGCAACTTCTCGACGGCCTACATGCGCGAGGTCGGGGGCAAGGACTATTTCGAGGCGCTGATGGGTGCCTTCGAGAAGAACCTCGACGCGCACATCGCCGTCTACGGCCCGGACAACCACCTGCGCCTGACCGGCAAGCACGAAACGGCACCGTGGAACAAGTTCTCCTACGGCGTGGCCGACCGCGGCGCGTCCATCCGCGTGCCGCACTCCTTCGTCAACAACGGCTACAAGGGTTATCTCGAGGATCGCCGCCCCAACTCAATGGGCGACCCCTACCAGATTGCCTCGCAGGTCCTGAAGACCATCTCGGAAGTGCCGGTCGGCGAGGCCAAGGTTTCCGCCGCCGCCTGACCACCTGATGTCCGACCGAACGTCGGACAAGTGATCGAGCCCGCCGCCCGTACAGGGTCGGCGGGCTTTTCCATGGAGCCGTCGCGCCCGGTCGTCGCGCAAGCCTGTCGGAGGCTCAAGCGGCGCGAGGTGCGAACAGGATGATGCCGGCGCCGACGAGGCAGACGCAGGCGCCGAGAAGATCCCAAGGATCGGGCGAGACGCCCTCGACCAGCCAGAGCCAGATCAGCGAGGCGGCGATGTAGACGCCGCCATAGGCCGCGTAGGCGCGGCCGGCCGCCGGAGAGTCGACGAAGGTAAGGGCGACGGCAAAGAGAACGAGGCAGAGGAGGCCCGGCGCGAGCCATATGACGGAGCGATCCAGCCGGAGCCAGAGCCAGAAGGCGAAGCAGCCCGCGATCTCTGCCGCGGCGGCCAGAAGGTAGGCGAGTGCCGTTCTCGTCACGCGCGGCTTCTCCGAAAGGCGGTCGTTTACCTCGCCGCGGAAGCGGCAACGAAAAAGGCCGGCTCTTGCGGAGCCGGCCCGTTTTTCGATCGGTGATCGCGGCCGAAGCCGGTCAGACCGAGTAGTACATGTCGAACTCGACCGGATGCGGGGTCATCTCGAAGCGAAGGACCTCGGCCATCTTCAGGTCGATGAAGGCGTTGATCTGGTCGTCGTCGAAGACGCCCCCGGCCTTGAGGAAGTCGCGGTCGGAGTCCAGGCTCTCCATCGCCTCGCGAAGCGACCGGCAGACCGTCGGAATCTCCTTCAGTTCCTCGGGCGGCAGGTCGTAGAGATCCTTGTCCATGGCGGCGCCCGGATGGATCTTGTTCTTGATGCCGTCGAGTCCGGCCATCAGCATGGCGGCGAAGGCGAGATAGGGGTTCGCCGAAGGATCGGGAAAGCGGACTTCGACGCGCTTGGCCTTGGGCGACTGGCCGAACGGGATGCGGCAGGAGGCCGAGCGGTTGCGCGCGGAATAGGCGAGCAGCACCGGCGCCTCATAGCCCGGCACGAGGCGCTTGAAGGCGTTCGTGGACGGGTTGGTGAAGGCGTTGAGCGCCTTGGCGTGCTTGATGATGCCGCCGATGTAGAAGAGAGCGCTTTCCGACAGGCCGGCATATTCGTTGCCCGCGAAAGTCGGCTTGCCGCCCTTCCAGATCGACTGGTGGACGTGCATGCCCGAGCCGTTGTCACCGAAGATCGGCTTCGGCATGAAGGTCGCCGTCTTGCCGTAGGCGTTCGCCACCTGGTGGATGACGTACTTGTAGATCTGCATCTTGTCGGCGTTGCGCACGAGCGTGTCGAACTTGATGCCGAGCTCATGCTGGGCGGCCGCCACCTCATGGTGGTGCTTCTCCACCGCGACGCCCATCTCGGCCATGACCGAGAGCATCTCGGAGCGCATGTCCTGGCACGAATCGATCGGCGGGACCGGGAAGTAGCCGCCCTTGACGCGCGGACGGTGGCCGAGATTGCCGGTCTCGTAGTCGGTGTCGTCGTTCGACGGCAGCTCGGTCGAGTCGAGCTTAAAACCCGTGTTGTACGGGTCGGCCTTGTACTTCACGTCGTCGAAGATGAAGAACTCGGCCTCGGGGCCGAAGAAGGCGGTGTCGCCGATGCCAGACTGGTTGAGGTAGGCCTCGGCCTTCTTGGCGGTGCCGCGCGGATCCCGGTTGTAGCTCTCGCCCGACACCGGATCGAGGATGTCGCAGAAGATCGCCATGGTCGACTGCGCGAAGAACGGGTCCATATGCGCCGTCTCGGGATCCGGCATGAGCGTCATGTCGGACTCGTTGATCGCCTTCCAGCCGCCGATCGACGAGCCGTCGAACATCGAGCCTTCGGAGAACATGTCCTCGTCGACGATGGAGACGTCCATCGTGACGTGCTGCAGCTTGCCCTTGGGATCCGTGAAGCGCAGGTCGACGAACTTGACGTCGTTGTCCTTGATCTGCTTCAGGATATCGTTCGCCGAGGTCATGGCGGTCCTTTCTGTTGCCAGATTTGCTGATCGGGAAAAGGGAAGGCGGCAGCGCTCAGATGGCGTCGTTGCCGGTCTCGCCCGTGCGGATGCGAACGGCTTCCTCGACCGGAGAGACGAAGATCTTGCCGTCGCCGATGCGCCCCGTTTGAGCCGCCTTGCGGATGGCCTCGACGGCCGCAGCCACCGACTCGTCCGGGAGAACGACTTCGACCTTCACCTTGGGAAGGAAGTCGACCACGTACTCCGCGCCGCGATAAAGCTCGGTGTGACCCTTCTGCCGACCGAAGCCCTTGGCCTCGGTGACGGTGATGCCCTGCAGTCCGGCGTCCTGCAGCGCTTCCTTGACCTCATCCAGCTTGAACGGCTTGATGATGGCCTCGACCTTTTTCATCGACAGTCCTTCCCGGAATGGCTCCCGATACGGACCGCAGCCCGTCGCCTGACCTCTAGCACCTTGGATGCCAAACATGGTGCGCAGTGGATGCGGCGACAGTCCCGGCCGGTTGCGCGAGCGGTAAAACGTCTGTGGGGTTGAAGCAACCGCTTCTCGGCCAAGATCGTCCGAAAACCGCCTCCGAAGCGCTTTTTCGAGGCGTCCATCACCGATCCTGGACATGCCGCTGAGAGGTTGCGCCCAGATGTTGATCATCTTGATCAAACGATGAGCAGGGATGATCCGGCTTCGCCGCTGCAGGCCGCGCTGCCGACCTGCGCCGAAACGCGGCGGCTCGACGCCCTGACGATCCGCGGCGGTATCTCCGGCGCGATCCTCATGGAACGGGCCGGCGGCTTCGTCGCCGCGACGGCAATCGAGCTTCACCCCACGGCGTCCGGCATCGCAGTGCTGGCGGGAGCGGGCAACAACGGCGGCGATGCCTACGTCGCGGCGCGCCACCTGGCTGCGGCCGGCCGGCAAGTTGTCGTCTTCGAACTCGCCGACCCTTCTCGTCTCTCCGGAGACGCGGCGGCCGCGTCCGCCGGCTATGCCGGGCCGCGGCGGCCACTGGCCGAACTCCGACCCGGCGACTTCGCCCTGGTGATCGACGGCCTGTTCGGGGCAGGGCTGTCGCGGCCGATCGTGGGCATCGCGGCCGAGGCGATCCGACGGGCGAATGCGGCGGCAGCACCGATCCTCGCGATCGACCTGCCGAGCGGCATCGACGGCGACACCGGCGCCGCACTCGGCAGCGCCATCGAAGCGCAGGCGACCGTGACCTTCTTCCGCCGCAAGCCGGGCCACTTGCTGATGCCGGGACGGGCGCATTGCGGGCGAGTCTTCGTCGGAGACATCGGTGTCGTCGAGACGAGCCTCGCCTCGCTCGATCCCGCGACCTTCGCCAACGAACCGGCTTTGTTCAGGGCGGCTCTTCGCCTGCCGGATCTCGACGGACACAAGTACGACCGAGGCCACGCCGTCGTCTTCTCCGGTTCAGCGTCTCGGACGGGCGCGGCCCGGCTTTCGGCCGGCGCGGCGCTGCGTGCCGGAGCGGGGCTCGTCACCGTTCTCAGCCCGGCTTCGGCGGTCTTGGTCAACGCCGCCCACCTGACAGCCGTGATGCTGCGCCGCTGTGACAACGAGGCCGAACTCGACACGGCTCTCGCCGACGAGCGGCTGAACGCCTTCGTTCTCGGTCCGGGCTTCGGCGTGGGCGAGCGGGCGCGCATCTACGCCGGGCGGCTGCTGGCCGCCGACCGGCACGTCGTCCTCGACGCGGACGCGCTGACGAGCTTCGCGGACGCGCCCGACGATCTGTTCGCCATGATCCGGGGATCGAAGGGAAGCGCGGTGCTGACGCCGCATGCGGGCGAGTTCAAGCGCCTGTTTCCCGATCTCGCCGAAAGATCCGGTGGGAAGCTGTCGCAAGCGCGCGAAGCCGCCGACCGCTCGGGCGCGATCGTGATCCTCAAGGGCGCGGATACGGTCGTGGCAGCGCCGGACGGACGCGCCGCGATCAACGCGACGGGCACGCCATGGCTCGCGACGGCGGGTTCGGGCGACGTCCTGTCCGGCATCGTCTGCGCGCAGCTCGCGCAGGGCATGGCCGGCTTCGAGGCCGCCTGTGCCGGTGTCTGGATGCACGGCAAGGCCGCGGAGGCCTTCGGTCCCGGTCTGATCGCCGAGGATCTCGCGCCGATGCTGCCGCGGGTGCTCGCCGAGCTGACGGCGGAGCGGAGCTGACGCTCTACTCCGCCGCTTCGGCCCGCGTCTGGCGAGGCGGCCGGCGCTGAAGGAGATCCTTCAGGAAGCGCCCGGTGTAGGAACGCTTCGCCTTGACGATGTCCTCCGGCGTGCCCGTGGCGACGATCTCGCCGCCGTTGATGCCGCCTTCGGGGCCGATGTCGATCACCCAATCGGCGGTTTTGATGACCTCGAGATTGTGCTCGATGACCACTACGGTGTTGCCGCGGTCGACGAGGTCGTGCAGCACCTCCAGGAGCTTGGCGACGTCGTGGAAGTGGAGGCCCGTCGTCGGCTCGTCGAGGATGTAGATCGTGCGGCCCGTGGCGCGGCGCGACAGCTCCTTGGCGAGCTTCACGCGCTGCGCCTCGCCGCCCGACAGGGTAGTGGCCTGCTGGCCGACCTTGATGTAGCCGAGGCCGACCTCCTTCAGGGTCGCGAGCTTGTCGCGCACGGCCGGGACGGCCGCGAAGAAGTCGACCCCCTCTTCGACGGTCATGTCGAGAACGTCGGCGATCGACTTCTCCTTGAAGGTGACCTCCAGCGTCTCGCGGTTGTAACGCTTGCCGTGGCAGACGTCGCAGGTGACGTAGACGTCGGGCAGGAAGTGCATCTCGATCTTGAGGACGCCGTCGCCCTGGCACGCCTCGCAGCGCCCGCCCTTCACGTTGAAGGAGAAGCGCCCGGCCTGGTAGCCGCGCGCCTTGGCCTCCGGCAAGCCGGCAAACCAGTCGCGGATCGGCGTGAACGCGCCGGTATAGGTCGCAGGGTTCGAGCGCGGGGTGCGGCCGATGGGCGACTGGTCGATGTCGATGATCTTGTCGAGATGCTCCAGCCCGTCGATGCGGTCGTGCTCGGCCGGCACCTCGCGGGCGTTGGCGAGGCGGCGCGAGGCGGCCTTGAACAGGGTCTCGATCAGGAAGGTCGACTTGCCGCCGCCCGACACGCCGGTGACGCAGGTGAAGAGGCCGACGGGAATGTCGGCCGAAACGTTCTTCAGGTTGTTGCCGCGTGCGCCGACGACCTTGATCAGCTTGTCCTTCTGAGCCTTGCGGCGCTTGGCCGGAACGGCGACGCCGAGCTCGCCGGAGAGGTACTTGCCGGTCAGCGAATCCGGATGAGCCTTGACCTCGTCGGGCGTGCCGGTCGCAATGACCTGCCCGCCGTGGATACCGGCGGCCGGGCCGATGTCGACGACGTGGTCGGCGGCGAGGATTGCGTCCTCGTCATGCTCGACGACGATCACCGTGTTGCCGATGTCGCGCAGGTGCTTGAGCGTCACGAGCAGGCGCTCGTTGTCGCGCTGGTGCAGGCCGATGGAAGGCTCGTCCAGGACGTAGAGGACCCCGGTGAGACCGGAGCCGATCTGCGAAGCGAGGCGGATACGCTGCGATTCCCCGCCCGACAGGGTGCCCGAGGCGCGGGCGAGCGTCAGATATTCGAGGCCGACGTCGTTGAGGAAGCGCAGGCGTTCGCGGATCTCCTTGAGGATGCGGACCGCGATCTCGTTCTGCTTGCCCGTCAGCGCCGCGGGCAGCGCCTCGAACCAGTCGCCCGCCTCGCGGATCGACTTCTCCGTCACCTGCGCGATGTGATGGCCGGAGATCTTGACGGCGAGCGCTTCCGGCTTCAGCCGCGCGCCGCCGCAGGCAGGGCAGGGCGTCGCCGACATGAAGCGCTCGATCTCCTCGCGCGACCAGGCGCTGTCCGTCTCCTTGTAGCGCCGCTCGAGGTTCGGGATGATGCCCTCGAAGGTCTTCTGCGTCGTGTAGGAGCGCAGGCCGTCATTGTACTGGAACTCGACCTTCTGCTTGCCGGTCCCGTAGAGGATCGCCTTCTTCTGGTCGGCGGTCAGGTCCGACCAGCGCGTCGTCTGCTTGAATCCGAGGAGCTTGCCGAGAGCGTCGAGCGTCTGGCCGTAGTAGGGCGAGGTCGACTTCGCCCAAGGCGCGATGGCGCCGTTCTTCAGCGTGCGCTGCTCGTCCGGCACGATGAGCTTCGGGTCCACTGACTGCTGCGCGCCGAGACCGTCGCAGGTCGGGCAGGCGCCGAAGGGATTGTTGAAGGAAAACAGCCGGGGCTCGATCTCGGGGATCGTGAAGCCCGAGACGGGGCAGGCGAACTTCTCGGAAAAGACGAGCTGCTTCGGCTTCCCGTTCTCGTCCACGCCGTCGGCGAACTCGGCCACCGCGATGCCGTCGGCAAGGCGAAGAGCCGTTTCCAGCGAATCGGCGAGGCGGGTCTTCAGGTCGCCTCGCACGACGATGCGGTCCACCACGACCTCGATGTCGTGCTTGAACTTCTTGTCGAGCGCCGGCGCGTCGGCGATGTCGTGGAACTCGCCGTCGATGCGGACGCGCTGGAAGCCTTTCTTCTGAAGGTCCGCCAATTCCTTCTTGTACTCGCCCTTACGGCCCCGGGCGATCGGCGCGAGAAGGTAGAGCCGCGTGCCTTCCTCGAGCGCGAGCACGCGATCGACCATCTGGCTGACCGTCTGGCTCTCGATCGGGAGGCCCGTCGCGGGCGAGTAGGGCACGCCGACCCGGGCGAAGAGGAGGCGCAGATAGTCGTAGATCTCGGTGACGGTGCCGACCGTCGAGCGCGGGTTCTTCGAGGTGGTCTTCTGCTCAATGGAGATGGCCGGGGACAGGCCGTCGATCTGGTCGACGTCCGGCTTCTGCATCATCTCCAGGAACTGGCGCGCATAGGCCGAGAGGCTTTCGACGTAGCGGCGCTGGCCTTCCGCGTAGATGGTGTCGAAGGCGAGCGAGGACTTCCCGGAGCCGGACAGCCCCGTCATCACGATCAGCGAGTCGCGCGGAAGGTCGAGGTCGACGTTCTTGAGATTGTGCTCCCTCGCGCCGCGGATCGAAATCGTGTTCTTCATGGGGCCGCCGAAGGATCGCTGATCGGGAATGCCGCCCATATCGGATGGATCGGCCGGATTTTAAAGCGCGAGAAACGAACCGGTTGCGTCCGACCGGATTGTTCTCTATCTGTTCTATAGAGGGCGGCGAGCCCGCCGACAAGCGGATGCGTGGGTGGATTCATCATCCGTCGCATCTCAGCCGTGGATAAGTCGGGCGGCGGTTGCCTGGACCTTGGCCCGGCCATAGGCTCCGCGGCCTCGTGATATGAGGAGTTCGGCATGGCCGGTAGCGTGAACAAGGTGATTTTGGTCGGCAATCTCGGTGCCGATCCGGAGATCAGGCGGCTGAACTCCGGCGACAGCGTCGTGAACCTGCGGATCGCCACCTCCGAAACGTGGCGCGACAAGGCCTCCGGAGAGCGCAAGGAGCGCACGGAGTGGCATAACGTCGTGATCTTCAACGAAAATCTGGTGAAGGTGGCTGAGCAGTACCTGAAGAAGGGCTCGACCGTCTACATCGAGGGCCAGCTTCAGACGCGCTCCTGGGACGATCAGCAGTCGGGCCAGAAGCGCTACACGACCGAGGTCGTGCTCCAGCGCTTCCGCGGCGAGCTGCAGATGATCGGCGGCCGCGGCGAAGGCGGCGGCGCCAGCGGCGGCTACGAGGATCGTGGCGGCGGCGGTTACGACCGTGGTGGCGGGGCCGGTGGCGGCGTTCGCTCGGGCGGCGGTGGCGGCTTCGGAGGCGGCGGCGGCGGTGGTTACGGCGGTGGCGGTGGCCGCGGCGGAGACCTCGACGACGAGATTCCGTTCTGATCCATTCCGGAAGGCGCCGCTCTCGCGGCGCCTTTTTCGGTCGCGAGAAGCGTCAGGGCCGCACGTCTCCGATCAGCTGAACGATGCCGTCCGCCACGAACTGCACGGCGAGCGCACCCAGAAGCACGCCCAGAAGGCGCGTGATCACGGCGCGACCGGTGGGTCCGAGGAAGCGGTCGATGCGGGCTGCGGCGACAAGGCAGGCGAAGGTCGCGAGCAGCACCAGCGCGACGATCGCGAGCAGCCCTGCTTGGCCGCTCAGGCTTGGCAGATCGCCTGACAGGAGGATCACGGCGGCGATGGCGCCGGGACCAGCCATGAGCGGGATCGCAAGCGGGAACGCTGCGAGATTCGGCACGTCGGCGGGGCGGGGCGCCGCCTCGCGCGAGGTGCGCTCCTTTCGCTCCTGCCGTCGCTCGAAGACGAGCTCGAAGGCGATGGCGAACAGAAACAGTCCCCCCGCCACGCGGAATGCGCCGAGCGAGATGCCCAGCGCGGAAAGGATGGCGAGGCCCACCAGCGCGAAGATCGCCAGGATGCCGAAGGCGATGATGCAGGCGGCCAGAGCGATCCGCTGCCGCTCGGCCGTCGTCATTCCCGGCGTCAGCGTCAGGAAGAGCGGCACGAGCCCGAGCGGGTCGATGATGACGAAGAGCGTCACCACGCCGTTGAGAAGCAGTTCCAGCATTGCGATCCCGCGCCTGTTGCCAAGGGGCGACCCATAAGCGCAAACGTCGACCAACGGAACGGGCGGGCGGTTTGCCGTGACGCGGCTTGCCGTCGAGGCGCGAAGGTCTCATATCCCTCGTCGAGGCCACGACCTCGCCCGCGTGGTGCGGGGTGGAAGACCGGGACGGCCCGGCGGATCAAACCGCAGGAGGCCGTCATGGCCTGGATTCTTCTGATCGTCGCCGGGCTGTTCGAGGTCGTCTGGGCCTTCTCGATGAAGCAGTCGGCCGGATTCACCCGCCTGTGGCCGACGCTGGTCACCTTTGCGGCCATGGCCGTGAGCTTCGCGCTCCTGTCGGTCTCGATGCGCAGCCTGCCTCTGGGCACCGCCTACACGATCTGGACCGGGATCGGGGCGCTCGGCGCCTTCGTGGTCGGCATCGCCGTGCTCGGGGAGGCCGCGACTCCGCTGCGCATCCTTGCCGCGATGCTCATCCTGTCGGGTCTCGTGCTGATGAAGCTGTCGGGCTCCGGGTCGGCCTGAAGCCGTGAACGGCGAAGGAATATCGCCGCCGCGGCGCAAGCACCAAGCAAATCATTGGCGGGAATGGAGGATTTGACGTTGGCTTCGTGCTTGCGAAACTGGCGCTCAAACCCCATACCTGCTAGATATACGACACCGAAAACGCCGTCAGGACCTCATCCTTGGCTGAAGACGACATGACATCCACGCCGCCGGAGCGTCCGCGCGGCGTCGAAAGCATTTCCATCATCGACGAGATGCAGCGCTCCTATCTCGATTACGCCATGAGCGTGATCGTGAGCCGCGCGCTGCCGGACGTGCGCGACGGGCTGAAGCCCGTTCACCGCCGCGTGCTGTTCGCCATGCGCGAGATGGGCCTCTTTCACAACCGGTCCTTCCGCAAGTCCGCCGGCGTCGTCGGCGAGGTGATGGGCAAGTACCATCCGCACGGCGATGCCTCGATCTACGACGCGCTGGTCCGCATGGCGCAGGACTGGTCGATGCGCGCCCCGCTCGTCGACGGGCAGGGCAATTTCGGATCGATCGACGGCGATCCGCCGGCCGCCATGCGCTACACCGAGTGCCGCCTGGAGAAGGTGTCCGACCCGCTTCTGGAGGACATCGACAAGGAAACCGTCGACTTCCAGGACAACTACGACGGCCGGGAGCAGGAGCCGGTCGTGCTGCCGGCGCGCTTCCCGAACCTTCTGGTGAACGGCTCCGGCGGCATCGCCGTCGGCATGGCGACCAACATCCCGCCGCACAATCTGGGCGAGATCATCGACGGCTGCATCGCGATGATCGACGATCCCGCCATCACCCTCGACGACCTGATGCAGTATATTCCTGGTCCGGATTTCCCGACCGGCGCGATCGTGCTCGGCCGGGCGGGCATCCTCTCGGCCTACTCCACCGGCCGCGGCTCCATCCTGATGCGCGGTAAGGTGCATTTCGAGACGCTGCGCGGCGACCGCGAGGCGATCGTCATCACCGAGGTCCCGTACCAGGTGAACAAGGCCTCGATGATCGAGAAGATGGCCGATCTGGTGCGCGAGAAGCGTATCGAGGGCATCTCCGACATTCGCGACGAGAGCGACCGCGAGGGGTACCGCGTCGTCATCGAGCTGAAGCGCGAGGCTTCGACCGACGTCGTCCTCAACCAGCTCTACCGCTTCACGCCGCTCCAGACGAGCTTCGGCGCCAACATGGTGGCGCTGAACGGCGGCAAGCCCGAGCAGCTGACGCTGATCGACATGCTGTCGGCCTTCATCGCCTTCCGCGAGGAGGTGATCAACCGGCGCACCAAGTTCCTTCTGCGGAAGGCTCGGGAGCGGGCCCACGTCCTGGTCGGCCTCGCCATCGCGGTCGCCAACATCGACGAGATCATCGCCCTGATCCGCCGGGCGCCCGATCCTTCGACGGCCCGCGAGCAGCTCATGGAGCGCGCCTGGGAAGCGAAGGACGTCGCGCCGCTCATCCGGCTCATCGACGATCCGCGCCACCGCATCTCGGCGGAGGGCACCTATCGCCTCTCCGAAACGCAGGCGCGCGCCATTCTCGACCTGCGTCTGCAGCGCCTGACGGCGCTCGGCCGTGACGAGATCGGCGACGAGCTGAACAAGATCGGCGACGAGATCAAGGACTACCTCGACATCCTGTCGTCGCGCAGCCGCGTGCGCGAGATCATCAAGACCGAGCTGACGCTCGTGCGCGACGAGTTCGCCACGCCCCGCCGGACCGAGCTGTCCGAAGGCGCGGCGGACATGGAGGACGAGGACCTCATCCCGCGCGAGGACATGGTGGTTACCGTCAGCCACGGCGGCTACATCAAGCGCGTGCCGCTCAGCGTCTACCGGGCGCAGCGCCGCGGCGGCAAAGGCCGGTCCGGCATGTCGCTGAAGAGCGACGAAGATTCGGTGACGCGGCTCTTCGTGGCTAACACGCACACGCCGGTCCTGTTCTTCTCCTCGCGCGGCATCGTCTACAAGGAGAAGGTCTGGCGCCTGCCGCTGGCCAATCCGCAATCGCGCGGCAAGGCGCTGGTCAACCTCCTGCCGCTGGAAAAGGACGAGCGCATCACCTCGATCCTGCCGCTGCCGAGCGATCCGGAAGCGGCCGAGGCGCTGAACGTGATGTTCGCCACGACGCGCGGCACCGTGCGTCGCAACAAGCTCTCCGACTTCATCCAGGTCAACCGCAACGGCAAGATCGCGATGAAGCTGGACGAGGCGGGCGACGAGATCCTCGCCGTCGCGACCTGTTCGGAAGACGACGATGTCCTGCTCATGGCCTCGTCCGGCCAGTGCATCCGCTTCCCCGTGACCGACGTGCGCGTGTTCGCCGGCCGCAACTCGGTCGGCGTTCGCGGCATCGGGCTCGGCGACGGCGAGCACGTCGTCTCCATGGCCATCCTGCGCCACGTCGACGCGACGCCGGCCGAGCGCGCCTCCTACCTCAAGATGCGCCGCGCCGTCGACGGCGACGCGAGCGCCGAGCCGACGGTCGATCCGGGTGTGGAGGAGGAGGCTGTCGAGGACGTCGCGATCGACCAGGAGCGCTACGGCTTCCTGTCGGCCGCGGAAGAGTTCATCCTGACGCTCAGCGAGTTCGGCTTCGGCAAGCGCTCGTCCTCCTACGAGTTCCGTACCAGCGGGCGCGGCGGCAAGGGCATTCGCGCCACCGACATCAGCCGCATCAAGGATATCGGCCGCCTCGTCGCCGGCTTCCCGGTGGAGGACGGCGACCAGCTGCTGATGATCTCCGATCGCGGCCAGATGATCCGCGTGCCGGTCGACGGCATCGGCTTCAAGGGCCGGGCCACCAAGGGCGTGACGATCTTCAGGACCGCGGAAGGCGAGCGCGTCGTGTCGGTCGAGCGCATCCCCGGCGAGGGTGCGGACGAGGCGGGCGAGACGGACGTCGACGTGGTTGACAACGCGGAGTGATCCGCACCGGGCGGGTCGGTCTCCTCGATCGACCCGCTCAACCGCAGCTCCAGCTGCGGAAAGTCTGCGTCAGTGCATGATCCGCGTCTTGCGGGCCACGACCTTCGCGCGGGCCTTCTGGGCGTCGCTGTGCAGCGTCACGGCTGTCGCGGTTGCGAGCGCGGTGACCATGGCGAGCGAGAGCGCGAAGATCAGCATGGGTCGTTCTCCTGTTCGGCATGGTAAATGCATTGAGACCGAGCAGAGTTCCTTGACTTCCCGGTCACGAGCTGATCGGCGCTGCGTGAGCTCGATTCATGCCCGACGAGGGTTGCGGCCCGATTGCGGTTTGCGGCTGCCATGTTTCCGCCGCATGTCTTTTCGTTTCCAAGATTAACGGACCATCCATGCGGCGCGCGCTTTATCCCGGTTCCTTCGATCCGCTGACCAACGGTCATCTCGATATCCTAGAGAAGGCCCGGCGCCTGTTCGACGAGGTGGTGGTGGCGATCGGCGTGCAGGCCTCGAAGGTGCCGACGTTCAGCTTCGAGGAGCGCGTGGTCCTCATCGACGCCTGTATCGCCAAGGCCGAGGGGCTCGCCCGCGTGCGCGTCGAGGCCTTTCAGGGGCTTGTGGTCGATGCCGCCGCGCGGCTGGAGGCCGGAGCGCTCGTGCGCGGTCTGCGCGACGGCACGGACCTCGACTACGAGATGCAGATGTCGGGCATGAACGGGCGGATGGCGCCCGGGCTCGTCACCGTCTTCCTGCCCGCCAGCCCCGAAACGAGGCCCATTACCGCCACATTGGTCCGCCAGATCGCGGCCATGGGCGGCGACGTCTCCGCCTTCGTGCCGCAGCCGGTCCTCGCAGCCCTCGCAGCCAAGTCGCGAAAGGCGGGATGATCGCGTCCGGCCTTCCGACCGAACAGGACACCTCCATGACCTTTCTGCACAAGCTCGCCGCCACCGCCGCGCTCGGGCTCATGCTCGGCATCGGCTCCGCCTCCGCGCAGCAGCCGAGCCCGGAGAACACGCTGACGCTCACCACCGACAAGGGCGACGTCGTGATCGCCCTGCGGCCGGATCTCGCGCCCCAGCACGTCGCCCGCATCAAGGACCTGGCGTCGAAGGGCGAGTACAACGACGTCGTCTTCCACCGCGTCATCGAGGGCTTCATGGCCCAGACCGGCGATGTCCAGTACGGCAAGCGCAATGGATCGACCGAGATGGCCGGCATGGGCGGCTCCAGCCAGGCAGACTTGCCGGCCGAGTTCTCGAAGGAAACCTTCGACCGCGGCACCGTCGGCATGGCGCGCTCGCAGGATCCGAACTCGGCGAACTCGCAGTTCTTCATCATGCTGGCTGACGGCGACTTCCTCGACGGCCAGTACACGGTGGTCGGCGACGTCGTGACGGGCATGGACGTGGTCGACCAGATCAAGAAGGGCGATCCGAACCAGAACGGCGCTGTCGCCGACCCCGATTACATCGTCTCCGCCAAGGTCGGCGGCTGAATCGTAAGGACCGCTTCGGCGGCCTGAGGGTTGTGCCTCGGGCCGATTTGGTTCAAACGCTCGGCATCGAGAGCGGCCCGGATCGGACCCGGGCCGTTCTGCTTTTGATCAGGAGATCTGAGGACATGGCTTACGAGAACCCGGACGACACGCTGATCCTCGAGACCACGAAGGGCCAGGTCGTCATCAAGCTGCGCCCGGATCTGGCGCCCAACCACGTCGCGCGCATCAAGGAGCTCGTCCGTGAAGGCGCCTATGACGGCGTCGTCTTCCACCGCGTGATCGACGGTTTCATGGCGCAGACCGGCGACGTGAAGTTCGGAAAGAGCACCGGCCCGTCCTTCAACGCCTCGCGCGCCGGTCAGGGCGGCTCCGACAAGCCGGACCTCAAGGCCGAGTTTTCCGCCGAGCCGCACAAGCGCGGCACCGTGTCGGCCGCCCGTACCGCCGACCCGAACTCCGCCAATTCGCAGTTCTACATCTGCTTCGAGCGCGCTCCCTGGCTGGACAAGCAGTACACAGTCTGGGGCGAGGTCATCGAGGGCATGGACAATGTCGACCAGATCAAGCGCGGCGAGCCCGTGCGCGATCCGGACTCCATCACCACGGCGCGTATCGCCGCGGATAGCTGATCCGAAGGTCGCGCCTTGCGCGTCGACCTGTTCGACTTCGAACTGCCGGAGGAGCGGATCGCGCTCCGTCCGGCAGTTCCCCGCGAAGCCGCGCGGCTCCTGGCAGTCGCGCCCGGCGTGCCGTTCCGCGACCGTCACGTCCGCGATCTCGTGGACGAATTGACGCCCGGCGACCTCCTCGTCTTCAACGATACCAAGGTTATCCCGGCGCAGCTGACCGGGCTGCGCCGCCGCGAAGGGCTTGCGCCCGGCGAGGGCACGGCGCGCATCGACGCGACGCTGCACATGCGCGTCGCGCCCGATTGCTGGAAAGCCTTCGTGCGTCCCGCCAAGCGCGTGGCCGTCGGCGACCGCATCGCCTTCGGCGACGGTGGCGAAGCGTGCCTCCTCGGCGCGCTCGACGCGACCGTCGAGGACAAGGGCGAAGCGGGCGAGGTGACGCTGCAGTTCGACCTTTCCGGCGCGCATCTCGACGCCGCGATCGCCGGTGCCGGCGCGATCCCCTTGCCACCCTACATCGCTTCGAAGCGCCCGCAGGACGCGCAGGACCGCGCGGACTATCAGACGATCTATGCGCGCGAGGAGGGCGCCGTGGCGGCGCCCACGGCCGGCCTGCACTGGACACCCGAGCTGCTGGCCGCCGTCGAGGCGCGCGGCGTCGGCACTGCCTTCGTCACGCTGCATGTCGGCGCCGGCACCTTCCTTCCGGTGAAGGCGGAAGACACGCGCGACCACCGCATGCACGCCGAGATCGGAACGGTGACGCCCGAAGTCGCCGAGCGGATCAACGCCGCACGCGCGGCTGGCGGCCGGCTCGTCGCGGTCGGCACGACCTCGCTGCGGCTCCTGGAGAGTGCGGCGCGCGAGGATGGCACCGTGGCGCCGTTCTCGGGAGCCACCGACATCTTCATCACGCCCGGCTACCGTTTTCGAGCCGTCGACCGCCTGATGACGAACTTCCACCTGCCGCGCTCGACGCTCTTCATGCTCGTCAGCGCCTTTGCCGGCACCGACCGCATGCGGCGCGCCTACGATCACGCGATCGCGGAAGGCTACCGCTTCTACTCCTACGGCGACGCCTGCCTTCTCGACCGAGCCGACGACGAGACATGAGCGACACGTTTACCTTCAACCTCCTTGCCAGCGATGGCCGTGCCCGTCGCGGCGAGATCACGATGCCGCGCGGTACCGTGCGCACGCCCGCTTTCATGCCGGTCGGAACTGCCGGAACTGTGAAGGCGATGTATCTCGACCAGGTGCGCGAGCTCGGCTCGGACATCATCCTCGGCAACGTGTATCACTTGATGCTGCGGCCGGGCGCCGAGCGGATGGCCCGCCTCGGCGGTCTCCATGAGTTCGCGCGCTGGCCCTATCCGATCCTGACCGATTCAGGCGGGTTCCAGGTCATGTCGCTGGCGGATCTGCGCAAGCTCGACGAGACCGGCGTCACCTTCCGCTCGCACGTCGACGGCAGCGTTCATTCGCTGACCCCCGAGCGGTCGATCGAGATCCAGGGCCTTCTCGATTCCGACATCCAGATGCAGCTCGACGAATGCATCCGGCTGCCAGCGGAGCGCGCGGAAGTCGAGCGGGCCATGGAGATGTCGCTGCGCTGGGCCGAGCGCTGCAAGACGGCCTTCGGCGACCAGCCGGGCAAGGCGATGTTCGGCATCGTCCAGGGGGGCACGGAAGAGGACCTGCGCGTTCGCTCGGCCGAGGCGCTCGCCGCGATGGACCTCAAGGGCTACGCCGTTGGTGGCTTGGCGGTCGGCGAGCCGCAGGCCGAGATGCTGCGCATCCTGGAGGCCACGCTGCCGGCGCTGCCCGTGGACAAGCCGCGCTACCTCATGGGCGTCGGCACGCCGGACGACATCCTGAAGTCCGTGGCGCGCGGGATCGACATGTTCGACTGCGTGATGCCGACGCGGGCGGGTCGGCACGGCCTCGCCTTTACGCGGATGGGGCGCATCAACCTCAAGAACGCTCGCCACGCCGAGGATCCGCGGCCGCTCGATCCGGGATCGACCTGTCCGGCGACGCGCGATTATTCCCGCGCCTACCTCCACCATCTCGTGCGCACCGACGAAGCTCTCGCCGGAATGCTGCTCACCTGGAACAACCTGCACTATTATCAGTCGCTGATGGCCGGCATCCGCGACGCGATCGAACACGGACGCTTCGACGCCTTCTTCGCGGAAACGCAGGCCGGCTGGGCCCGAGGCGACGTCGCGCCGATGTGAGGGCTGTTCAGGCCGAGAGATCGTCGCTCTTGCGGATGGAGCAGCCGGTGATCTTCATCGATCCATCCGCCTGCCGCTCCAGCGTATAGCTCGCGATCCAGTTCACGCCCTTGGCGTCGGTGAGAAACACTTCCTGGCGAAAGCCCGACCCTTCCGGCATCAGCGCGCCGAAACTGGACTGCGCGGCGTTGTAGACCGGGTCGTATCCCTGTTGCACCATCGACATGAATGTGCCGGCATCGGGAAACATCGCGCGGATGTTCGGGGCTGCGAAGGAGTAGGCGGCTGGTCCGTCGCCGGACCTGAAGGCCTGCAGCTGGCTGGCGATCGTCGACTGGACGTCGCCGGCATCGTCCGCGCGCGCGGGCAGAGCCGTCAAAAGGGACGCGGCGAGAAGAACCGCCGCGAACGGCGAAGAACGGCGTGGCAGCATGATTGACGTCCCTTGGCCCGCGATGAGCAAGCTAAGAGTGTCGCGCTCGCGGTCCCGGCGACAATCGAGCCTGACCATCAAATCGCGGTGATGGTCGGGGCGTCAGAGCGGCAGGCGCGCGGCGAGGCGGCGCACGAGCTTCCGCAGACCGCCGCCCTTCGCGACCTCCGCTTGCGGCGATGGCTCCTGCGGCATCCGCGCGTTTTCGGAGATCGCTTCCGGGCCGCGGCTTCGGCGGATCTCGTCCATGACGTCCCGCGCCAGCGTCGAGAGAATCGCCGCCTGCCCCGGTGCGAGCCCGTCCGGGCGTGGTACGTCGTCGACGACGCAGAGCGTGCCGAGCACGTGGCCGTTCGGCGCGACGAGCGGCGCCCCCGCGTAGAAGCGCAGGTGCGACCCGCCGGTGACGAGGGGATTGTTGCGCGTCCGCTCGTCCTTGGACAGGTCGGGGATCACGAGAAGATCGTGCTGGCCGAGAGCGTGAGCGCAGACCGACTGGTCGAGAACCGTTTCCGTCAGTTCAAGGCCGTGGCGCGACTTGAACCACTGACGATCCTTGTCGACCAGCGTGACGAGCGCGATGGGCGCGTTGCAGGCCTGCGAGGCGAGTTGCGTGATCTCGTCGAAACGCGGCTCCGTCGGCGTATCCAGGAGATCGAGCGCGCGGAGCGTTTCGAGGCGCTCCGCGTCGCTGGCGAGTGCTGCCGAACCCGAACTGCCCATGAGGATCGATCGCCCCGTTCCCGTGCCTGCGCAGATGAAAGTCGATCGCGGCCCGCTCGGCAAGATGCGTCGTGTCGTGACGGCGCTCTCGATCTACTGCTGGCGAGGCGCCTCGTCGCCGTCAGCATCCTCGTCGTCCTCGGAGAGTTCGGTGCGCAGGATCGCCTCGGCCTCGTCGCGAATCTCGTTGAGGAAGATCACCGCGTCATCGACCGCATCCGAACCCTGGCTCGTCAGGAGCGCGAGCTGCACGGCCAGGATATCGGCCACGTCGTTCAGGTCGAGGCCCTCGAACAGGCTTCCGATCTGGTCGACGATCGCATCCTTGTCTTCTGCCGTCATCATGTGGCGCCACTCCTGCCGCGCTTCGTTACGGGCCCTATCGCATAGGGACCGACGGGCATCTAGGCGCCTGACGCGCTTTGCCACCGTCGCCGGCGGCAAAAGCTGGTCGGTCAGTCGATATGCGTGATGACCGGCACGGAGCCCGGCTCGGCCCGATGCGCCGCCGCGCGCAGGAAGCTTCGGCGAAGCTCGGAAGCGTAGCGGTGCATCGAGAAAGCGCTGGCTTCGGAGATGCCGAAGTCGCCGCACGCATCGCAGTTGAAGCGCATGCCGTCGCCGTCCCGGTCGTGCGCGGCTTTGGCAACCTCGTCGCAGATGGGGCAAACCGAGAGCATCATCGCCGTATCTCCTCGTTTCAACACCCAGGAGAATAGCTGCTCACGGCTCGTTAACGCTACGGCAGGTTAAGCAAGGCTGCTTTTCTGGTTAACCGGCAAATTAAATGAAAAGGCTGGGCCAGCCCGCGCGTCAGCCGAGGATCCTGTCGGCCAGCGCCTGGTAGTCGCCGTCGAAGTGATGCCCGCCGCTCGTCTCGATCACCTGGACGCCCTTGTCGCGCAGGCTCCCGCAAACGCTGTCCGCGTCGTCTGAGCCGTAGAAGCATTGCACGATGGAGGCCGGGATCCGCGCGAGGTCGGCCAGGGTAGAGGGTCCCTTGCCGGACGAGATGCCGAGCCAGCCGGCGACCGAAATCCGATAGTCTCCGCTTGCGGCGAGCGCGAGCAGCGACAGGCGCTCGACCTTGGCCCGGTGGCCATCGTCCATGGCGAGGTAGGTCGAGGGTAGGATGTCGGCACCGAAGGAATAGCCGACGAGGTAGACCTTCGACACGTTCCAGCGCTTGGAATAGGCGTCGATGATCGCCTGCAGGTCGGCCGCGGTCTGCTGCGGCGTTTTTTCCGACCAGAAGTAGCGCAGCGAATCCACCCCGACCACGGGCACGCCGGCCTGCTGGAGATGCTCGGCGACGATCTTGTCGAGGTCGCGCCAGCCGCCATCGCCGGAATAAACGACGGCCATCGCATCCCTCGACGGTTCCGCATCGAGGACCGCGAGCGGCAGATCGGCCAGCTGCGCCTCGCCGTCGCCGGCCGACCGCAGTTCTGTGAAGGCGGCATCGAAAGGCGCCTCGTCGGTGTTCTCGATCTCGATCGCCTCCCAACTGTCGTCGAGCCGCTCCGCATGCGCTCGGCCAAGATCGGTGGCAGCTGGCGTGAAGATCACCTTCACGGGATTGGGCAAGGCACCGGCGGTCAAAGCATAGATCGTGCCCGACGGCGTCAGCTCCTTCGCGGCCGGCGTGCAGAGCGGCTTGTCGAAGGGCAGGCGGTCGCCGGGATCGATCGCGACGGTTCGCGCGATCGTTGCCCCCGGCGTTTGGGCGACGATGCCGAGGGCCAGCGTGGCGCCGGCTCCGAAGCCGGTCACGGCCGGCTGCTGCAGGCTCGCATTGCCGATGCCGCGCTGAACCGTCTGGCTAAGGGATTCGATGTCGGAAACGAGATAGGCGCAGGAGTCGCTCGACGCGTTGATCGCCTCGACGATCGATGGATAGTCGAGCCCGAGAACGATGCTGCCCGCATCCTTGAGCCGCTCGGCGAGCGCGGCATCGTCGGCGCTCCAGCCGTTTGCATCCGATATCAGGACGACCTCGGATCGAACGGCCTCGGCGGCCGGTGTCAGGATCACCGGCTGGCCCAGGAACTTGCCCTGCCACCCCTCGCCGGGCGCGGCGCTAGCGGCCGCTCCGGACGCGAGAAGGGATGCGGCGACCAGAAGAAGGGAAGACGGCCTCATTTCGACACCACACCCGTCAGTCCGCCGGCGATGAGTTGCGAGATGTCGGCCAGGGCGAGGGCCGGCGGGAGCCCACCCGAGACGGCGAGATAACGGGGGCACCAGTCGGGATCGAACTTCGACTTGAAGGCGCGCAAGCCCCGGAAGTTGTAGAAGCGTTCGGCATGGTCGAAGACCAGGCCGCCGATCCGGTTCCAAAGCGGCGCGGCCGGACTGTTGGACAGTCCCGACAGCGGCGCCATGCCGAGATCGAACGTCTCGTAGCCTTCGTCGCGCATATGGAGCATGAGGCTGAGGAGCAGGAACTCCATGGTCGAGCGCGGCGCATCCGGCGCGAAGCGCATCAGGTCGATCGCGCTCTGCAGCTTCGTGCCGGTGACGAGGATGTTGGCGAAGGCGACGATCCGCCCTTCGAGGCGCACTAGCGCCACGGGCTGCGAGAGGATGTAGTCGCGATCGAACCAGCCGACGGAGAAGCGCTTCTCGCGCGCGCCCTTCGATTCCAGCCAGCCGTCCGAGATCCGGCGCAGATCCTCGAACACCGATGGCACGGCCTCGACCGGGACGACCTCGAAGCGCAGGCCGTCGCGCTCGCCGCGGTTGACGGTCTGGCGCAGCCCGGAGCGCTTCGCGCCCTTCAGGTCGAAGTCTTTCAGCGGGATGATCGCGGCCTCGCCGAGCTTGATGGCGCGCAGGCCCGCATCGGCGCAGAGCGGCAGCATCTCGGGATGGATCTGGTAGAGGGCGGCGCGCCCGCCACCCTCCCGGGCCATCTCGGCGAAGCGCCAGACGAGCTCGGCCGCCGAAGCGGGCGCGCCGACCGGCCCGAAGAGCGAGACGAACGAGCGGCCCTGACGGGCATACATCAGAAAGGCATCGCGATTCTCGGAGAAGAGAAGAGCCTTGTCGCCGGAGCGTACGAGGTTGGCATCGGCCAGCGGCTGGCGATTCAGGATCGCCACGGCTTGGGCCAGTTCCTCCGCGCTGGGCGCGGCGACCGCATCGAGAGCCGTGCGCAGGAGGCTCCAGAGCGCGACGGCTCCGGCCACCACGCAGACGCCGAGAAAGGCGCGCAACGAGCGCGGCGCCTCGGCACCGAACGCGAAATCCGTCCAGAGCCCATGGCTGTACTCGACGTCCTCGTAGGCGAAGAAGAGGAGCGCGCCGGCGGAGAGGAGGATGATCGCGACCGCGAAGAGCCACGGCGCGCTGAGGGCTTCGCGAAAGAGCGAAGCCGGGCGGTCGAACCGCCCGCGCAGGGGAATCAGCGCCAGGAGGAGGAGCGCCAGGAAGGCGGCTTCGAAGACGGCGACGGCTTTGAGGAAGCAGAGCGCCGCCGCGAGCGAGGCGGCGGCGACGCTCGCCCACCAGGCGCCGTCCAGACGCTGCGCCAGCCCGCGCGATCCGACAACTAGAATGATGCCGAGGACGCCGGAGGCGAAGTGCGCCGCCTCGACGAGGCCGAGGGGCAGGGCGACGGTTGAACCGAGGAACTCGAGGTCTCCCGCCGGTGCCGGCGTCACGCTGGAGAAGATCAGCATGGCGCCGGCGATGAGGGTCAGCGCCGCAAGAACGAGGGGTGCGATGCGCGCGACCGCGTCGGCGGTCACCCGCGCTATCGGCGAGGCGACGACGCGGCGGGCCTCGGCTCCGGACACGAGAAGCGCGGCCGCGATCAGCGGAAGGACGTGATAGGCGAGGCGATACAGGAGAAGCGCCGACAGGACCTCCTGCGACGGAACGGTCTCCGGCATGGCCGCGAGGATGATCGTCTCGAAAACCCCCAATCCGGCGGGAACGTGGCTGAGAACGCCGGAGGCGACGGCGATCGTGTAGATCGCCAGGAAGACCGGCAGGTCGGGCTTGCCGGCCGGCAGCAGCACGTAAAGGACGAGCGCGGAGAAGAAGAGGTCGAGGATGGTGGCGAGCAGCTGGCCGCCGGCGATGGCCGGGCTCGGGGCGCGCAGCCAGCCGCCGGCCCCGCTCCGGGTGCGCCGGAGAAGCACGAGGTAGCCGCCGACGATCGCCGCGATGGCGAGGACGGCACCCCAGCGCAGAAGATCCGGCGGCAGGTGGAGGATCGGACCGATCGCCTCCGACGAGACGGCCGAGGCGGTGAAGGCCGCGACGGCGAGACCCGTGCCGAAGGCCACCGTGACGAACCCGATCACCGCGGCGATCGCCTCCGGAGACAGGCCGAGCCGCGAATAGAACCGATAGCGGACGGCGCCGCCGCTCAGCGGCCCGAAGCCGGCGGTGTTCCCGACGGCATAGGCGCAGAACGATACGAAGGCGGTCGCGGACAGCGGCTGGGGCCGATCGACATAGCGCAGGGCGAAGACGTCGTAGAGAACCAGAGAGGCGTAGCTGCAGGCCGTCAGCAAGACCGCGAGGCTGACCGTCCACCAGGAGGTCGCGAGCAGCGCGGCGACGACCTCGTCATAGGAAACGTCGCCGGCGAACCGGCGAAGCGTCGCCACCACCAGCGCGAAGACGAAGACGATCGCCGCGAGGCCTAAGCCGCGGCGAAGCGCCGGATTCACCGATCGCACCCGCTCCAGGATCCGGGGACCGGAAGCCGCACGCGAAGGTGCAGGGTCGTTCGCGGACGTGGGAGCGGTTGTGGTCGCCATCGCATCGATCGCCGGTTGCGGCTGCGGCTTCTAGCCGGGAGCCGGACGGCGAACAAATTAAAAGCCGGCAATGAGACGGTGACGAGCGACCCGGGTCTCCATCGTCAGCCGCGATGGCGATTGCGATCGGCCGACCGACCGGGAGCCGACCGCTGCGCCACCTTACGATCGACCTCTCCGCGCAACGCGCCCACGAGGACATCGGGATCCACCGGCTTCTCGAAGACCGGAATGTCGGCGAAGCGAAGCGTGACCGGCGAGCGATCGAAGCCGGTCAGGAACACGAAGGGGATGTCCTGACGGTCCAGATCGCTGGCGATGGGGAAGGAGTTCTCGCCACGCAGCTTCACGTCGAGCACGGCGGCATCGATCACGTCGGCCTCGGCGATGCAGGCGATCGCCTTGGAAACGCTCGGGGCCGGGCCGAGCACGATCGCGCCCTGCGCCTCAAGGTCGAGCTTCAGGGTGTCGGCCAGGATCGGTTCGTCCTCGACCACGAGGATCCGCAGGCCGTTCAGCTCAGTCATGATTGACCCCTTTTCAGGATTTTCCTGCTGTCGGCCGCGAAGCGCCCGAAGCTCGTCTCCTTCATAGGACCTCACCGCCCGGAGGGAATACGCATGATGTTGCGCGGGCGCGATTGCTCGGGTTCCGAGTTCACGCCGAGGTCAGGAGATCCAGCCAGTTGTAGCGCAGGGCCGCGACGACCGTGGCGAGAAGGATCAGCATCACGCTGGCGAGGATGACGGTGGTCAGCTGGTCTTCGTTCATCGTGAAACGGTCGGTGCGCCGGTGAGCCTCTGCGAGATCGACCAGTCGGTCACTCGCCCTTCAACATACGGCTGAACACGCTTTCCCCGCGGGACGAGTACGGGTCCTGAAGCGCGGCGCTCGGACGGCTCACGGGAACCAGCGTCGCGGAGGTGACCTTGGCGAGTTCCTCGGGGCCGAGACGCTTCAGCATGTCGCGGAAGCTCGAATGCATGCCGCCGTCGACGTAGCTCATCGGCGTCTCGGCGCGATTCCAGGACACGAGCGCCTGGGTTTCGGCGTCGTCCTTCTGCTGCTTGGCGGTGACGGCCGGGTCGACGGCGGTGGTGAGCGTCGGACAGGCGGCGATGGGGTCCATGGGCGCGCGGCTACCGTCGGTGCGGGTCGCGTTGAAGACGTAGCGGCCGCCGCAGGTCGAGACCGTGGGCTCGCGACGCGTGACCTCGAAGATGTCATAGCCCATTTTCAGGTTGCGCCAGAAGCCGATGTTCGGATCGCGATGATGCTTGGCCATCTGCGACGCCGTCATGCGGAACGGAAAGGCTTGAACCTGAAAATCCGATTGCCCGGACCGAAGGGCGCGGTCGGCGATGGCGTAGAGCTCGGCGACGCCCTCGTCGGTCATCGCGTAGCAGCCGGACGAGGAGCAGGCGCCATGCACCATCAGCGAGTCCCCGGTGTAGCCCAGCGCTTTCTCCAGGCGATTCGGATAGCCGAGGTTGAAGGACTTCTCGTACTTCGAATTCGGGTTCATCAGCCGGGCCGTGACGGCGTAGAAGCCCTCGGGAGCCTGACGGTCGCCCTCCGTCATCTTCGGCCCGAGCTTTCCCGACCAGCGGCAGAGCGGATAGGTCTTGAGCTTCGCGTAGCGCCCGTCGCCGACGAGCCGCCAGACCTCCAGCTCGCTCTCCTCCTTGAAGATCCGCACGAGGATGGAGCCTTGCGGGCGCTTCGGCGTCAGCGCGGCGGCGATCACCGTAGGCTGCGCCGAGGCGGCCACATCCTCGATCGGCACGTCCAGCATAGTGGTGCAGCCAGCCATCGCGAGCATCAGCCCCGCCGCCACCAACGACCGTCCCCTCAGCGCCATGCGCGACACCCGCCCATCTCTAGACCGCCGTCCCTGAATCGCCGCGCTTGCTGGTCCCAGTCTGACGCGCGACGCCCCCGCCGATTCGCACACCCGCCTCGTGCCCGAACAAGCCCGGCCCACGTGGCGAAAGTCTTTGTTCGATTTACGACGACGGCGAGTCGGGAAGACGCGCGGCAACATTTTGTCGGGACCGTGTTGCCGCGCGGCACTCTTCGTCACTCGGCGAGCGCAGCCGCTCGCGCGGCGATCTGCGACGGCGCGAAGAGGTTCGAGCCCCAGGCGCGCGCCGCCACCATCGAGGGGAACGGGTTTTCCGGTTCCTTCCAGTCGGGCTGAACGCCGAGGATCGGGAGAACGCGGCTCATGATCAGCCCCGTCGTCGGCACCGCGTTCCAGCCCGACGTCCGGAAGCCGTAAGTTTCCTTCAAGGGCTTGGGCTCGTCGAGCACAGTCAGGAACAGGTACTTCGGCTTATGGGCCGGTGCGACGCCCATGAAGGCCGTCAGCACGGTATCGCTGTCGTAGCGGCCGCGAACTACCTTTTCGGCCGTGCCCGACTTTCCGCCGACGTAGTAGCCGTCGATATCGGCCTTCTTGCCGGAGCCGACGCGGGCGTTCAGGCGCATCAGGAAGCGCAGCGCCTCGCCGGTCTGCTCGCTGACGACGTCCCGCGCCATGACCCGGGGTTCGACCTCGGCGCCCTTGACGAAGGTGGGGCGTATGAGCGTGCCGCCGTTGACCATCGAGGCGATCGCCATGCTGGCCTGCAAAGGCGTCACGGCGATACCGTGGCCGAACGAGACGGTGGCGGTGGTCACCTCGCTCCAGCGCTTCGGCACCTGAGGGAACGCGTCTTCCGGCAGCTCCGTCGTCAAGCGGTCGAGCTGGCCCACCTGCTTGAGAAAGGCCTGCTGACGCTGCGCGCCGACCGCGAGGGCCATGCGGCCCATGGCGATGTTGGACGAGTGGATGAAGGATTCCGGCACGTTGAGCGGCCGGTTCTGACCGCGGAAGTCGCCGATCGACATGCGGCCGAAGCGCAGCGGCGAGCTGGCGTCGAGCACCGAGCGAATGGTGAACAGACCCGAATCGAGCGCCATCGCGGTGTTCAGCGCCTTGAAGGTCGAGCCCATCTCGAAGGTGCCGACGTTGACGCGATTGATGTTGTCCTTCTTCAACGCGTCTGCCGGAATGTTCGGATCGAAGTCCGGGAGCGAGACCAGCGCGATCACCTCGCCGTTGGTCACGTCGAGGATGAGGCCGGCGCCGGCGACGGCGCTGAACTTCGCGACCGCCTTGCGAAGCTCGTCCGCCAGGGCGTGCTGGGCGCGCAGATCGATGCTGAGCGCGACGGGCTGCAGGCTGTCGCGCTCGATCCGCAGGCCCGAGACCCGAAGATCCGCCAGTCCTTGCGCGTCGATCCAGCGCTCCATGCCGGCGATGCCGATGTTGTCGACGTTGACAGCGCCGAGAACATGCGCGGCCGCGCGACCATTGGGATAAAGCCGCTTCAGCTCCTCGCGCAGTCCGACGCCCGGAATGCCGAGCGACCACAGCCGAGCGCGCTCCTCAGGTGTCGTCACGCGCTTGATCCAGGCAAAGCCCGCCCGGCTGTTCAGGCGCTTGTAGAGATCGGCCGGATCGAGATCCGGGAAGACGCTCGTCAGACCTTCGACGGCCTCGTCGATATTGGTCATGCGCCGCGGCTCGGCATAAACGGAAGCCGTCGGATAGTCCCTGGCCAGCGGCCGCCCCATGCGATCGACGATGTCGGGCCGCGCCTTCGAAGGCGGCGGCAGACCCGCGCCGGCCATCGGCGGTTCGGTGACGCCCAGCATGAACAAGCGGACGCCGATCGCCAGGTAGCAGAAGCCGAACAGCGAGATGGCGAGCCCCATCCGGAAGTTCAGGAAGGGCGGCGGGGCGCCGCGAAGGAGCGGCTTGGTCGCTTTGGACGCAAACAGGCGGGCGAGAATCTTCGGGAGAAACATGGGAGACTTCCGCAGGAACAGGGACGGTCCGGAGGACCTCGTCTGATGCGGAAGCGAAGGCTCGTCGGCCGTCAGGCGCGCTCGAACGCTCCGCCCCGCGAGGGAAGCGGATCGGTTCGTGGCGGGCGGTCATGCGTGCAGGCGAAGCGATGCGGATCGCAAAGCTCGGCGCGCGGCCAAGCCGGGGCAGAGCGGACGAGACGCGGCAGAAGCGGCTCCTGGCTCAGGATGAACTCCGCCGTCCGTTCCTCATCGAAGCCGCCGGCCTCGTCCGCAGCGTCGCCGATATCGGCCTCGTCGAGGATCTGGAAAAGCGTATCCGTGGCCGAGGCATCCATCGCGGCGGCGAAGCTCGCCGGCGCGCCGACGAGCCCGAACAGCAGCGTCAGCGCGACCGTCAGCGACAGTATCGTTCGGATAAGGTTCGCGAAGGCGAGGCACATGCCGCTCAGCTTGCGGCGGTGCGCTTAAGATCCGGTAAACCTTACCGATCCGTGATCAAGCACCGGATCGCCGTCCGCCGGACATGCGGAAGCGGGCGGTTCGCAACGCGACCCCCCGCTTCTAATCGAACGTCGGCAGCGATCAGGCGGCGGCCTTCTTCGCGCGTCCGCGACGCGGCTTCGGCGCAGCCTCGACCTGAGGCTCGACGACCGGCTCGGGCTCGGGCGGCAGGATCTCCGGCTCGTCGCTGCGCTTGCGGCCCAGTCCCATGCTCTTGGCGAGAGCCGAGCGGGCAGCTGCATAATTCGGCGCGACCATGGGATAATCGTCCGGCAGGCCCCACTTCTTGCGGTAGTCGTCCGGCGTCATGCCGTGGCTGGTCGCGAGGTAGCGCTTGAGCGACTTGAACTTCTTGCCGTCCTCCAGGCTGATCAGGTAGTCCGGCGTGATCGACTTCTTGATCGAAACGGCCGGGATCAGCTCGACGGGCGCCGGCTCGGCCGCTGCGGCAGCGCCGCCGGCCGGATTCTCGAGCGCCGCGCGCACGCTCGCGATCAGGCTCGGAAGCTCGGCAGCGCCGACCTGATTGTTGCTGACATAAGCGATGATGATCGCTGCCGCCTGCTCAAGCGACGCGTTTTGATCGACATCCATCGGGAGGGTCTAGTCCTCAAACTTGAAATTCTGCACGGTCGACACTTAGCGCAGGATCGAAGCGCAGCCAATACTGATGATGAAGTTCCGATGACTTCCGAAAATCGACCAGTGGAGGCAAGGAGGCCGAACGATACAGCCAGTGAGTGCAGGGGCCTAGATCGAAAATCATGAGGCTCCGCGGCACTTTAGCCCGGTGAAGCGTGCTACGTTCCGGTACGAGGCAGACTGGGTCGGCGCCGCGCCGCGATAGTCGTCCATGTCGGAGCGATAAATGCCGTATTTGAAATAAACGCTTTCTGTACGGCCCGGCAGCAGACGTACATCTTTGAAGTCTGCCACCTTGCGCCCGTCGAGCCAAACCTCCGCACTGCCGATTCGCGTCCACGAAAAGCGATAAACGAAGCTGTTCCAGCGCCCCTTCTGAAACGGGACGCGCACGCGATGGGTCAAGCGGCCCTGATAACTGATGCCGACTTCGAAAACCCCTCGCTCGTAACGATTGCGGAACGTGTTGTCCCGTCCGTTGTGCCATTGGCCCAGCAGCTGCTTCGGCGACATCTCGGGGTAATCGGCCGGCAGCAGCAGGTCGAACCGGTAGCAAACAACCTCGCCGACCTTATCCTCGGTCAGCGATCGAACTTCGACCCGCTCTCGGTGCTCCTCGCAATCTTCCGACAGCCGATCGTTCCAGCGCCAGGCGCAGTCGCCGGCTTTGAGCGTGAAGCGCTCGACACCCCCGCTTGTCCTGCGGTGACGATCCGGGGCGACTTCTTGGACGTAATAGTTGAAGCCGTTTCCGTTCCCGACGGCGTCAGCGGCCAAGGCGGGCGCCATCCAGGAGAAAGTCGATCCGGCGACGGCAAACAACCAATGCGACGGCTGCATGAGCTTCTCCTCGCCTCGCGACGGACCGGTGCCGGCCGCCCAGGCAGCCCGACGACCCCCGCGGCATCCAGCCGGACGGTTCGCCCATCTCGCGGCCGAACTCCGATCGGCAGAAGGTCAAGGGCAGGACGCGCCGACGCAGCCAAGCCGCGATTATGCGGAGACCGCGATATCGAAACATTGATTGCGATGAACGACGCGGCGAATTTCGTTTGCTGCGCCACGTTGCGTCGGTCGATCCTCGCGGAGGAAAGAATGGCGGAAGTGGTGAGCGCGCTGGGACTCGAACCCAGGACCTACAGATTAAAAGTCCGTTGCTCTACCAACTGAGCTACGCGCTCTTGCGGTTCGATGACCGTGTCCTGGCTGAGGAGCCGTTGCCGTGGGACACACAGTCGCTCCGGCATCGCTCGCGTCCCGACCGGAGTCGCGCGCTACCCAGTCGACGTCGCCGTCTCACCGATGGCGCCGACGTAGACGACCTTCCGCCGAAAATCAATCGTGGCGCCTGTTGCGACGGGTCACTCCGCTTCCCCGTCCCGTCCCGTCCCGTCATCAGTCGAGGCCGCGGGATGTCGGCTCGACGACGGCGGGTTGGTCCAGCGCGATGGATGGCAACCGTTTGAAACCAGACGGTCACCTCAACGCTTGGGTCGAAGGGACACGTGCTACCGAGGAACTGAGAGACGCCATGCTGATTCTTAACGCCGCCCAGATGGAGCGGCTCGCGATCGACGAGGGCATCGGCCGATGACGGCGGATGGAAGCCATGACCGCGCGCGACGTTTCGTCCACGTCTCGGGTCAGGCGCTCGCTTTTACCGAGATGGGCGAGGGCTCCGACGTCGTGCTGATCCACGGCACGTTGACATGCCTCGAGGACATGGCCGTCGCGCTCGGGCCACATCTTTCAAGGGCGCACCGGGTGCTCGCCTTCGATCGCCCGGGACACGCTGGCAGCACGCGACCGCCAGGGGACGGATCTCTGCGGACCCAGGCCGATCTCCTCGTGCAAGCCTTCGCCGAGCTCGGACTGCGGCGCCCGATCCTGGTCGGTCACTCGGCCGGCGGCTCGCTCGCGCTGACAATCGCGATCCACCATCCCGACGCGATCGGAGGCGTCGTCGCGCTGGCGCCGCTCGTGTTCTTCGAGCCGCGCGCCGAGCTCTTCCTGTTCGGTCCGCGCGGCGTGCCGGTCTTCGGTCCGCTGGCGGCGAAAAGCTGGCTGCGGCCCACCGACGCCCTGACGCTGCCGCTCCTTTGGAACGCGATCTTTCTGCCGCAAGCGATGCCGAAGTCCTTCGCTGCGACGATGCCCTTCGCGCGGCTCGCCAGCAGCGACGAGATGATCGCGACCGGCGAGGACGCGCTCGCGCTCGCCGTCGACCTTCCGGCCAACAGCGTCCGCTATGCGCGATGCACGGTGCCCGTCCGCATCCTCGCGGGAGGCGCCGACGTGGTCGTCAGCAACCGCCGCCAGGGTGCTCGTCTCCCGTCGCTGATGCCGGACTGCACCTATGAGGAAATCTCTGGCATCGGGCATATGATCCACCGCTTCGCTCCCGAGCGCGTCCTTGAGCTCGTCGGGCGGCTCGCGAGCGTTGCGCCGGGCGGGCGCGGCACCCATCGTCAGAGCGGCCGGCCAGCCGCCGTGACTGCGTGATCCTCAGTCGCCGGAGAGAGTGCTTGGCGCGTCGGAACCGGGGCTGTTAGAAGGCGGCTACGAGCAGCACGATCATGGAAGGCATCGGCCGGCGTGACTCCGGATCTGTCCTATACGACGGCGGTGCTGGCGGGCGCGCTGTCGTTCCTGTCACCTTGCGTCCTGCCACTGGTTCCACCCTATCTCTGCTACATGGCCGGCGTGTCCGCCGACGACCTGCGGGCCGGCCGCGCCATGGCGCGCGTGGACTACGGGCGGGTCGTCGGCACGGCTGCGGTCTTCGTGCTCGGCTTCTCCACGGTCTTCGTGATGCTCGGTGCAGGGGCGAGCGCCGTCGGTCAGCTGCTCCGCCAGAACCTCGACTGGCTCGGCATGGTCGCGGGGCTGGCCGTTATCGCCATGGGGCTGAACTTCCTCGGTGTCTTCAGGCTGGCCTTCCTGTCGCGCGAGGCCCGCTTGTCGGCCCCGGAGCGGCCTCGCTCGGCGCTCGGCGCCTATCTCATGGGACTCGCCTTCGCCTTCGGCTGGACGCCCTGCATCGGGCCGGTGCTCGGCGCGATCCTCGGGCTCGCCGGCACGCGCCAGACGGTCGCCGAGGGCGTCGCCATGCTGTCCTTCTATTCCGCCGGGCTCGGAATCCCCTTCATACTCGCCGCCGCCTTTTCCGGCGTCTTCCTCAAGCTCGCAGCGCGATTCCGGGCGCGCATGGCGGTGATCGAGAAGGCGATGGGCGCTCTCCTCGTCGCGACGGGCGTCATGTTTCTCACCGGCGGCATGCAGACGGTAGCCTTCTGGCTGCTTGAGACCTTTCCAACGCTGCAAAAAATCGGCTGAACCGCTCTTTCGTTGCGATTAACGCCGCACATGCTATGCCGCGCCGCGGTTGACATGATCGGGAAGGCGCGCATGGCCAGGAGCTGCCTCAGCATCGTTCTCGCCGCCGGCGAGGGTACGCGGATGAAATCCAGCCTGCCCAAGGTGCTGCACGAGGTGGCGGGCCTGCCGATGGTGGCGCACGTGCTGCGCGCCGCGGAGCTCGCGGGCGCCACGCGCCTCGCGGTGGTGGTCGGACGCGAGGCCGAGCGGACCGCGGCGGTGGCGTCCCGCCACGGCCGGGATGCGAGCGTGTTCGAGCAGACGGAGCGGCTCGGGACCGCCCACGCCGTTCTCGCCGCGCGGAACGCGATCGCAGAGGGTTTCGACGACATCCTCGTCCTGTTCGGCGATACCCCGCTCATCCGGCCGGAAACGCTGACCCGGGCGCGCGCTGCGCTGATGGCCGGCGCCGACATCTGCGTGATCGGCTTCCGGCCGCCGAACCCGACCGGCTACGGCCGGCTGATCGAGCACGAAGGCTCGCTCGTCGCTATCCGCGAGGAAAAAGACGCCAGCGATGCCGAGCGGATGATCCGCTTCTGCAACGGCGGCGTCATGGCGTTCCGCGGCGAGGGCGCGCTGGACCTCCTGGATCGCATCGGAAACGACAATGCCAAGGGCGAGTACTACCTGACGGACATCGTCGAGATCGCCCGCGCCGCGGGCCGCGCGGCAAAGGCGATCGAGGCCGATCCGGACGAGGTGCTGGGCGTCAACAACCGTGTCGAACTCGCCGGCGTGGAAGCGATCTGGCAGACGCGGCGCCGGCGCGAGGCGATGCTGGGCGGCGCGACGCTGCACGCGCCGGACACGGTGTTCTTCTCGCACGACACGGTTCTGGAGCCCGACTGCACGATCGAGCCGAACGTCGTCTTCGGCCCCGGCGCCCGGGTCGCCGCAGGCGCCGTCGTCCACGCCTTCAGCCATGTCGCCGGAGCCACGATCGGCGAGAAGGCCTCGGTCGGGCCCTTCGCGCGGTTGCGGCCGGGCGCGGACCTCGCGCGCGACGCGAAGGTCGGCAACTTCTGCGAGGTGAAGGGCGCGACGATCGGCGAGGGCGCCAAGGTCAACCACCTGACCTATATCGGCGACGCGGTCGTCGGCGCCGGCTCAAACATCGGCGCGGGGACCATCACCTGCAATTACGACGGCTTCAACAAGCACCGGACGGTGATCGGCGAGAACGTCTTCGTCGGCTCCAACTCGGCGCTCGTCGCGCCCGTGTCGATCGGCGATGGCGCCTATGTCGCCTCGGGCAGCGTCGTCACCGAAGACGTGCCGCCGGAGGCCCTGGCGATCGCGCGGGGCCGGCAGGTCAACAAGGATGGGCGCGGCCGCGCCATCAACGCGCGCAACGAGGCGGCCAAGGCCGCGGCGAAAGCAGCCAAGTCAGAGGACTGATCCGGCCGAGCGTCACGCAGCGTCATCAATCGTGACGCGCGTGAGCGATGCGGCGCGGCTAGAAGTGTCCGGCTGCGCGGGCAGGGCGGCGCTACCCGATCGAGGAAGGAAATCACCGGCATGTGCGGCATCATCGGAATCATCTCGTCGGAACCGGTGGCCCCGCGCCTCGTCGACGCACTGAAGCGCCTGGAATACCGCGGCTACGATTCCGCCGGCGTCGCGGCGATCAACGGCGGCCGGCTCGCCCGGCGCCGCGCCGAGGGCAAGCTCGTCAACCTGGAGAAGGTGCTGGCGGCCGACCCGCTGCCCGGCACGGTCGGCATCGGCCACACGCGCTGGGCGACGCACGGCGTGCCCAACGAGACCAATGCCCATCCCCACTTCGTCGACGGCGTCGCCGTGGTCCACAACGGCATCATCGAGAACTTCGCCGAGCTGAAGGCCGCTCTCGTCGCCGACGGCGCGGAGTTCGCCAGCCAGACCGACACGGAGGTCGTGGCGCACCTTCTCGCCAAGCACCGCCGGGCCGGTCTGCCGCCCCGGGCGGCCATGCGCGCCATGCTCGGCGAGGTGCGCGGCGCCTACGCGCTGGCGGTGATCTTCGAGGACGATCCCGAGACGATCCTCGCCGCCCGCAACGGCCCGCCGCTGGCGGTGGGCGAGGGCACGGGCGAGATGTTCCTCGGCTCGGACGCGATCGCGCTCTCACCCTTCACCGATTCCGTCCGCTACCTGGAGGATGGCGATTGGGCGGTTCTCAACCGCGGCTCGGTGCGGATCTACGACGCGGCCGGCGAGGAGGTGGCGCGGCCGCTGCGGCGCTCGGTCGGCAAGGCCTTCTACGTCGACAAGGGCAATCACCGCCACTTCATGCAGAAGGAGATCTACGAGCAGCCGGAGGTGATCGGCCATACCCTCGGCGCCTACGTCGATCTCACAACGGGTCGGGCGCGCGTGCCGGTCGGCCAGGACCTCTCCTTCACCGACGTGCGCCGCATCGCGATCTCGGCCTGCGGCACCGGCTTCTATGCCGGGCTGATGGGCCGCTACTTCTTCGAGCGCTACGGCCGCATCGCCTGCGATCTCGATGTGGCGTCCGAGTTTCGCTACCGTGAGAGCCCGCTCGGCGACGTCGACCTCGCGCTCTTCGTGTCGCAGTCCGGCGAGACGGCGGACACGCTGGCCTCGCTGCGCTACGCCAAGGAGCAGGGCCTCGCGACGGCGGCGGTGGTCAACGTCCAGGAATCGACGATCGCGCGCGAAAGCCGCTACGTGCTGCCGACGCTGGCCGGCCCGGAGATCGGCGTCGCGTCGACCAAGGCCTTCACCTGCCAGCTTACCGCACTCGCAGCGCTTTCCGTCCGCGCCGGCGTCGAGCGCGGCGTCATCGACGGCGCCGCCGAGCTGGAGCTGACGCGCGCGCTCGCCGAGGCGCCGCGGCTCGTCAACGAGGCGTTGAAGCTCGAGGACGCCGTCGAGAAGCTCGCGCGCGACATGGCGACCCACCGCCACGCGCTTTTCCTCGGCCGCGGCTTCTCCTTCCCGATCGCACTGGAAGGCGCGCTGAAGCTGAAGGAGCTGAGCTATATCCATGCCGAGGGCTACGCCGCGGGCGAGCTGAAGCACGGGCCCATCGCGCTGATCGACGAGACGATGCCGGTGGTGGTCATCGCCCCCTACGACCGCGTCTTCGAGAAGACGGTCTCGAACATGCAGGAGGTCGCCGCGCGCGGCGGCAAGATCGTGCTGGTGACGGACGCGAGCGGGGCCGCGGCAAAGGCGGTCGGCGCGCATTCCACGATCGTGCTGCCGGACATGCCGGAGATCGTCGCGCCCATCGCCTATGCCGTGATCCTGCAGATGCTGGCTTACCACACGGCCGTGCAGATGGGCACGGATGTCGACCAGCCGCGCAATCTCGCCAAGTCGGTGACGGTCGAGTAGCGGGCAGGCGGCATCCGTGGAAGTTCGTTCATCGGAAGGATGGAAGCTGCCGTCTCGACGCGAACTTTTCGGCGGCACCGTCTTCTTCGGCGTCCTGGCCCTGCTGCTCGCCGGCCTCCTGCGGCCCTTGGACGGCTCGGAATGGATCGCGCTGGCGATCTGCCTCGGCTTCGTCGCCGTGGGAAGCTTCGCTGTCCTGCGCTACGACGCGCTCGTCGAACGTCGCGTAGCGGCTTTCCCCGTCGCGCGATCAAGGGCGGTGAAAGCCGCGCCAGTGGAGGACGAGCCCGCAGGTTCAGCCGAGCACGAGATGCGGGAGCCGAGCGAGGACGAACGACAGCTTCTGCGAACCACCATCGACGCCTTCGAAGAAGCCGGCGCGCTCGTTCCGGGCGAGGTCGACGTCGAGACGCTCTGGCGGGCCACGCAGCACTTCGATCCGGGACCGGTGGTCAATGTCTACACGGCGCTAAGCGCCTTCTCGTGGGTGGCAGAACTCGGCCGGCCCAAGTTTCGTCGCCTCACCTTCGTGCCGGTCGGCACCGAGTACGACGCGGCGCTGATCGCCGGCCTCACGACGGAAATCCTGATCTCGCTCGGCCACGAGGTGGATCAGGCGGACGTGTCCGTCGACTTGCCGGGCGGCAGCTCGGAAGGCGCCTCCGTCGTCGAGTTTCCGATCGACGGCAGGCGAAAGCGAGTGCCCTTCCACTACCGCTGGAAACTGCATCCGCCGGAGCTCTTCGAGGCGCTGGCCGGCTTCACCCGCGAGGACGATCCGAGGGAGCTCGTCTGCGCCGATCCCGACTACCAGCAGCTTCTATACGCCGCCGTTCGCCCCGGCACCCTTGCCCGCCTGAACCTGCGGTTCCCGATCGACGACCTCTTCGGCGACCCGTAGCGCTCGCACGTCAGCCGGCTCGCAGCAGCCGGACCGCCTCGTCGCGGCCGAAGAGGTAGAGCAGCGTCTTCAGCGCCTCGCCGCGCTCGCCCTTCAGCTCCGGGTCGCGGTGGACGATCAGGCGCGCGTCGTCGCGGGCGATGGCGAGAAGCTCGCCGTGCTGCGACAGGTCGGCGATGCGGAAGGCGGGGAGGCCCGACTGCTTCGTGCCGAGGAGGTCGCCCTCGCCGCGCAGGCGCAGGTCCTCTTCCGCGATGCGGAAGCCGTCCTCGCTCTCGCGCATGACGGCGATGCGGGCCTTCGCCGTCTCGCCGAGGGGCGCCTTGTAGAGGAGGACGCAGGAGGAAGGCTTTGATCCGCGCCCGACGCGTCCGCGGAGCTGATGGAGCTGCGAGAGGCCGAAGCGCTCGGCGTGCTCGATGACGATGATCGTCGCATCCGGCACGTCGACGCCGACCTCGATTACGGTCGTCGCGACGACGACGCGGGTGACGCCGGCCTTGAAGTCGGCCATGGCGGCGTCCTTCTCCTCGCCGCTCATCCGGCCGTGGACGAGACCGACGCGGGCATCGCCGAAGAACTGGCGCAGCACGCGGGCGCGCTCGTCGGCGGCCATGAGGTCGCTCTTCTCCGACTCCTCCACGAGCGGCACGACCCAGTAGACGCGCTCGCCCTTCTCGATCGCCGCGCCGATGCGCTGGACGATCTCGGGCAGGCGGTCGAGCGAGGCGGCGACGGTGGTGATGGGCTTGCGGCCGGCGGGCTTGCCCATGAGGCGCGACACGTCCATGTCGCCGAAGGCGGCGAGGACGAGCGTGCGCGGGATGGGTGTCGCAGTCATCACCAGGAGGTCGGGCGCCTGGCCCTTCTTCTGGAGCGCCATGCGCTGCTGCACGCCGAAGCGATGCTGCTCGTCGACCACCACGAGGCCGAGGTCGTGATAGGCGACGTCCTCCTGGAAGAGGGCGTGGGTGCCGACGACGATGTCCGTCTCACCGCTCGCGATCGCCGCCAGCTTGGCGGCGCGGGCGCGGCCGTTATCGCGGCCGGTGAGGAGCGTGAGGCGCAGGCCCGCCGCCTCGCAGAGCTTCGACAGGCCTTCCGCGTGCTGGCGGGCGAGGATCTCGGTCGGGGCGAGGAGGCAGGACTGGGCGCCGGCCTCGGCCGCGATGCACATGGCGAAGAGCGCGACCACCGTCTTGCCGGCGCCGACATCGCCCTGGAGGAGCCGCAGCATGCGGTCGGGCGAGGCCATGTCGCCGGCGATCTCGGCGAGAACCTCCGTCTGGCCGGGGGTCAGGGTGTAGGGCAGGGCCGTGCGCAGCCGCTTTTCCGTTTCGCCGGTGCCCAGGAGGACGCGGCCCCCGGCCTTCTTCATGCGCTGGCGAGCGAGCGCGAGGGCGAGCTGGGTGGCGAGGAGCTCGTCATAGGCGAGCCGCTGGCGGGGCAGGGCCTCGGGCAGGAGGTCCTTGCCGTCCTGCGGATCGTGGGCGGCGCGCAGCGCCGCGTCGAAGGCCGGGAACTTGTGACGAGCGGCGAGCGCCGGGTCCATCCAGTCGGGCAGCACGGGCAGGCGCTCCAGCGCGCCGGCGATGGCGCGGCGCAACACCTTGCCGGAAAGGCCTGCCGTCATCGGGTAGACCGGCTCCACCAGCGCCTTGCCCTCGGTCTCGTCGGCGCGCGAGACGAAATCGGGATGGACCATCGAGGGACGGCCGTTGAACCACTCGACGCGACCCGAGACGATCATCGTCTCGCCGATGGGCAGCAGGTCCTCCAGCCAGCGCGGCTGGGCGCGGAAGTAGGTGAGGGCGATCTCGCCGGTCTCGTCCTGGCCGAAGACGCGATAGGGCTGGCTGGTGCCGCGCGGGTTCGGCTGGTGGCGGTCGATGCGCAGCGTCAGCGTCACCGGAACGCCTTCCGGGGCGGTCGCGACCTCGCCGCGGCGGCGGCGGTCGATCAGGCCGCTCGGCAGGTGGAACAGGAGGTCGCGCACGCGCACGGCCTCGTCCGGCCCGCGCACGAGCAGCGACTGCATGAGCCGGGCGAGCTTCGGACCCACCCCTTCCAGGGAGGTCACCGGCGCAAAGATCGAATCAAGAACGGACGGGCGCATCGGCTCTCGTCTGTAGCGACCTCAAGCCCGGCCGCAAAGCCGCTGACACGCGCGGACGGCACCTATATATGAACGCGATCCACGAGACGGGCTTCCGACATGACTGGCACGCAGCGCTCCTCGAGCGACCTCGACGTTCGGCGACGCAAGGCGCTGTTCCGCTCCTGGCATAGGGGCATCCGCGAGATGGACCTCGTGCTCGGCCGCTTCGCCGACGCCGAGATCGACAAGCTCACCGACGCGGAGATGGACGTCTACGAGGTGCTGATGGAGGTGCCCGACCGCGACCTCTTCAAGTGGATGACCGGCGAGGCCGAGACGCCCGCCAACTACGACACGCCGCTGTTCCGGCGGATCTGCGCCTTCCACGGCGCGAGCGAGCAGACATGAGCCTGACCGAACCCTTGAAGAAGGCGCTGGAGCGCGGCGCCGGGCTGTCGATCGGCAATGTCCTCGACGGCTATGAGCCCTTCCTCATCGCCGAGATCGCACGCCTGCGCGGCGGCAAGAAACCCGTCGTCTTCGTCATGCGGGACGGCAACCGCATCGCCGACCTCGAGGACGCGCTGCGGTTCGTCGCGCCCGAGCTTCCCGTCCTGACGCTGCCGGCCTGGGACTGCCTGCCCTACGACCGCGTCGGTCCGTCCTCGGAAGTGGCGGCGCGGCGTCTTGCCGCCATGAGCGCGCTCGTCGCGCTGAAGAAGGAGCCGCACCGGGCGGTGGTGCTGACCACCGCCAACGCCATGCTCCAGCGCATGCCGCCGGCCTCCATGCTGGCGGAGGAATCGATCTCGGCCCGCGTCGGCAATCGCATCCCCATGGACGACATCGTGCGCGTGCTCGGCCGCGGCGGCTTTGAACGCGTGGCCACCGTGCGCGAGCGCGGCGAGTTCGCGGTGCGCGGCGGCATCCTAGACCTCTGGGCGCCGGGCGAGGCGGAGCCGGTGCGCCTCGATTTCTTCGGCGATACGCTGGAAACGATCCGCTCCTTCGACCCGGCGAGCCAGCGCACCGTCGCGCAGAAGAAGAGCTTCGACCTCGCGCCGGTGTCCGAGATCGCGATCCGCGACGAGACGATCAGCCGCTTCCGCCAGAATTACCTCCGGCGCTTCGGCGCGGCCCAGCGCAACGACGCGCTCTATGCCGCGATCTCGGAAGGGCGTCGCTTCTCCGGCATGGAGCACTGGCTGCCGCTGTTCTACGAGACGACCGACACGCTGTTCGACTACGTCGAGGGCATGCCCGTCGTCCTCGACCACCTCGTCGCGGAAGCCGTGGCCGAGCGCCGCAAGACGGTCGTCGACCACTACGAGTCCCGCACCCGCGCGCCGAAGGAAGCCTCGGGCGACGCGGTGCCCTACAACCCGGTCGAGCCGGACGACCTCTGCCTCTCCGAGGGTGACCTCGCCGCCTGGCTCGCCATCGTCGACCCGATCCGCCTCTCGGCTTACGGCATCACCGACGCGGGCGGGCGCGACACGTTCAACCTCGACGTCGAGCGCGGCCGGAACTTCGCGGCCGAGCGGGCGACGAGCGACGCCAACGTCTTCAACGCCGCGGTCGACCACATCGGCCGCCTGCGCGCGAGCGGCAAGCGCGTCATCCTCGCCGCATGGACGGAAGGGTCGCGCGAGCGGCTCGCCGAGGTCGTCAAGGAGCACGGGCTCGAAGGGCTCAAGCCCGTCGAGAACCTGAAGCAGGCGAACGAGATCGCGAAGAACCTCGTCGCGACGGCCGTTCTCGGCATCGAGGCGGGCTTCGAGACGGACCGGATCGCGGTCGTCGCTGAGCAGGACATTCTCGGTGACCGGCTCGTGCGGCGCGGGCGGCGCAAGCGCAAGGGCTCCGACTTCATCTCGGAGGTCTCGGGCCTCGACGAGGGCGACATCGTCGTCCACGTCGACCACGGCATCGGGCGCTTCGTCGGGCTTCGCACGATCGAGGCGGCGGGCGCGCCGCACGATTGCCTGGAGCTGCACTACGCCAACGACAACCGGCTGTTCCTGCCCGTCGAGAACATCGAGCTCCTGTCGCGCTACGGCGGCGAGGGCTCGGAAGCCGTGCTCGACAAGCTCGGCGGCGGCGCTTGGCAGGCGCGCAAGGCCAAGCTCAAGAAGCGCCTCCTCGACATGGCCGGCGGCCTCATCCGCATCGCCGCCGAGCGGCAGATGCGGCCCGCCCCGCGCCTCCTGCCGCCGGAAGGGCTCTGGGGCGAGTTCGCCGCGCGCTTCCCCTACGAGGAGACCGAGGACCAGCAGAACGCAATCGACGCCGTCGCCGATGATCTGGGCCTCGGGCGGCCGATGGACCGGCTGGTCTGCGGCGACGTCGGCTTCGGCAAGACGGAGGTGGCGCTGCGCGCCGCCTTCATCGCGGCGATGAACGGGCTGCAGGTGGCGGTGGTGGTCCCGACGACGCTGCTCTCGCGCCAGCACTTCAAGACCTTCTCCGAGCGCTTCCGCGGCCTGCCGCTCAACGTCGCGCAAGCCTCGCGGCTGGTGACGACGAAGGAGCTGTCGGAAACGAAGAAGGGCCTCGCCGCCGGCCAAGTCGACATCGTCGTCGGCACGCACGCGCTGCTCGGCAAGGGCGTGACCTTCAAGAACCTCGGCCTCCTCATCATCGACGAGGAGCAGCACTTCGGCGTGAAGCACAAGGAGCGGCTGAAGGAGCTGAAGTCGGACGTCCACGTCCTGACGCTCTCGGCGACGCCGATCCCGAGGACGCTGCAGCTGGCGTTGACCGGGGTTCGCGAGCTGTCGCTCATCACCACGCCGCCGGTCGACCGGATGGCGGTGCGCACCTTCGTCACGCCCTTCGACCCGCTGGTGGTGCGCGAGACGCTCTTGCGCGAGCGCTATCGCGGCGGGCAGAGCTTCTATGTCGCGCCGCGCCTCTCGGACCTCGCGGGCATTCGCGAGTTCCTGGAAACGCATGTTCCCGAGCTGAAGGTCGCCGTCGCCCACGGGCAGATGGCGGCGGGCGAGCTCGACGACATCATGAACGCCTTCTACGAGGGGCAGTATGACGTCCTGCTCTCGACGACGATCGTCGAGTCGGGCCTCGACATCCCCTCGGCCAACACGATGATCGTCCACCGCGCCGACATGTTCGGCCTCGCCCAGCTCTACCAGCTGCGCGGCCGCGTCGGGCGCTCGAAGCTGCGCGCCTATGCGCTGATGACGATCCCCGCCAACAAGACGCCGACCAAGGGCGCCGACCGGCGGCTCAAGGTGCTGCAGTCGCTCGACACGCTCGGCGCCGGCTTCCAGCTCGCCAGCCACGACCTCGACCAGCGCGGCGCGGGCAACCTCCTCGGCGACGAGCAGTCCGGCCACGTCAAGGAGGTCGGCTTCGAGCTCTACCAGCAGATGCTGGAGGAGGCGGTGGCCGAGATGAAGGGAGAGGCGGTGGAGACCGACGGCCACTGGTCGCCGCAGATCACGCTCGGCACGGCGGTGATGATCCCGGAAAGCTACATCCCCGACCTGCAGCTCCGCATGGGCCTCTACCGGCGCCTCGCGGAACTTGAGAACGCGCGCGAGATCGATGCCTTCGGGGCCGAGCTGATCGACCGCTTCGGGCCTATGCCGACGGAAGTCGAGCACCTCCTGAAGGTCGTCTTCATCAAGGCGCTGTGCCGCAAGGCCAACATCGAGAAGCTGGACGCAGGGCCAAAGGGCGTCGTCATCCAGTTCCGAGATAAGAACTTCGCCAACCCGGCCGCGCTGGTGCGCTACATCTCGGAGCAGGGGTCAAGCGCAAAGATTCGGCCTGACCAGTCGATCGTCCTCGTGCGCGACTGGGCGACCCCGGAAAAGCGGCTCAACGGCTCGGCGGCGGTGGCGACCCAGCTCGCCCGCTTCGTCGACGAGATGCAGAAGAAGGCGGCCTGAGGCGGGGCGGCGTCACAATTCGGAAACGATGGCAGGCTTACCTGCCGTCGCGCCGCCCGCCGAGGAGCCGACCATGCACGACGCCGTCTTCTCATTGCTGTTCGCCCTCGTGACGACCTGCGTCACGGCGCTGGCGTCCTCCAGCCTTCCGACCAAAGCGGCGGAGGACGAGCAGCCCGGCATGATCCAACCCACCGACGCGGAAGAAGCGGAGGAGGGAGGACCGGGTTTCGACCTACCGATCGACGCGGACTGAGCCGCCCGATCAGGGCGCGCCCGGCTCCCGCCAGAAGGACGGCAGGTGGTAGCCGTTGAGCGGCGTCTTGTCCGGGTGGCGGATGAAGCTCCAGCGGGCGAGCCATTGTTCGCCGACGTAGAAGAGCGGCACGACGTAGGCTTCGGTGATGAGGACGCGGTCGTAGGCACGCACCGCGGCGACGAAGTCCTCCTTCGTCCGCGCCGCCGTCATCGCGTCGATGAGGGCGTCGACGGCGGGGTTGGCGGCGCCGGCATAGTTGAACGAGCCGGACGCCGTTGCCGCCGCCGAGCCCCAGCGGCCGCGCTGCTCGGCGCCGGGCGAGAGCGTCGGGTTGAAGGCGGAGATGAGGACGTCGTAGTCGAAGCTTGTCTTGCGAAGCTGGTACTGCGCATCGTCGACGAGGCGGATGGAGGCGGCGATGCCGACGCGGGCGAGGGTGCGCTGATAGCCCAGCGCGATGCGCTGCTGGTCGGCGTTCTGGACGAGGATCTCGAAGGCGAACGGACGGCCGTCTGGGCCCACGAGCCGTGCGCCCTGGAAGGCGTAGCCGGCCTCCTTGAGCATATCGACCGCGTCCCTCATCAGCTTGCGGTCGGCGCCCGAGGCGTCGCTCGCCGGCGGGCGCCACGAGCCGTCCATCACCTCGGGAGCCACGGCCCCGGGAAAGCGTGCGAGAAGAGCCTTTTCCCGCTCGTCCGCGGGCCGGCCGACGCTGGAGAGTTCGGAATTGGCGAAGTAGCCCTCGATGCGGCGATAGGCGCCGTAGTAGAGGTTCTTGTTGGCCCAATCGAAGTCGTAGAGGAGGCCGAGCGCCGTCCGCACGCGGCGGTCCTGGAACAAGGGACGACGCGTGTTGAAGAAGAAGCCGTAGACTCCGGCCGGGCGACCCGTCTCGAACTCCTCCTTGACGACGCGGCCGTCGCGCACGGCCGGGAAGTCGTAGGCCGAGCGCCAGTGCTCCGGGCTGCCGTCCGCGTAGACGAAGAACAAGCCCTTCTGGAAGCCTTCGAACTGGGCGTTCTGGTTCCGGAAATACTCGACGACGATCTCGTCATAGTTGTCGAGGCCGCGTTTCACGGCCAGGTCCCGGCCCCAATAGTCGGGGTTCTTGCGGTAGGCGATGCTCTGACCGGGCACGACGCGTTCGATCACGTAGGGACCGGAGCCGATGACGGGCTTGAGCGTCGTCTGGCCGAAGGTTTCGCGCTCGAAGCCGTGCTCGGGCAGCACCGGCAGGCCGGCGAGGAGCAGCGGCAGCTCGCGGTCGGCCTTCTCGTTGAAGGTGAAGCGGATGCCGCGCTCGCCGACCTTCTCGATCCTCGCGACCTTGGACAGCCAATTGGTGTATTGCGGCCGCACGAGGCCGACCTGAGACAGCATCTCGGTCGTGAAGAGAACGTCCTCGACCCGGACCGGCTTGCCGTCCGAGAAGCGGGCGGCCGGATTGAGCGTGAACTCGACGAAGGTGCGCTCCTCGTCAGTCTCGACGCTCTCGGCGACGAGCCCGTAGAGCGTGAAGGGCTCGTCGGGCGAGCGCCACATCAAGGGCTCGAAGACGAGGTTGCCGAATTCGGGATCGAACCAGATGCCGCGCGCCGTCGTCAGCGCACCGCGCACGATCACCGGGTTGAGGTTGTCGAAGGTGCCGTAGACGCCGTAGCGCATCGTGCCGCCCTTCGGCGCGTCCGGGTTAACGAAGGGCAGGTGGTCGAAGCCGGATGGCAGGGCCGGCTCGCCCTGCATGGCGATGCCGTGCATCGGGACGGCGAGCGCATGCGGGGCGTGTCCCAGCGCCAGCGTCGCCGCGGCCATCGCGCCGAAGAGCCTGGAGGCCAGAAATGCGTCACGCCAAACCAACGCCATGGGTCATCGCCGTCCTGTGCTCGGGATGCGGCGAGGATCGCCGGAGACTATGTTTTTTCTACGGGGTAGAGGCTGGACCGGGCCTTGGGCAAGCCCTAATGCGGGCCTTCAAAGGGCCTCATTTTCGAATGACTGCGGACCTAGCGGGCCGCGTCGGACGGATCCGACACCCTTCGCCGAATCTCGCAGACACAAGGATGGCACAGCTGTGACGCTCTCCCAGATCCTCCCGCGCTCCGCGCGCATCGCCGCGGCCGGCCTTGCCGCCCTGATCTCCCTCGGCACCGTCGCGATGGCTCAGCAGGCGCCTGCCGCGCCTGCCGCGCCGGCCGCACCGGCTGCGGGCGGTGGCAAGGGCGTGCTGCCGACCGAATGGTTCAAGGTCTGCTCGCCGCAGGGCGAGAACAACATCTGCAACACCCAGTACACGGTGATCGCCGAGACCCGGCAGCTCGTCACGGCCGTGAACCTCATCGCCGTCACCGGCAAGGTGAACCAGAAGGTGATCCAGGCCGTCGTCCCGACGGGCCGCGTGATCCCGGCCGGCGTTCAGCTGAAGATCGACGGCAACGCCCCGCAGGCGCTGAACTACTCCGTCTGCTTCCCCGACCGTTGCATCGCCGAAGCCGAGTTGACCGATGCCATGGTCGCCTCGATGAAGCGTGGCAAGGAACTGCAGGTGACCTCGGTCAACTTCCAGCGCCAGCCCAACCCGGTGAAGGTGACGCTGAGCGGCTTCACGCAGGCCTTCGACGGCCCGGCCCAGGACGCCTCGGCGCTCGCGCAGAGCCAGGAACAGCTGAACTCGGCTCTCCAGGCCCAGGCCGAGGCGCGCCGCCAGAAGTTCGAGGAAGCGCAGAACGCCGCCAAGGCGAACGCCGGCAGCGCCCAGTAACAGAGGGCGATCCGTTTCGAGACGAATGAACGGCGGCTCCTCGGGGCCGCCGTGTCGTTTCGGGCAAGCGCTCGCTCGTCCGCCGTCAGTTGCGATGGGCGATCTTCAGCTTGTAGGCGCCGTTCTGCGGCCCGTCGAAGACTTCGGCGATCTGAGGATGACGCACGGGTTTGCCGCTGTCGTCCGGCAGAAGGTTCTGCTCCGACACATAGGCGATGTATTCGCTCTCGGCGTTCTCCGCGAAGAGATGGTAGAACGGCTGGTCCTTGCGCGGCCGGATCTCCTCGGGAATCGCCTGGTACCATTCCTCGGTGTTGTCGAACTCGGGATCGACGTCGAAGATCACGCCGCGGAAGGGGAAGATCCGGTGCTTCACGATCTGGCCGATAAAGAATCGGGCGGTTTGCATCAGGCGGCAGGCTCCGTTATGGCACCGTTGTTATTCCGTCACGATCCCGACACGCAAGCGCAATGCCAGGGCTGGCGGCCATCGTCCCGCTGCCGCTCGCGCGCATAGCTGCGGACCCAGCCGACGCCAGGAGGCGACACCGCCGATGATGGGCGTCTTCGGGCTCATCGCCCCCTTCTTCGCGCTCATCGGGCTCGGCTTCCTCGCCTCGCGTCTCCATCCGCAGCCGCCGGCCGCCACCGTCTGGCTGAGCTTCTTCGTCGTCTACGTCGCGCTTCCCGCGCTGTTCGTTCAGCTTCTGATGAAGACGCCGGTGGGGGAGCTCGCGCACCCCGCCTTCGTCGGCGCGACGACGCTCGCGACCTTCCTGATGTTCCTCGCCGGCTATGTCCTGCGCCGCCGTCGCGGCCGCGTCGGAACGGCCGAGGCGACGATCGACGGCCTCGCTTCCGCCTACGGCAACATCGGCTACATGGGACCGGGCCTCGCGATCGCCGCCTTCGGGCCGGGCGCGGCGGTGCCGGTCGCCCTCGTCTTCTGCTTCGACAACACGCTGCACTTCGCGCTCGCGCCGCTGATGATGGCGCTGTCGGGCGAGCGGCGCGAGAGCCCGGCACGCCTCGCGCTGACGGTGCTGAAACGCATCCTCGGCCATCCCTTCATCATCGCGACGATCGTCGGCCTGAGCCTCGCTGTCATGAGGGTCGAGCTGCCCGAGCCGGTCTCGCGGCTCGTCGCGATCCTGGCTGGCGCGGCGGCACCCTGCGCGCTCTTCCTGATGGGCATCACCCTTCAGTCACGGGCGACGAGCCGCGGCGCCCGGGCCGGTCTTGGCGCGATCACTGTGTCGAAGCTGGCAATCCATCCGCTGCTCGCCTGGCTTCTTCTCGGCCTCATCGGCGACTTCGATCCGGTATGGGTCAAGAGTGCCGTGCTTCTCGCCAGCCTGCCGACCGCGACGAACGTCTTCGTCATCGCGCAACAGTACGGCGTCGAGCAGGAGCGCGCGTCCGCCGCCGTGCTCGTCACGACGGTCGCGTCCGTGGCGAGCGTCGCAGGCGTCCTGATCCTGTTGAGCTCAGGCGTTCTGCCCGTCGATCCCTTCCCGAACTGACTTGGGCACGCCTGTGAACCCAGCGCCCGGCGAGATGCCCTCGCGCATGGCGAAATGGCGCAGGAATCCGACGTTGCGCAGCGCCCCGAGGCCGAGGCCGCGGGCCGCCTGAACGGGAAGGAAGTCGGCGAGAAGCGAGCGGTTGAGCAGGTCAACGCCGCTCGACCGGCTCGACACATCGCCGAGCCGCCCCTGCGCATAGCGCCTCAGGACATTGGCGCTTCCCGGATCGTCGCGGCCGTTGCGCGCGGCGGAGATCAGCGCCTCGACGTCGCGCAGGCCGAGATTGAGCCCCTGCGCTCCGATCGGCGGAAAGGCGTGCGCCGCTTCGCCGACGAGCGCAAGCCGCGGAGCCGACATCGCCGCGGCGGCCAGACCCGACAGGGGAAAGCCTTGGATCGAATCCTCGACGGTGACGGCTCCCAGGATCGAGTGAAGCTTCTGCTCGACCACAGCGCCGAGGCGCTCCGGCTTCAGATCGGCGTAGAGATCCGCCCTGTCGGGCGCCTCGACCCAGACCAGCGAGGATCGCGAGCCCGGCAGCGGAACCTGCGTGAAGGGACCGGTGCGAGTGTGGAACTCGTTCGAGACGCCGTCGTGCGGCCGGGCATGCTCGAAGTTGAAGACGAGGGCCGTCTGCGGGTAGCGCCACTCGCGCGCCGCGATGCCCGCCTTCTCGCGCGCGATCGAGCGGCGGCCGTCCGCGCCGACGACGAGCTGCGTGCGCCACGTCCCGGCCTCGCCGAGATCGAGCACCGCGTGATCGTCCTCGAAGCGGATGTCCTCGACGCGCGATTCAACGGGCGTGAGGTGGGAGGCGAGAGCTCCGACCCGCTCGGCGAGCGCCGCGGCAAGGTCGGAGTTGAGGATGTTGTAGCCGAAGGCCGAAACGCCGATCTCGCTCGCGCGGAACTCAACGGTGGGTGCCTTGAAGAGGCGACCTGTGTCGTCGATGAGTCGCATGGAGCGCAGAGCCTCGGCCCGCGGGCGCGCCGCTTCGAACACGCCGATGCCGGACAGGAAGGCGACGGACCGCCCGATCAGCGCGGTCGAGCGGCGGTCGGTCTCGGGCGGGGCGGGCGCGGCAAAAAGCGTGTCGAAGCCCTCGGCCGCGAAGGCGATCGCCGCGGCCGCACCTGCGAGACCGCCGCCGACCACCGCCACTTCGCAACGCCTCGACGCCATAACACCGCTCCCGACTAGGTTTCGCGCGCATGAACCGCACCTGATCGAGCGCGTTCCGCTTGGAATCGGCAGATACGCCCGATAGACCGGAATGCAACAGGTGAGCGGCGCTTCGAGCTGAAGCGTGCGACGATACGCTTCGGGGCGCGATGACGGCTCAAGGGACGACTTTTCAGCGGTGGCGGGCCTTCGCAGTCCATCTTTTCACGGCAAGCGGCGCCTTTCTGGCGTTCCTGTCGCTCATCGCGGCGGCCGAGGGGGAGTGGGTGGCGATGTTCTCGTGGCTCGGCCTCGCGCTCCTCGTCGACGGGATCGACGGGCCGATGGCACGCAAGGTCGAGATCAAGCGCGTCCTTCCGGACTGGTCCGGCGACATGCTCGACGCGATCATCGATTACTCGACCTTCTGCCTCATCCCCGCGGTCGCGCTCTACCTGTCCGACATGATCGGCAAGCCGTGGTCGTTCATCGCGGCCGCGCTCATCGTGATCACCAGCGCGATCTATTACGCCGACACGCGCATGAAGACGAAGGACAACTTCTTCCGCGGCTTTCCCGTCTGCTGGAACATGGTGGTGTTCGCTTTCTTCGCCATCCAGCCGAGCGAATGGGTGGTCTTCGCCGTCGTCGTCCTGTGCGCGGCCGGAACCTTCGCGCCGGTGAAGTTCCTCCATCCGGTGCGCGTCGTGCGGCTGCGGCCGCTCAACCTCGCGGTGATGGTGCTGTGGATGCTCTTCGGCTTCGCAGCTCTGCTTTACGGCTTCGACTCGCCGACCTGGGTGCGGGTCGGCGTCGCGCTCACCAGCCTCTATCTCGTCTCGATCGGCGGGATCATCCAGCTGCTCGACCGGCGCGCCGGCGGCGCCGTGTCGAGCTGATACCCACCTGAACGCATATTGGGAGACAACGTCATGACGCGAGCCATCGTCATCAGCCAGCTCGGCGGCCCGGAGGTCCTCCAGCTCGGCGAGCGCGATCCGGGACGTCCGGGACCCGGGCAGATCCGCGTCCGCCAGGCCGCGGCGGGCCTCAACTTCATCGACGTCTACTTCCGCACCGGCCTCTACAAGTCGGCCGAGATGCCTTTCGTCCCGGGCAAGGAGGGCGCGGGCACCGTGGAGGAGGTAGGCGAGGGGGTGTCCTCCGTCACCGTCGGAGACCGGGTCGCCTATAGCGGGGCGAACGGCACCTATGCGGACGCAATCTTGGTCGAGGCGGACAAGGTCGCGAAGCTGCCGGCGGGCGTCGAGACCGAGGTCGCTGCCGGCGCCATGCTCAAGGGCATGACCGCAGAATATCTCCTGCGACGCACCTTCGAGGTGGGGCCGGGCACGACGATCCTCTTCCATGCCGCGGCCGGCGGCGTCGGGCTGATCGCCGGGCAGTGGGCGAAGCATCTCGGTGCGACCGTGATCGGGACGGCCGGCAGCGCCGAAAAGTGCAAACTCGCCCTCGCGCACGGCTACGACCACGTCATCAACTACAACGAAGAAGACTTCGTCGCCCGAGTCGCCGAGATCACGGATGGGCGCAAATGCGACGTCGTCTACGACTCCGTTGGCCGCGACACCTATCCGAAGAGCCTGGACTGCCTGCGACGGCGCGGCCTCTGGGTCACCTTCGGCCAATCCTCAGGCAAGCTGCCGGACGTCGACTTGGCGATCCTGAACCAGAAGGGATCGCTCTTCGCCACTCGTCCGAGCCTCTTCGGCTACACGGCGACGCGGGAGGAATTCGAGGAGAGCGCCAACGCCCTCTTCGACGTCATCGCCTCAGGCGCGGTGAAGATCCTGATCGGCCAGCGCTATCCCTTGGAGAAGGCTGCGGATGCGCAGCGCGACCTCGAGGCGCGGCGCACGACCGGCACCACCATCATCACGATGGCCTGACCGGCGACGTCCCGACTTCAGGCGAGGCCGAACGCTCGAAGGACGAAGGCGAGAACCGTCACGATCGCCGCAAGAACCGCGCTGCCGATGGTGGCGCGGTGGACTCGCGCGCCGGCCGGCAGTCCGTCGACGGCCGACGCGACGGCGAGCGGCGTGAAGACGAGCAGAGGATGGAGCCAGTACGTCTCGACGTTGGTGGCGCCTCCGACGAAAAGCCCGACCGCGAGCAGGACCAGACCCGCGACGATCGCGACGACGACCAGCCGCACCTCGGCCTGTTCGCTCACGCGCCGCGCCGCGTCCTGCAGCGCCTTCAGGCGCCCTCCGGGAGGCAGAGCCAGCAGAACCAGCCCGGCGAAGAGGCCGGAATAGGCACCGATCGCGAGCAAGAGGGAGCCCATGCCCGCGAGCCGATCCAGGATCGGCGATGCCGTGCCGCCCGCTTCGAATTTGTGAGCGCTGTCGTCGAGCGTGCCGATGCGCCCGCTCAGCCAGACAGCCGGTCCCGCGATCGCGGCGAGGAACACGCCGAGGGACAGGAGGAGCCGGCGCGGCCGGATCGCCCGCGCGAGCGGGGCCGCGGAGAGCGTTCCGGCAGCGAGGCCCAAAAGCAGGATCGCGCCGTTGTACTTTCCGAGAAGCGCGACCGCTGCGGCGAGGCCGAGGGCGGCGTAGGCGATGCGCCGGCCGTCGCGAAGCACCCAGAGCAGGGCCGCCAGGCATCCGACGGCCCCCAGGAGCCCGGTCAGCGAATGACTGAAGCTGCGCTGCGCCTCCCAGCCAATCTGCGGCAGTAGGAACAGCCCCAGCACCGCCGCGGCGGTGCCCTCTGGCGTCAGCCGCATGAGCCTGGCGGCGCCATACATGACGATAAAGACGAGAAGCAGAACCAGGAAGCGGGCAGCGTAGATCGCATCGATGCCCTCGCCGAAGATAGGCACCATCGACTTTACGATCCAGGTGTGAAGCGGCGGCTGAACGCCCGAATAGCCCCAGGCCCAGCTCGTCATGTGTCGGAGCTGTTCGCGATCGTCGTAGCCGACCGTCCCGTCCTCGATGTTGAGCACGAGGTTGAGGGTGAAAACCGCCGCCACGAAGAGGAGCGCCGTCGGCATCCCGACGACACGACGCGTCGCCCATCCCGCCAAGGCGTCGAAGCCGGCCGACAGCCGGTTGCGTCGCACCGGCGATCGGCCCGGGTCGGAAGGTCGCATGTCGTTCACCCTGACGGAAGCGGCACGGCGCTCGGCTCTCGCGCGAGCGCCGGCGGGAACGGATGGGGTGGGATTCGAACCCACGAGACGGTTTCCCGCCCGCCGGTTTTCAAGACCGGTGCCTTCAACCGCTCGGCCACCCATCCAGGCTTTCCTGTCGGCAGCGACATCGCCGGTCTTCGTTCAAGACCGCCGAAAATGACGTTCGCTGCAGAACGGTTCACGCGGTTCGGGCTCTAGCCTTGGCAGGCGCAGGACGTCAACCGGAATTGGTCGTGGAGGCGCCTTGCTCGGATGGAGATGCGTCTGCGGCCGGAATGCCGCGCTTCTCGTCGGCGATGAGCTTGAGGTTGCGGACATAGACGACGAGCCCCGCGGCTTGTCCCGCGATGAAGACCGGGTCGCGCCGGTGGATGGCGTAGACGAGGAGAAGGGCGCCTCCTGCGAGGGAGAGCGTCCAGAAAGCGACGGGGACGACGCTTCGCCTGGCGCGCTCCGACGCGATCCACTGGACGATGAAACGGCCGGTGAACATGGCCTGAGCCGCGAAGCCGAGCACGACCCACGCGTCGAAGCGCTCGACGAAGACGTGGTGGAAGAAGTCGACGATCGACTGCAGCACGCGGCTAGAGCTCCGTCACGGACGGGCGCCGACGCCCCCGTCGCAGAAGCCACCAGACGCCCCACAGGTCCACGGCTCCGACCAGCGCGCGATCGAAGATGCCGTAGTTCGATCGCCCGAAGCGCCGGTTCCGGTCGACGACGTCGAGGTACACGACCCCCAGCCCCTCGCGCAGCACGAGAGCCGGTAGGTAGCGGTGCCAACCCTCGAAGTAGGGCAGTGTTTTCAGGATCTGCGTCGGGATGGCCTTGAGCCCGCAACCGGTGTCGCGCGTGCCGTCCCGCAGCATCGCCGAGCGCAGCCGGTTGGCGAAGGTCGAGGCGGCCTGCTTCATCGGCGTGTCGGTTCGGCGCAGCCGTTGTCCGGCGGCCAGAGCGGTCTGCCGGCCGGACATCTCGAGAAGGTCGATGAGTTGAGGAAGAAAGCGCGGGTCGTTCTGCCCGTCGCCGTCGATGGTCGCGACCACGTCGCCGCGCGCCAGAAGGGCGCCCGTGCGGATCGCGCGACTTTGCCCGCAGGCCTGGTCGTGTCGCACATGACGAACAGCGAAGCCGGAGGCACGAAGCGCCACCAGAACGGCGGGCGTGTCGTCCGACGATCCATCGTCGACGATGACGATCTCGTGGTCGCGGGCTCCGAGCGCGGTCGTGATCTCCTCCACCAGGATCGGCAGGTTCGCCGCTTCGTTGCGTGCCGGCACGACGACGCTGATCATCGCGAAACGCACGGGAGGAGGAGCGTCGCCTGCCGGACGGGACATCATCTCGATGCCGGCTGAGCCCAGATGAGCCGGAAGCGACTTGCCGGGCAGAGGCTTGGGTGGGCGCTTGAGAAGCCCATCGAGGCGCCGGGCAAATCGGTGAAGAACGGCAGCGCGCGACGCGAGATCGAAACCGCGGCGAAGGTGGCCGGTTGGTGGCGGAGGAGCCCCATCGCTGGCCTGAACAGCTCTGAAATCCGGAACTGTCATTGTTGGTGGTCTCGCTTCGCCAAGGCACCGGGCAGCACCAGGAGCCAGTCGATCAACGCCGTGCTCTTACCGGGATCAGCTTTGCTGCGCCATTGCTTCGTACGAAAGCACTCCGCCGAATCGTCAGCCCGAGCGACTCGCCAATTTGGCCGAAGACCCGGCAACCGAACGGCCGCGGGCCATCCGCGACATCCATTTCGCTCTGAAATCGGCTTCCTCTCCAACGATCGGAGGGCTCGGCGAGCCGCTTGACGAGCAATCAGGGGTTCCGCTTCTCGGATCATCGATGCTAAAGGCGCGCCGCCACCTCCCGCAGGGATGCGGACCCAAGCGATCCAAGCTTCCTCGGGAATATGCATGGCCCCGTCCGGCGTGAGCCGGGCGGGGTACCCCATGGTCGTTTCGTCGTCAGACCTCGCCCAGCAGTTCGCGATCTTCCGTCGTGATCTGGTGCCCGCAGCGCACGGCGGCATCCAGTGCCTTCGACATCTCACGACGGTCAGCATTCGTCGAACCCGCCCGGATCGCATCCCAGGCCGAGATGTCGTTCTGACACGAAACGGCGACCGCCTGAGATTCGTCGACGGCTTGGGCTTCCGGCTGCGCCAGCAAAAAGGCACCCGAGGCGACGACCGCCACCAGCAGGCTCGTGCCGAGCCAAAGCTTCACCCGCATATCGGACTCCTTCTCGGGCGCACTGGCAAGCAGCACGCCAGCCTGTACCGATCCGGCTCTGAAACGCGGAAATGCCAGCGAAGTTGCAATGCGGGATGGGCCGGCGCTGTGCCAAATCGATTCGCCCGATGCTGTCGCATCCATGTCACAGGCAACCCACAGATGATGAGGAGAGGGACATCACACAAGATTTCAATATTGAATGCGGCGTTAATCTTCTTTTAGTCTCTTCCGACGAGGGATGAGGACCGGTCTCGGATTCTTTCCGGGCCGACACGCGATGTGATCAACCGGGGGACCTGTTTCGATGGCTGATGCGTCTGGCAGCCGAAAGGCATCGCTGCGGAGTGCCGCAATCGTGGTGATCGCCTCGCTTTCCCTGAGCGCCTGCCAGTCCTCCGAAGTCATGGAATCGGCGGAGCTCGCGCCACCCGACGATGCGCCGATCTTCAGCGAGAGCGTCTTCGGCGTGCCGGCGAGCCCGCGCGTCTCGAACCTTCGCAAGGTTCGGAAGGGCGGGGGTCGCGAGCAGGTCGGCAAGCCGTACAAGGTCCGCGGCAAGTGGTACTACCCGAAAGACCAGCCGGGCTACGCGAAGCTCGGCAAGGCGTCCTGGTACGGCGCGAACTTCCACGGACGCCTCACCGCCAACGGCGAGGTTTACGACATGTTCGGCCTATCGGCCGCGCACACGACCTTTCCGCTGCCGTCTTATGCCATGGTGACAAACCTCGAGAACGGCAACCGGATCATGGTCCGCGTCAACGATCGCGGGCCATACGCCCACGGCCGCGAGATCGACGTGTCGTCCAAGGCCGCGCAGATGCTCGGCTTCCATCGCGACGGCGTCGCCGACGTCAAGGTCGAGTACGTGGGGCGCGCGCCGCTCGAGGGTGACGACACCTCGCGGCTGATGGCGAGCTTCCGGCCCGGCGAGGGCCGCCTGCCTGTCGGAACACCGGATCAGGTGATGGTCGCGTCGATCACCGCCGCGGCCCGCTCACCGGTTGGCCAGAGCGTCGCCTCCGCATATTCCGAAGTGCCGGGCGTGCGACCGCCCGGCGTGCCGGTGCCGACCCGCGCCGAACGGCCGGGCGAAGGACGCGTCCCGGTTCCGTCGAACCTCGCGCTCGCCGCCTCGCTCATGTCGTCCTACGCCGCCTCCGGGACCGAGACCGGCGCCGCGGCGGCACTTCGAGAGGTCGGTGCCGCCGCGGCGCCGCAGGGCGTCGAGATCATCTCGGTCGGCACGCTCACCGATCGCTCGCGGGTCGAGAAGGTCCGTGCCGTGGCGCTCGGTCGCGGCTCGCTCGGCGAAGAAGCGGCCGGCGAGGGCAGGGCGCTGACGCTCACGCTCCACGCCGGCGTCGATGCCGATACGGTGCTTCGCATGCTGTGGCAGGCCGGCGCCGAGGATGCCTTCGTTCTGCGGGACTGATCCCGGTCGCGGCGTGGTTGGTCGTTGCGCCGACACGGTCGACGCGACTGCCGCCTGCCTCTAATATGGCAGGCGCACCGACGTTTCACCTCATGCCCGCGATGCCTGCTCCATGACACCCAATATTTCGCTGCTCGCGGCGACGGCTCTCGGCGCCTTCGCGCTCGTCGCGTCGAGCCTCGCCTTCGGCCAGACCGATGAGCCGCTCGGCCGCCTCCCGGAGACGACGGCGGCGCAGGCTCTGATCGTCGACGGCGAAACGGGTGCAGTCCTCTTCGAGAAGGATGCCGACACGCCGTTTCCGCCGGCCTCGCTCGCCAAGGTCATGACGATGGAGGTCGTGTTCGACGCCGTCGCCAAAGGCGACCTCTCGCTGGACCGTGCCTTTCCGGTGTCCGAACATGCCTGGCGAACGGGCGGCGCCCCGTCCGGCACCTCGACCATGTTCGCCGCGCTGAAGTCGAGCGTGCCGGTGATCGACCTCGTTCGCGGGACGATCGTTCAGGCGGCCAACGACGCGACCATCATCCTTGCGGAGGGCATGAGCGGCTCCGAAGCCGGCTTCGCCGAGCGCATGAACGAGCGCGCCGCCGAACTCGGCCTGACCAGCTCGCGCTTCGTCAATCCATCGGGCCTTCCGGCCGACGGCCAGCAGGTGACGGCGCGCGATCTCGTGCGCCTCGGCCGTCACATGGAGGCTACCTATCCGGATCTTTACCAGATCTACAGGCAGCCGGAGTTCGAGTGGAACAAGATCCTGCAGCGCAACCGCAATCCGCTGCTGCGCATGGATGTCGGCGCCACGGGCCTGACGACGGGCTATACGGAAGAAACGGGCTTTGCGCTCTTGGGCGCGACGGAGCGCGACGGCCGCAAGACCTTTCTGGCGCTCAGCGGCCTCAAGTCGGATGCCGACAGATCGAAGGAAGCCAAGTCTCTGCTGGACTGGGCCAACCAGGCCTTCAGTCGCGCCGTGCTGTTCCAGCCGGACGAGGTCGTCGGTCAGGCCGCGGTCTATGGCGGGGTAGCGGGTTCGGTCGGGCTCGTCGCCCAGGCGCCCGTCGTCGCCTTCGTGCCGACCGACGAGGCCGACCGGGTCAGCGCCTCGATCCGCTACGACGGCCCGGTGCTCGCTCCCGTCGCCGAGGGCGACCGCGTCGGGCAGATGGTGGTGATGATCGACGACAAGCCGTCGCTCAGCGTCGATCTCTACGCGGCCTCGTCGGTGGATCAGGGCAGCTTCACCGAACGCGCGACCGACGCGCTGGCGGAGCTCGCTTTCGGCTGGGTGCGCGCGCTGTGACGCGGCACTTGGATCAGGCATCGCCGCGACGCGGACTGTTCATCACCTTCGAGGGCGGGGAAGGCAGCGGCAAGTCCACGCAAGTCGAGAGGCTGCGGGACAGGCTGCGAGCACAGGGGCACGTCGTGGTGGCGACGCGCGAGCCAGGCGGCTCGATCGGCGCCGAGGCCGTGCGTCATGTGCTTCTGTCCGGTGCCGCCGAGGCGCTCGGCCCGGAAGCCGAAGCCGTGCTGCTGTCGGCCGCGCGCGCGGACCACATCGCGTCCGTGATCGCACCTGCCCTGGCGCGAGGCGAGATCGTCCTGTCCGACCGCTTTCACGATTCCACGCGCGTTTATCAGGGTCAGGACCCGATGGCCGATCGAACGTTCCTGGGCAACCTCGAGCGCGCGACGCTCGGTGGGCTTTACCCCGATCTGACGGTCATCCTCGACATTCCCGCCGTGGAAGGGCTCGCGCGCGCCGCCAAGCGGCGCGGCAGGCGCGCGGCGGACCGATTCGAGAAGGAAGCGGTGTCGCGGCACGAGGCCCGGCGCCGAGCCTTCCTGGAGATCGCGAGGACCGAGCCCGAACGATGCGTCGTCGTCGACGCGCGTCAGCCCGCAGACGCCGTAGCGGCGGAGATCTCGGCGCTTGTCGAGGACCGAATGGACGCCGCCCGCATGGACCGCGTGGGCAATGCTTTCGCGGCAAAGACGGCGCCGCTTGTCGAGCCTCGATGAGCCTGGAAACCGACGTCCTCGCGCACGAGGAAGGGCACGACGACTTCGACGGCGTCGCGCCGCCGGCGGCCAGGCTGAACCTGGTCGGCCATCGCGAGCCGATGGCGGTTCTCGACGAGGCGGCGCGCTCGGCGCGATTTCACCACGGCTGGATCCTGGAGGGGCCTCGCGGGATCGGCAAGGCGACGGCGGCCTTCGCCTTCGCGCGCCGCCTGCTCGTCGGCCTCGACCGGCGCGAGCCGCCGGGCCCGGACGACCCGATCGTGCGCCAGATCGCGCAGGACAGTTATCCCGGCCTCATCCACCTTCAGCGACCGAAGAACGAGAAGACCGGAGCCTTCCGCAGCGATCTCACCGTGTCCGAGGTGCGCAAGCTCAACCGCTTCTTCCACCGCACGGCGGACGAGGACGCCTGGCGCATCGCGATCGTCGATCCGGCCGACGATCTCAACGCCAGCGCGGCCAACGCGCTCCTGAAGATCCTCGAAGAGCCGCCGGAGCGATCGCTCTTCCTCATCGTCGCGCACCGTCCGGCCGCCGTGCTGCCGACCATCCGCTCGCGTTGCCGAGCTTTGCGCTTCGGCCCGCTGGAGGACCGCGAGGTGGCCGATATCCTTTCCGGCCTGCCGCACGGCTGCTCCCCGGAGGCGGTCCGCCACGCGGTGGCTGCGGCCTCCGGCAGCGTGCGGCGCGCCTTGTCGCAGCTCCTCAACGGCGGCGACGAGATTCGCGCCGGTGTCGAGCGGATCCTTGCCGCTCCCCAACCCGATTGGCTCGCCATTCAGGCAATAGCCGACGCGCTGGTCCAGAAGGGCAGGGAGGTCGGCTACGATCTACTCGTCAACGATCTTCTCGATCAGGCAGCGGAGCGATCGCGCGCCCGGCTGGCGGCGGGAGACGCCGCCGAGGCGGCTCGCTACGCCCGTCTCTGGCAGGATGAGAATGCCCGGCTGCGACGCGGCGCCGCCTATAATCTCGACAAGAAGCAGATGCTGATGACGCTGTTCGGTCGGTTCTTCGCCTGACGTCTGCGCGCCGGCGATTGAGGCGCGGGCGGGCATGCAGTATGGCCGGGGCTTGAACTTCCGACTCGTCCTGCGACATGAAGGCCCTATGGCTGAGCGCTTCTACGTCACCACCGCGATCTCCTACCCGAACGGGCGGCCCCACATCGGCCATGCCTACGAGCTGATCGCGACCGACGCGATCGCCCGCTTCAAGCGGCTCGACGGCTTCGACGTGTTCTTCCTGACCGGCACCGACGAGCACGGCATCAAGATGATGCAGACGGCGCGGGCGGAAGGTATCGAGCCGCGAACCCTGGCCGACCGCAACACCGCCGAGTTCAAGGCGATGGCCAAGGCGCTCAACGCATCCAACGACGACTTCATCCGCACGACGGAGGAGCGGCATCGCCGCGCCAGCCAGGACATCTGGAACCGGATGGTCGCGGCCGGCGACATCTACAAGGATGCCTATACCGGCTGGTACTCGGTCCGCGACGAGGCCTATTACGGCGAGAACGAGACCGAGCTGCGCGCCGACGGCGTGCGCTACGGGCCTCAGGGCACGCCGGTCGAATGGGTGGAGGAAGAAAGCTACTTCTTCCGCCTCTCCGCCTTCGGCGAGCGCCTGCTGGCGCATTACGAGGCCCATCCGACCTTCATCGGGCCGGCCGAGCGGCGCAACGAGGTGGTGTCCTTCGTGCGCTCCGGACTGCGCGACCTGTCGGTCTCGCGCACCACGTTCGACTGGGGCATTCCGGTGCCGGGCGACGAGCGCCACGTGATGTACGTCTGGGTCGATGCCCTGACGAACTATCTGACCGCGACCGGCTATCCCGACGGCGGACCGCGCTCCGGCTTCTGGCCCGCCAACCTCCACGTGATCGGCAAGGACATCGTCCGCTTTCACACCGTCTACTGGCCCGCCTTCCTGATGTCGGCGGGTCTGCCGCTTCCCGATCGCGTCTTCGCGCACGGCTTCCTGTTCAATCGCGGGGAGAAGATGTCGAAGTCGGTCGGCAACGTCATCGACCCCTTCGCGCTGGTCGCGGCCTATGGGCTCGATGCCGTCCGTTACTTCCTCCTTCGTGAGGTGCCGTTCGGCCAGGACGGCAACTACAGCCACGAGGCGATCGTCGCGCGCATCAACGGGGAGCTCGCCAACGATCTCGGCAATCTCGCCCAGCGCTCGCTGTCGATGATCGCGAAGAACGTCGGCAGCGTCGTGCCGACGCCGGGAGCGTTCACGCCGGCGGATGCGGCGATGCTCGATGCGGCGGGCGCGATCCTCGCCGAAGCACGCTCTGCGATGGAGCGGCAGGAGCTCCACGCCGTCCTGGCGCGGGTGATCGCGGTGGTGTCCGAAGCGAACCGCTACTTCGCCGGTCAGGAGCCCTGGGCGCTGCGCAAGACCGACCCGGTGCGGATGGAGACGGTGCTCTTCGTGACCGCCGAAACGATCCGGCGCGTTTCGATCCTGCTCCAGCCTTTCATGCCGGAAAGCGCCGCGGCCCTGCTCGAGCTCCTCGGCGTAGCGGAGGACCAGCGGAGCTTCGCGGCTCTCAGCGGCGGCGCAATGCTGCAGCCGGGAACGGCGCTGCCCGCGCCGAAGGCTGTGTTTCCGCGCTATGTCGAGCCCGAGAGCTGATCGGGGCGCCGAGCGGATCGAGCGAAGGAGCACGGCATGCGGCCCTTTCTGGTGGACAGCCACTGCCATCTCGACTTTCCGGAGTTCGACGGTGAGCGCGATGCGCTGATCGAGCGCGCCGGCGCGAACGGCGTCGGGTTCATGGTGACCATCTCGACCTTCGTCAGCCGCATCGAGCGTCTCCTTGAAATCGCGGAGACCGACCAGCGCATCGCCGCAACGGTCGGCACGCACCCCCACAACGCCGCTGCGGAGCCGGATGTCTCGGCCGACCGGCTCGTCGAGCTGAGTCGGCATCCGAAGATCGTCGGCATCGGTGAAGCCGGTCTCGACTATCACTACGACAAGGCGCCGCGCGACGTGCAGGCCGGCGTCTTCCGCACCCACATCGAGGCTGCCCGCGAAACCCAGCTTCCCCTCGTCGTGCACGCGCGCGACGCCGACGACGACATGATCGCGATTCTGGAAGACGAGTCGGGGAAGGGGGCCTTCCCCTTCGTTCTCCACTGCTTTTCGTCCGGGGCGGAGCTCGCGCGCCGTGGCCTCGCGCTCGGCGCCTACCTCTCCTTTTCCGGCATCCTCACGTTCAAGAACTCCGACGAGATCCGCGCCATCGCCGAAGACGTGCCGCTGGACCGCCTGCTGGTCGAAACGGACGCGCCCTACCTTGCGCCGCCACCCTTCCGCGGCAAGCGCAATGAGCCGGCTTACGTCCTCCACACCGCCGAGGTGCTCGCCAGGACCAAGGGCGTCGACCTCGACACGATCGCGGCGCGGACGAGCGACAACTTCTTCCGGCTGTTCTCCAAGGCCGTCGATCCCCGCCAGCCGGACACGGCTCGTTGAGCGACCGGCTGCGCCTCACGATCCTCGGTTGCGCATCGTCGCTCGGCGTGCCGCGTATCGGCGGAGACTGGGGCGCCTGCGATCCGACGAACCCGAAGAACCGGCGTCGCCGCAGTTCGGCCCTGCTGGAGCGGATCGGGCCGCGCGGCACGACGCGGGTGAACATCGACTGCGGACCGGACTTCCGCGAGCAGATGCTGTCTGCGGACGTGCCCATGCTCGACGCCGTCGTCCTGACGCATCAGCACGCCGACCATATCCACGGGCTCGACGACCTGCGCGGCTTCGCCCTGATCAAGCGCGGCCTCGTGCCAGTCTACTGCAACGACGACACCTACGAGCGCGTCCTCGAAGGCTTCCGCTACTGCTTCCAGACGCCGCCCGGCAGCGACTATCCGCCTATCGTCGAGCGGCGCCGCATTGTCGCCGGCGAGACGTTCAGCATCGACGGGGATGGCGGACGGATCGACATCCTGCCGTTCGAGCAGCAGCACGGCAGCATCGTCTCGCTCGGCTTCCGCATCGGCGCGCTGGCCTATTGCAGCGACGTCAGCGATTTTCCTCCTGGCGCTCAGCAAGCGATCCGCGGCGCGCGTCACATTGTCGTCGACGCGCTCCAATACCGGCCGCATCCGTCGCACCTGTCGCTGGACCAAGCGGTCGATTGGATAAACCGTCTCGGCGTGGCCGAGGCCACGCTGACCCACATGCACACGCCGCTCGACTACGAGACCGTCTCACGCCTGTTGCCGAATCACATCCGGCCGGCCTTCGACGGCCTCGCTATCGAGTTCGACCTCGACTGACCGGCGCGCGGCGTCCGCAGCCCAGCGGGTAATCTCCACACCCGACTTGCGCCGCCCCTTGTGAGCGGCAGGGGATGATCCGCCAGCTTGCTGTCTGCCATGGCTCGATTGGCAAGCTACGCGGTTTGGGTAACCGCTGCAGCGGGTTGGCAGCGTCAAAATTAGGTCAGCTTCGATCCTGTGAGTGGCAGTCTTCCGGAGACAAACTCAGGTGCTTCTGCATACCGGGAAGGAGACCTTCTGCTCTGCATGTTCCCGATGGACGAAGAGATGTGCAGGGCCCGAGCGCCAGAGTCGGAGATCGCAATAAACGTGCGCTGCATGCTCGCTACATCTTCGTTAAACGTCTCCGATTATGTGTTATTTGGCAGGCTTGAAGCCTTCCTCCTTCAACGGCCGATGCACCGCTGAGGCTTCAAGATTTTACGTTGGTGATCAGGGCAACCCGCACAAACATTCGCGCCGACATATAGCTACGAACTACTTAGGTACACGCTTAAGTTCCTCGAACCGAATTGTCGCGAGCATGTTGAAGCCTTGAAGTCGGGTCAAGTTGTCCCCGGCCGGATGGAGCCATCACCGATGAAGAACACGATCTTGACGGCAGCAGCCGCACTCTTCCTTTCCACCTCAGCCATGGCGCAGACCGAGAGGCCTGCCGCTCCTGCCGACGCAGTGGCCCCGGCGACGACCGCACCGGCTGCCGGATCCGACACTGGCGGCATGATGATGGGCACGACGGCAAACGTCGACCTGCAATTCGTGACGATTTCCGAGGCCGACATCATGGCGTCGCGGCTCGACGACCTTCACGTCTACAACAACGAGAACGAGAGGATCGGCGAGATCAAGGACCTCGCGATCCAGGATGGCAAGACGATCAGCGGCGTCGTCGTCAGCGTCGGCGGCTTCCTCGGCATCGGCGAACGCTACGTCCTGCTGAAGCCGTCCAGCATCGTACTTGCCGACCAGAACGGGACACTTCGGGCCTTGGTCAACACCTCCAAGGACGAACTCACCAATGCACCCGCCTTCAGCTACGAGGATGGAGACTGATACGCTTTGCCAAGTCCAGACGGGCGGGCGGCATCCCAAAGGGTTGCCGCCCGCTTTCGCGTCAGGATGGGCCAGCGGAGCGACCATCCGGTGACGAGGCTGCAAGTCCGGCATGTGATAGGCCATGACGCCGGATTCCTACGCCCGGTGCGCAAGGGATAAGTCGGCTTTGGTGATCCCGATCTGCCTGGGCGGTCCTACGCCAGCGAGCCGCATCGCAGCCCCACGACAGGGAGCTTCGCTTGTATCCACAAAGGCATATGTGATGTTCCATAATCTATCTTATGCAACATAGATCTTGTTGGTGCGTGATGGGAGTGCGCGGTGATTGAGCCTCTCCCCTGATCCTTCAGGCCATGGTCGGCGCCGCTTTGTCGTCGAAGCGCATTGTGGAGAGCTGCGGCCTGCGTCGGCTTACACGGCACGGCCGCTCTCTTGCGGGCTCGCTCGGACGGCACTAGGCCGGTCGGAAGATGTGGCGCGCCCGACGTGGCTGCTCGAATGCGGAGTTGATGATGGAAGCCTCTCGCGACGTGTCTCGGCTGGTCGAGATCATGGCGGCGCTGCGCGATCCGGCCGACGGCTGTCCTTGGGACATCGAGCAGCGCTTCGAGACCATCGCGCCTTACACGATCGAGGAAGCCTACGAGGTGGCGGACGCGATCGAGCGCCGCGACGTCGAGGACCTTCGCGAGGAATTGGGCGACCTGCTTCTCCAGGTCGTGTACCATGCGCAACTCGCGGCCGAGCGCGGCTTCTTCGACTTTTCCGACGTCGTCGAGGGTATCACGCGCAAGATGGTCCGGCGGCACCCTCACGTCTTCGGCGATGCGGAGGCGCGTTCGGCACGGTCCGCCAAGGGTCAGTGGGAGCGGATCAAAGCCGAGGAACGGGCGGAGAAGCTCGAAGCCAAGCGGCAGCGAAGCGAGATCGCTGATGTCGCGGAACAGTCAGGAGATGGCTGGGACCGGGAGACGCTTCCCGACAGCGGTCTGCTCGCGGCGGTGCCGCGTGGCTTTCCGGCTCTGACAGAGGCGCTCAAGGTGCAGCAGCGCGCGGCTCGCATCGGCTTCGATTGGACGAGCGCTCCTCCGATCCGCGCCAAGATCGAGGAAGAGTTCGCGGAATTCGACGAGGCGGTCGCGGCCGGATCAGCCGGCGACATGAGCGAGGAGATGGGCGATCTCCTGTTCAGCCTCGTCAATCTCGCCCGTCATCACGAGATCGATCCGGAGCAGGCCCTGCGCGCCTGCACGACGAAGTTCCGCGCGCGCTTCGGCTTCGTGGAAAGCGAGCTGGCACGCCGGAGCGATAGCGATACGTCGGCGGCCAGCCTCGACGAGATGGAGGCGCTCTGGATCGAAGCCAAGCGGCGCGGGATCGGGCGTCGGTCGCCGGACTGATCCGGCGACACCGTCAACTCACGCCGACGCCGGGATAGCGCGACTGCATGCGAGTGAAGTCGGTGCGGGCCTGAGCCGTCATCTCGACGGTCAATCGCACGCGCCCGTCGTCGCCGTCCTCTCGCTCCAGGACGGCAGCGTTCTCGTAGAGCCAGGGCAGGATCGGCATGCCGTCCGTCGGCACGTCGATGTGCATCTCGCTGAGCGCACCTGCGACCCGGTTTTCCACAGTGTTCAACAGGCCGTCGATACCCTCGCCCGTCACCGCCGAAACGAGGTGCGCGGTCTGCCCCTCGATCAGGCTCTCCCGCACGGTCGCCAGATGGGCGCGCGCATCCTCGTCGAGGAGGTCGACCTTGTTCCAGACCTCGACGACGTGATCGGGATCGTCGACGTCGATGTCGAGGCTCCTGAGGATGCGGCGCACGTCGCTTGCCTGTGCGCTGGCGTCCGGGTTGGCCATGTCGCGCACGTGGAGAATCAGCTCCGCTTCGATGACCTCTTCGAGCGTCGCCCGGAATGCAGCGACGAGATGGGTCGGCAGGTCGGAGATGAAGCCGACCGTGTCGGAGAAGATGACCTCGGCACCGTGCGGCAGCGAGATGCGGCGCAACGTCGGATCGAGGGTGGCGAACAGGAGATCCTGCGCCATCACTCCCGCGCCGGTGATCTGGTTGAACAGCGTCGACTTGCCGGCATTGGTGTAGCCGACGAGCGCCACGACCGGATGCGGCGCCTTCTTTCGCTTCGCACGATGGAGCGTGCGGGTACGACGCACCGAATCCAGCTCCTTTTCCAGGCGCTTGATCTTATCCTGCAGCTGCCGGCGGTCGGACTCGATCTGCGTCTCGCCCGGTCCGCCAAGGAAGCCGGCACCGCCCCGCTGGCGCTCAAGGTGGGTCCAGGAGCGCACGAGCCGGCCGCGCTGGTAGTTCAGATGCGCCAGCTCGACCTGGAGCCGGCCTTCCTTTGTGCGCGCGCGCCGTCCGAAGATCTCGAGGATCAGGCCGGTGCGGTCGAGCACCTTGGCGTTCAGCTCTTTTTCGAGGTTGCGCTGCTGGACCGGCGTCAGCGGGTGATCGAAGATCACGAGGCCGATCTCCTCGGCCGCCACGATGCCTTTCAATTCCTCGACCTTCCCCTCGCCGATCAGGGTCGAAGGTCTCGGCTTGGCGCCGGATACGATCCCGCTCGCCACGACGTCGAGATCGATGGCGGCGGCGAGACCCACCGCCTCGGCGAGACGGTCTTCATCCGCGCGTTGGGGGGCGTCTGCCACATCGGCGCCCTGCGCGCGTTTTTGCCGGAAGACCGGCGCGAACACCCCTGCCCGCGTCGGAACGCTGCGGTGTTCGATCGGACCGCGCGCCTGTGTCGTCTCGTTCAGTTCAGTCAATCAGCTCTTCCTGTCTTCCTCGCCCGAGTCCTGCATGTTCACGGGCTGCGACGGCATGATCGTAGATATGGCGTGCTTGTAGACGAGTTGCGAGTGCCCATCGCGTCGGAGCAGCACACAAAAATTGTCGAACGACGTTACGACGCCCGTCAGCTTCACACCGTTGACGAGAAAGATCGTCAACGAGATCTTCTGCTTGCGCACCGTATTGAGGAAGAGGTCCTGAAGATTTTGCGACCGTTCGGCCATTTCAACAATTTCCTTGCCTGCGAATTCTTTTGATACACATCCAGCGTTCGAAAATGTCTCGACGGGCTGACGGACCGAAGCTAACGTTCTGAGTAGCAATCGAACGAAGACTGATCAATCGGGCGCCCGCCGAAAAGGCCGCACCACGTCCCGACTAGGCGCGATTGCGCATCGTGTCCGAGGCGCCACGACCAATACCACCATGACCGCCCAAGCTTGCCCCAGGGCGCGCGCGGGCCGGCGTCAGAAGAATTCCAGGCTGACGCGAAACATCTGCTCGACCTGACGCACGGCGGACGCGGCGGCGAAGATCACGACGCGATCCTTGGCGCGGATGCGCGTGGCGCCGTCCGGGCGCAGGTACTGCCCGCCGCGCATGATACCGCCGATGCGCAAAGTCGGCGGCAGCGCGAGGTCCCGGATCGCGGAGCCAACCAGCGGCGATGTCTCCAAAGCTTCGGCCTCGATGATCTCGGCCGCGCCGTTCTGGATCGAGTGAACGGCCCGAATGCGCCCGCGGCGCACGTGCTGAAGAACCCGCGAGATGGTGATCGACCGCGGATCGACGAAGGCGTCGATGCCGAGCGTGTGCGCGAAGCTCTGGTAGTTCGCATTGTTGATGAGGGTCAGGCTTGCCCGACAGCCGAGGCGCTTAGCCATGACGCTCGACAGGATGTTCGCCTGATCGTCGTTGGTCAGCGCGACGAGGAGGTCGGTCGATCCGATGTCCGCCTCCTCCAGGAGGGTCTGATCAAGCGCGCTGCCGTTGAGGACGATGGCGCGCTTCAGTCGGTCGGCGATCAGGTTCGCGCGGTCGCGATTCGGCTCGATGACCCGCACCTTCGCCCTGAGGCTGCGCTGCTCCATCTGCTGGGCGACGTAGAGGCCGATGCTCCCGCCGCCAGCGATGACGATGCGGCCGGCCTCCGGCTCCTCGTGGCCGAACAGACCGAGCGTTCGCTTCACCTGCGAGCGGGCCGCGACGACGTAGGCGATGTCGCCAGTCAAGATGTGATCGTGCGAACGCGCGATCGTCAGCTGGCCGCCGCGCAGGATGCCGACAACGGTCGCCCCGAGGTCGGGAAAGAGTTCGGTCAACTGACTGAGAGGCGTGTCGACGACCGGGCAGTCTTCGCGGCACTCGATGCCGACGAGAACGATCTCGCCGTCGGCGAAGCGCACGACGTCGGAAGCGCCGGGCAGAGCGATGCGGCGCAGCACCATCTCGCCGACCTCGATCTCAGGCGAGATCACGACGTCGATCGGCATGTGCTCGGTCGAGAAGAGATCCTGCCAGTGCGGGCTGAGATAGGCCTGTGAGCGCACGCGCGCGATCTTGGTCGGCACGTTGAACAAGGAATGCGCGACTTGGCAGGCGACCATGTTCACTTCGTCGAAGTGCGTGACCGCGATCAGCATGTCGGCCTGCTCGGCGCCGGCCTCGGCGAGAACGTCGGGATGGGCGCCGTGGCCGACGTAGCCGCGCGCGTCGAGCGTATCGCGCACCACCTGAACCAGCGCCGGCGCGGTATCGATCACGGCGACGTCGTTGTGCTCCGCCGCCAGGCGCTCGGCAATGCCGTAACCGACCTGCCCCGCTCCGCAGATGATGATGCGCATCGCCGCTCCGCCGTCGTCCGTCCCGTTGCGCGGAGCGCCGTCAGATACCCAACGACTTCAACTTGCGGTGCAGGGCCGAGCGCTCCATGCCGACGAACTCGGCGGTGCGCGAGATGTTGCCGCCGAAGCGGTTGATCTGGGCAACGAGGTACTCCTTCTCGAAGACCTCGCGCGCGTCGCGCAGCGGCAGCGCCAGGATCTGGCCGTTCGACTGGCTGGGCGTGCGCGGCAGCATGTCTCCGACTTCGCTCGGCAGCATGTCGGCGGAGATCGGCGCGCCGTCGTCCTCCTCGCGCGACAGGATCATCAGCCGCTCGATGTTGTTGCGCAACTGCCGGACGTTGCCGGGCCAGTCGCTCGCCTGCAGCACCGCCATGGCTTCGGGGCTGATCTCCCGGGCACGGATGCCGGTCTGCTCCGAGATCTGGCGCATGAAGGCCTCGATCAGCAGCGGCACGTCCTGCCGGCGCTCCGACAGCGGCGGCACCGTGATCGGGACTACGGCCAGCCGATGGTACAGGTCCTCCCGGAAGAGACCGTCGGCGATCATCGATTCGAGGTTCTGCGAGGTCGAGGAGATGATCCGCACGTCGACCTTGACGCGCTTGGAACCGCCGACGCGCTCGAAGGTCTGCTCGGTGAGGACGCGCAGGATCTTGCCCTGCGTTTCCTTCGGCATGTCGCCGACCTCGTCGAGGTAGAGAACGCCGCGGTGAGCCTCCTCGAAGACGCCCACCTTGCGCTCGACGCCCGGCGGCGTCTCCGTGCCGAAGAGCTCGACCTCCATCCGTTCCGGGGTGATGGCTGCGGCGTTGAGCGCCACGAACGGCCCTTCGGCGCGGGAGGACGAGGCGTGGATTGCACGCGCCACCATCTCCTTGCCCGAGCCCGAGGGGCCGAGGATCATGACGCGCGAATTGGTCGGAGCGACGCGCTCGATCACCGAGCGGAGCTGGTTCATCGCGTTGGACTTGCCGATCAGCTCGGCGAAGTCCGTCGAGCGCTTGCGCAGTTCCAGCACCTCGCGCTTCAGCTTCGAGGTTTCGAGAGCGCGTTCGGCGATGAGGATCAGCCGGTCCGCCTTGAAGGGCTTCTCGATGTAGTCGTAGGCGCCGCGGCGGATCGCGGATACCGCGGTCTCGATATTGCCGTGGCCGGAGATCATGACGACCGGCACTTCCGGGTGCTGCGCCTTGATCGCGTCGAGGAGATCGAGTCCGTCCAGGCGGCTGCCCTGCAGCCAGATATCGAGGAAGACGAGCCTGGGCACGCGATCGGCGATCGCCTGGAGCGCCGCATCAGAATTGCCGGCGATGCGGGTCTCGTGCCCTTCGTCTTCCAGAAGGCCCGCGACGAGCTCCCGGATGTCCGCTTCATCATCGACGATGAGAATGTCGGATGGCATCTGTTCACCGTTCCTCTGAATGCTCGGCCGATCGATCGGCTCTTGGATTGCCGGGATAGGCCTCGACGCCACCGGCCGGCAGCCGGATGCGCACCATCGCGCCGCGCGTCCCGTCGGGGGCATCGTCCAGCGCTATGGTGCCGCCGTGTTCCTCGATGATCTTGCGCACGATGGCCAGCCCCAACCCCGTGCCCTTATCGCGCGTCGTCATATAGGGCTCGAGCAGGCGATCGCGATCCTCTTTGGGAAAGCCTACACCATTGTCGATGATGTCGACGCGATAAACGCCGTCCTCGACCACCGCCCGGACGCGCACGAGCCCTTCGACACCTTCGGCCGCTTCCAGCGCCTCGACGGCGTTCTTGACGAGGTTGCCGAAGGCTTGGCCGAGCATCCGCAGGTCGTAGAGGCCGAGCAGCGGCCGGTCGCCGAGATCGACTTCGAAGCGGACGCCATGGTCCCCCATCTCGCGCATGAAGACGGCCTCGCGAAGCGCCTCGCGCAGGTCTCGCGGCTCCATCGTCGGCTTGGGCATGCGGGCGAAGGTGGAGAACTCGTCGACCATCCGGCCGATGTCGGAGACCTGCCGGACGATCGTCTCGATGCACCGGTCGAAGACCTCGCGGTCCGTCTCGATCACCTTGCCGTAGCGCCGGCGGATTCGCTCGGCCGACAGCTGGATGGGTGTCAGCGGGTTCTTGATCTCGTGCGCGATGCGCCGCGCGACGTCGGCCCAGGCCGAGGAGCGTTGCGCCTCGACGAGGTCGGTGATGTCGTCGATCGTCAGCACCGCCGAAGCGCTGCCGTCGACCTCGTCGGTCGCGGTGACGCGGACGTCGAGCGTCCGGTCGCGGTCGCCGACGCGCAGCTTCAACTGCTCCTGGTGCTCGTGGCGCCTCGTTCCGGCGGCCGCCTCGGCGATCCGAGCGAGGTCGGGGAAGAGCGCCGCCAAGTTCCGACCGACCGCTGTCCGCGACGCCGTCGCCAGGATCCGTTCGGCGGACGGGTTGATCATGGTGATCGTTCCGTTGGGCTCGACGCCGATCACGCCCACCGTCACGCTCGAAAGCACCGCCTCGGTGAAGCGCCGCCTCTCATCGATCACGTCCTTCGCCTGGACCAGCTCGGAGCGCTGGCTGCGGAGCTGACGGATCATGTTGTTGAAGGTGTTCGACAGTGCGGCGACGTCGCCGTCCGAATTGCGGACCGGCACCGAAACAGCAAGGTTGCCGTCGCTGACCTCGTCCGCGGCGTTGATGAGGAGGCGAATCGGCCTCACGAGCCTGTCGGCTACGCCGATTCCGGTCCAGATGGCCGAAAGGAGAACGATAAGCGTGATGCCGAGGTAGAGCAGCGCGAAGGCCACCTGCAGGCCGAAGCGGTTGGCGCGCAGGCCGTTGTATTCGGCCGTGCCCTCCTCCGTCATGCGCAGCGCCTGGATCACGTCAGGATCGACGGCGCGAAGCGTGTAGAGAAAGGCGTCGTCGATCTCGCGCAGCTTGTACATCGAGCCGACGAGGTTGGTGACGCCCGGCGGGATGAAGACGAGGTTGCCCTGGCCCGCCTGCTCCAGCGCGTCGCGCGGCGGTGCCGGCAGCGGCTGGTCGTTCGGCAGGTTCGCCTTCATGAAGGGCGTGCCGTCGGCCGTCAGGAGTTGAGCGCCGAGCATCGAGCGACCCTTGGCCTGCTCGGTCAGGAAGGCCTGGAAGCCGGTGCGGTCGAGATCGAAGATGCGGCGGCGCAGGTCCAGGTCGTAGGCCATGGACAAGGTCGAGCCCTGGAGGTTCCTGGCATTCTCGTTGACGTAAGCGCGGGCGACGTTGATCGATGACTCGACGATGGATCGCGTGCGGTTCTCGAACCAGCGGTCGAGGCCGAGGTCGAGCGTGATCGACGCCACGATCGCGACGAGGATCGCCGGAAGGGAGGCGACGATCCCGAAAAGGAGCACGATGCGAACGTGGAGCCGAGAGGCTGCCTTGCCGGCGCGCCGGGCCTTCACCACCCGGGCGAGCTCCCGCCCTATCAGGACGCACAGCACGAGTGCGAAGCCGCCGTTCACCACCGTCGCGACCGTGACGACCGTGTCGGTCGGCGCGATCGGCGTCATGCCCATCAGCACGACGAAGGAGATCGCGCCCGTCACCAGCGCGCCGACCACGGCGATGATGCCTGGGATCAGCATGAAGCGCCGGCGCTCCGGGCGCAGCGGAAACATGGAATGGTCGTTGGCGGTGTGCGTTGTCATAGACCGACGCTTTTATGGCGATCAGTTGCCATGAAGCAACGCATTGTGGCCAAACCACAACGAGCTTGCCGGAATTTTTCCGTGGCTGCGGCGCAGATCAGCGGATCGAGCGCACCACGGAGATGTCAAGGTCGCGGATCTTCTTGCGAAGCGTGTTGCGGTTCACCCCGAGGAGGTCGGCCGCTTTGACCTGATTGCCGCGCGTGGCGGCCAGGGCCGCGGCAACGAGCGGGTATTCCACCTCCTTCAGGATGCGGGCATGAAGGCCCGGCGGCGGCAGTTGCTCGCCGAACGAGGAGAAATAATCCGAAAGATAGCGCTCCACGGCGGCCGAAAGATCGATCGGCTCCGAGCCGTTGGGATCGGCCGGCGACGCGCGCGCGAGATCGTTAGTCAGCTCGTGCTCGACGATTTCGGCCGAAATCTCGTCCTGCGGATACAGCGCCGAGAGCCGGCGGACGAGATTTTCGAGTTCGCGCACGTTGCCGGGCCACGAATAGCGGCGCATGACGTCGAAGGCGCCCTGGCTCAGCGTCTTGCGCGGCAAACCCTCCTTCTGCACCTCCTGGAAGAAGTGCCGGGCGAGGTCGGGAAGGTCTTCGATGCGCTCGCGCAGCGGCGGGAGCCGCAGGGGAACGACGTTCAACCGGTAGAAAAGATCCTCGCGGAAGAAGCCGCGCTGGATGAGCTGACGAAGATCCTTGTTCGTTGCGGCGACGATCCGCACGTCGGTCGCGATCGAGGTTCGCCCGCCGACGGCCGTGTACTCGCCCTGTTGGAGGACGCGCAGCAGCCGCGTCTGCGCCTCCATCGGCATGTCGCCGATCTCGTCGAGGAACAGCGTGCCTCCTTCCGCCTGTTCGAAGCGGCCGCTGGCGCGGTTTTGCGCGCCGGTGAAGGCGCCCTTCTCGTGGCCGAACAGCTCCGACTCGATGAGATCACGCGGGATCGCCGCCATGTTGATGGCGACGAAGGGGCCCTTGCGCCGGCGTCCATAGTCGTGGAGCGCGCGGGCGACGAGCTCCTTGCCGGTTCCCGATTCGCCGGTGATGGTGACGGTCAGGTCCGTCTGCATCATCCGCGCCAGCGCGCGGTAGATGTCCTGCATCGCCGGCGAGCGGCCGACCAGCGGCATCGCCTCGCCCAGGTCCTCGCCGTTGCCGGCCTTGGCAGCGTTCTTCGGCTCGGACAGCGCGCGCTTGGCGATCGAGACGAGTTCGGTCAGATCGAAGGGCTTGGGAACGTAGTCGTAGGCGCCCTTCTCCGAAGCCTTGATGGCCGTCATGAAGGTGTTCTGCGCGCTCATCACGACGACCGGCAGGTCGGGGCGCGTGTTCTTGATGCGCGGCAGGACGTCGAAGGCGTTGCCGTCGGGCATGAGCACGTCGGTGATGACGAGATCGCCCTCGCCCGCCGCGATCCAGCGCCAGAGCGTCGCGATGTTGGAGGTGACGCGCACCTCGTAGCCGGCGCGCATCAGCGCCTGCGAGATCACGGTGCGAATGGCCGCATCGTCGTCCGCAACGAGGATCTGGGTGGTCATGTGTTTCCGTTCCCAAGGGTGGAAGCCGTGCGCCAGCGAACGGGCTTGATGTCGGGATCCCCGCTGTCACGCCAGGCGGGCATCAGGATGCGGAACATCGTGTGCCCCGGCTGCGATTCGCACTCGATGACGCCGCCGTGGTCGCCGACGATCTTGGCGACGAGCGCGAGGCCGAGCCCTGAGCCGCTCGGCTTGGTGGTCACGAAGGGATCGAAGATGTTCTCGCGAATGTCGTCGGGAACGCCGCCGCCATTGTCCTCGACCACGAATTCGAGCGGCAGCGTCACCTTGGTCTTGGAGCCCGGCACGGTCAGCCGCATGCCGGGGCGATAGGCCGTCGAGAGCTTGATCTCGGCGTCCTCGCGCGAGGCGACGGCCTCGGACGCGTTCTTCAGAAGGTTGATGAAGACCTGAACGAGCTGGTCGCGATTCGCCAGAACGGGCGGCAGCGACGGATCGTAGAGCTCGGTGATCTTGAAGCCCCGGGCGAAGCCGCTCTTCGCCAAGGTCTTCACGTGCTCCAGCACCGAATGGATGTTGACTGCCGAGCGCTCGATCGGTCGCTGATCGGAGAAAACTTCCATCCGGTCGACGAGCTTGACGATCCGGTCGCTTTCTTCCTGAATGAGCCGGGTCAGCACCCGGTCCTCGTCGCTCGCATTGGATTCGAGGAGCTGGGCGGCACCCTTGATGCCCGAGAGCGGGTTGCGGATTTCGTGGGCCAGCATGGCGGCAAGCCCCGTCACGGTTCGCGCCGCCGAGCGGTGGGTGAGCTGGCGGTCCATCTTCTCGGCGATCGAGCGCAGCTGGATCATGATCACGACGCGCTCCGGCGCGTCGGGGACGGTGGACACGTAGAGATCGACCTGCCGGTCGGAGCCGAGGCGCGGCGAGGACACGTCGACGCGGTACTCGCTTATGCGTGAGCGCTCGCGCCGAACCTGCTCGACCAGCGAGAAAAGCGGGCTGTCCTCCGGGATGAAGTCGCTGAGCCGCCGCTTGGCGAGGTAGGCTGCGCCGGCCGAGAAGAACTGCTCGGCTTCCGAATTGGCGAAGATGAAGCGATTGTCCGATCCGATCACGACGATCGGATGGGGCAGCGAGTTGAGCACCCAGTTCTGCTGGGCTCCGTCGGCGGAGAATTCGGCGGGCGTCTTCACGGCTCAGGCAGCCTCCGAACGGGTCGCGGGACGGTGGAAGAAGGGCTCGACGTCGTAGGCGCTCGTACCGGCGAACAGACGGCGGAGCGTGCGCGCCAGGATGCCGGCGTCGGTGCCCGTCATCAGGGCGGCACGGTCGCCCGCAAGGCCCGGCGAAGGATCGACGAACGCCAGCCGATCCAGGTACCAGCCGAGGTGCTTGCGAGCATGCCGGATACCGGCCGGCACGCCGTAATGCTCCAGCATCGCGGCGTGATGGCCGCTGACGAGGTCGCCGAGATCGACGGCCGCGAGGGCCGCGGCATCGACGGCGCCCCCGATCATCGCCGGCAGCCAGGGGCGCCCCTGCGCGCCGCGCCCGATCATCACGGCATCCGCGCCGCTTGCCGCCAGCATCGACGAGGCCTGAGCCGGGTCGACCAGGTCGCCGTTCGCGACGAGCGGAACCGGCACCGCCTCGCGGACGCGGCGAATTGCGTGCCAATCCGCCTGCCCTTCGTAGAACTGGGCGCGGGTGCGTCCGTGCACGGTCACCATTGCCGCACCCGCCGCAACGGCGCGCCGGGCGATCTCGGGCGCGGTGAGGCTTTGCTCGTCCCAGCCGAGCCGCATCTTCACCGTCACCGGGATCTGCCCGGCAGCCCCGATCACGGCCTCGACGAGGCTGACCGCCAAGTCCGGTTCGCGCATCAGCGCCGAGCCCGACAGACCGCCGACGACCTTCTTCGCCGGACATCCAAAGTTGATGTCGACGAGATCGACGCCACCCTCCACCAGCCGGCGCGTCGCCTCCGCCATCCAAGCTGGATCGCGGCCCGCGAGCTGTACCGCGTGCATGCCCTCGCCGTCGCGCATGGCGCGCAGCCGCGCCTCGTCATTGCCCTTGGCGAGTTCCCCGCTGGCAACCATCTCCGAAACCACCAGTCCGGCACCGAACCCGCGCGCAAGACGCCGGAACGGCACATCCGTGATGCCCGACAACGGTGCGAGGAACGCCCGGTTTGTCAGGGTCAAACGGCCAACGACGAGCGGAGCGGCGAGGCTTTCAGCGCCCGTCGCATCGCACATTCCATAGGCATCGGCCATGAGTGTCGAAAATCGCGTCATTCAAGCGCAATGTAACCGGCAGTGCTCATAATACAAGCAGTTTGCGGCCATGCCTGCCCTTCCGCTAATGCATTGCGCATGAGCACGACCGGACATTCACCGTCGCCCCGAATCGCCGCCCTGATCGTCGCTGCCGGCCGAGGAGAGCGCGTCGGAACGCCAGCAGAGGGGCCGAAGCAATATCGGCTGCTCGGCAGCGAGGCCATGATTCGGCGCACCTTGCGGGCGTTTCGCGAGCATCCAGCCGTGACGACGATCGAGATCGTCATTCACCCTGACGACGAAGAACTTTGCGTCGACGCTCTCGGCCCCGAGGCCGAAAGCGTCCGGATCAGCCATGGCGGCGCGACGCGGCAGGAGTCGGTGCGAAAGGGGCTGGAAAGCCTCGCGGCAACCGCGCCGGACATCGTTCTCATCCAGGATGCCGCGCGCCCCTTCGCCAGCCCGGCGCTGATCGACCGCACACTCGCGGCGATCGTACCCGGCGTCGGCGCCCTGCCGACGGTGCCGCTCACCGACACGGTCAAGGAGGCGGCCGGCGGGCAAGTCGTGAAGACCCTCGACCGATCACGCCTCTTTGCCGCCCAGACACCGCAGGGCTTCCGGTTCGAGGAAATTCTCGCGGCCCACCGCCGCGCGACCGCGGCCGACGCGCAGACCTTCACCGACGACGCCTCCATTGCCGAATGGGACGGCCTTGCCGTACGTCTCGTCGAAGGCGACCCGGCCAACGTGAAGATCACCACCGCGCAGGACCTGGCCCAGGCACGGGCACACTTCGGAGCCGCTCCCATGATCGACGTTCGAACCGGCAACGGCTACGATGTCCACCGCCTCGTCGACGGTGACCACGTCACTCTGTGCGGGGTCCGCATCCCCCACGATCAGGCGCTCGACGGGCATTCGGACGCGGATGTCGGTCTTCACGCTTTGACCGACGCCCTCCTCGCAACCTGTGGCGCCGGCGACATCGGCGACCACTTCCCGCCCTCCGACCCGCAGTGGCGCGGCGCCCCGTCGCGCATCTTCGTGGATAAGGCGGTCGCCGTCGTCACTGCGGCCGGCGGCCGGATCTGCAATGCCGACATCTCGCTCGTCTGCGAGGCGCCGAAGATCGCGCCGCATCGCGAGGCCATGCGCGCCGCCATCGCGGAAATGACCGGTTTGTCGCTCGAGCGCGTGTCGGTGAAGGCAACCACGAACGAGACGATCGGCTTCGTCGGGCGTCGGGAGGGAATCGCCGCCATCGCGACTGCGAGCGTCGTCTATGGGGAGAGCAGGTCGTGAGCGCCGAAGACCCGAGGAGCATCGAGGCGCTCGCCGCCCGCGTGATCGACCTTCACAGCCGAGCCGGCGCCATGGTGGCAATCGCGGAGTCCTGCACCGGCGGCCTCGTCACCGCCGCTCTGACGGAGATTCCCGGATCGTCCGCCGTCGTCGACCGCGGCTTCGTGACCTATTCCAACGAGGCGAAGCGTGACCTGCTCGGGGTCGATCCGGAAACCCTGTCCTCGCACGGAGCCGTGTCGAAGCCGGTCGCTATCGCGATGGCAGAAGGCGCCCTGCGCGCCTCACGCGCCAGGGCGACAGTCTCCATCACCGGCGTCGCGGGGCCGGGCGGCGGCAGCGCGGAGAAGCCGGTCGGCCTCGTTCATTTCGCATGTGCCGTGCGTGGCGGAGAGACCCGTCACGTCGAGAAATGCTTCGGCGACATCGGCCGGGCCGGGGTGCGGATCGCGAGCGTCCGCACCGCCCTGGAAATGCTGATCGAGACGGACCAGTCAGGCGGTCGCGACTGACGAGGATCCGCCCGTGCCATAAACTGCGTCCGCACGCGCCTCGAAGGCTTCGGCGAAGCGGCGGAAGGCATAGTCGAACATCGAACCCATCAGCAGCCCGAGCGTCCGGCTCTTGAATTCGTAATCGATGAAGAACCGCACCTCGCAGCCGCCATCGGGGGCCGGCTCGAAGGTCCAGCGATTGTCGAGGTAGCGGAACGGGCCGTCGACGTACTTCACCTCGATCCGGCGCTCCGCCGGGTTCAGGAGCACCTGCGACGTGAACGTTTCCCGCACCAGCTTATAGGCGACCGTCATGTCGGCGATCAGCAGCGTCTTGTCGTCCTTCTCCCGGCGGGATCGCACGGCGAGCCTTTGGCAGAGCGGCAGGAACTCCGGATAGGTCTCGATGTCCGCGACGAGTGCGAACATCTGGTCGGGCGAATGGCGGACGCGGCGCGTCGTTTCGAAAGTCGGCATTCCCGCCCTACTCCGCAGCGATCGCGGGCGCGGACCGGGCCAGACGCGCCGCCTTCAGCCGCTCGAAGTCCTCGCCGGCATGGTGGGAGGAGCGGGTCAGCGGACTCGACGCGACGACGAGGAAGCCCTTCGTCAGGCCGATCGTCTTGAAGGACTCGAACTCCTCCGGCGGTACGTAGCGCATCACGGCATGGTGCTTGCGCGTCGGCTGCAGGTACTGGCCGATGGTCATGAAGTCGACGTCGGCGGTGCGCAGGTCGTCCATCAGCTGCAGCACCTCGTTCCGCTCCTCGCCGAGGCCGACCATGATGCCGGACTTGGTGAAGATCGTCGGGTCGAGCTCCTTTACGCGCTGCAGCAGGCGGATGGAATGGAAGTACCGCGCTCCTGGCCGCACCTTCAGGTACTTGGACGGCACGGTCTCGAGATTGTGGTTGAAGACGTCGGGCTTGGCCGCGACGACGACCTCCAGCGCGCCCGGCTTGCGCAGGAAGTCCGGAGTCAGGATCTCGATGGTTGTGTCGGGCGCCGCGGCGCGGATCGCGCGGATCGTGCGGGCGAAGTGCTCGGCGCCACCGTCCGACAGATCGTCGCGGTCGACCGATGTGATCACGACGTGGGACAGGCCCATCTTCGCGACGGCGCGGCCGACGCTCGCGGGCTCCTCCTCGTCGAGGGCATGAGGCAGGCCGGTCGCGACGTTGCAGAAGGCGCAGGCGCGCGTGCAGATGCCGCCCATGATCATGAAGGTCGCGTGCTTCTTCTCCCAGCATCCACCGATGTTGGGGCAGCCCGCTTCCTCGCAGACCGTTACGAGACGGTTCTCCTTGACGATCTCGCGGGTCTCGAAATAGCCCTTGGAGACCGGCGCCTTGACGCGGATCCAATCCGGCTTCGGCAGAACCTCCGTGTCCGGGCGATTCGCCTTTTCGGGATGACGGAGCCGGGGCGCTGCCCCGGCCTGGGCGCGGTTGTCGAGGACGGTGACCATGGATTTTATCTAGGCCCCGTCCCCGTCCGATGCAATCGGCTCGTCAGACTCTGCGGCCGCGAAACGCCCGGAAGATCGCGATGAGGATGCAGGCGCCGATGAAGCCCGTGATGAGGTAGGCGATCCAGCCGATGCCGATGAGGTTCGGCGCAACGGCCGCCAGGATCGCGTTGAGCAGCACCGCCCCGACGATGCCGAGGATGATGTTCATGAGAACGCCCATGTCGGACTTCATGAACTGCTCCGCGAGCCAGCCCGCGATGCCACCGATGATGATCGCGCCGAGCCAGCCGACGCCGTTCGTATTCCAGTCCATTCCCGCCTCCAGTGGAGAAGTCACTTCGAGACTGGACATTGGGCGCGGGCGTGGCGGGGCAAGATGTCGCGCGGAGAAATAGCCTCATCTTGCTTCGCATCGCTGTGGACAAGCTCGGCCCATATCTTCGGGGGTCAAGGTAAAGCGCGAATGCGGTTAGGCGCACACGCATGCCGCCACCGTTACATGTGAATGACGCGGCCGTAGGCGTCGAGAACGCTCTCGTGCATCATTTCGGACAGGGTGGGATGCGGGAAGACCGTGTGCATCAGGTCCTCTTCCGTCGTCTCCAAGCCCATGGCGATGACGAATCCCTGGATGAGCTCGGTGACTTCGGCGCCCACCATGTGGGCGCCGAGCAGCTCTCCGGTCTTGGCGTCGAAGATCGTCTTCACCAACCCCTCGGGCTCGCCGAGCGCGATGGCCTTGCCGTTGGCGAGGAACTTGAAGCGGCCGACCTTGACCTCGCGCCCGGCTTCCTTGGCCTTGGCCTCGGTCAGGCCGACGCTGGCCACCTGCGGCTGGCAGTAGGTGCAGCCGGGGATCTGCGACTTGTCCATCGCGTGCGGGTGCAGGCCCTTGATGGCCTCGACGCAGATCGTGCCCTCGTGCTCAGCCTTGTGCGCGAGCATCGGCGGGCCCGCGACGTCGCCGATGGCATAGATGCCCTCGACGTTGGTGCGCCCGTAGGCGTCGACCTTGACGATGCCGCGCTCGATCGCAACGCCGACGCCTTCGAGGTCGAGACCCTCGGTGTTGCCCTGGACGCCGACGGCCGAGATCAGCTTCTCCGCCTTCAGCACCTCGGACTTGCCGTTTACCTCGACCGTCGCCTCGATGCCGCTTCCGGTCTTCACGACCTTGGCGACCTTGGCGCCGGTGAGGATCTTGATGCCCTGCTTCTCGAACTGCTTGCGCGCGACGGCCGCGATCTCCGCGTCCTCGACGGGTAGGATCTGCGGCAGGAGCTCGATCACCGTCACCTCGGCGCCCATGGTGCGGTAGAAGGAGGCGAATTCGATGCCGATGGCGCCCGAGCCCATAACGAGCAGCGACTTCGGCATGGACGCCGGCTTCATCGCCTCGAAATAGGTCCAGATCGTCTCGCCGTCGGGCTCCATGCCCGGCAGGACGCGCGGACGCGCGCCCGTAGCGACGATGACATGGCTGGCCTTGTACGTGCCGTGGCCGAGCGCGCCCTTCGGCACCGGGTTCTGCGGCTGGACGGCGGGCTTGGTCGGCTCGCCGACCTCGACCTCGACCGGGCCGCCCTTGCCCGCTTTGGCGATCTTCGCCTGACCCCAGATGATGTCGATCTTGTTCTTCTTCATCAGTCCGGCGACACCGCCGTTGAGTTGCGCCGAGACGCCGCGCGAGCGCTTCACCACCGCGGCGATGTCGAAGGACGGCTTAGGAATGTTCAGGCCGTAGTTCGCGCCGTGCTCGGCATAGTGGAAGATCTCGGCCGAGCGCAGCAGCGCCTTGGTCGGGATGCAGCCCCAGTTGAGGCAGATGCCGCCCATGTGCTCGCGCTCGACGACGG
>CANJKV010000004.1 GCA_947474855.1 Aurantimonadaceae bacterium | reverse complement strand
TCCTCTCGCATCGACTGCTCGCCGATCTCGACGCCGTAATGGACGCATGCTGCGATGCCTGGAACGCGCTCGCTGCCGATCCAGACCGCATCCAATCCCTCACCGCATACCCCTACCTGCAACAGGTCAGTGCATAGGCGCGGCGGTATGACGTGGTCGAAGCCTGGAGCTGATCGGCGGTCAAGATCGACCTGATCGATCTCTGCTGGCTCACGGACTGGACGCGCCGATCGGAGGCTGAGTTGCGCTGGATTTGTCCGCTTGGCCTGATCCAGATTCCGCTCTTCGCCGGACCTCGCAGGCGCTCTGCACCACGGCTCCGGTCGCTGTGGTTGCGATCACGGAGAGGGGAGCTTCTCCCGAAGCGTCGTTCGGGATGGTTCCGCCGGTGCGCGACGACGGCGGGTTCTCGCCTGAAGCGCGCCACGTGGGGCGATGACGGATGTACTCAGATGAGCCCCGGCCAGGCCGAGCAACGTAAGCGAGGCGTCACGGCGGCCGGGATCCGCAAGCGAAGTGCTCCGCATCGCCGACGGATTCGAGCCGGGGCGAGGATAAGGAAGTCCGGTCCAAGTGCTTCGACGCGTCGTCATTTGCTCGAAGCCGGCCTGTGTGATGGCGATCGGCGTCTGCCTCGACGCCGATCGCCAGCCTGATTTTCAGGCTGGCGGAACAGATGTTAGCAAGTCGACCTTGCAGTCGTTGGGACGTTGAACCTCGGTCCGCTCGGACGACGACTACGGGCGTCGCGCGATTGTCGCGAATCTAGCGCACCATGCCGATGCCACCGTTCACGGCGATGATCTGTCCCGTGATGAAGCGCGAGGCGTCCGAAACCAAGAACAGCATCACCGGAGCTATGTCCTTCAGCGTGTCGCCAAGTTTGCCACCCAAGGGAATGTACTGAGTCATCGCCTTTTCATGTTGCTCAAGTTCTTCGGTCGACATGCGTTCACGGTAATGGTCGTACATGGGCGTCCAGATCGCCGGCACCACGGTGTTGACGCGGACATCGTGAGGCCCAAATTCGGCCGCCGCGTGTCGGGTGAAGGTGTGGACAGCCCCTTTCGTCGCCCCGTAATACGAATGCCCGCCGGCGATGCCGAGGGAGGCAAGTCCGGCGTCGGATCCGAAGTTGATGATCGTTCCTCCGTTCTTTTTCAGATGTGGGAAGGTTGCTGCGCACATCGCTATCAGCCCCTTCACGTTGATGTCGAACATCATGTCGATGTTGGTCTGCCCCCTGAAAAGTTCTCTAATCGCATTCGTCAAGCTGGCTGACTGAGGTCTGCGCACACGCCGGGTTCATGGTTCTCTCCGCGGTCGGTCTCGCTGGACCGCCGCATGTTGGCGTCAGATGGTTGGATCGACCGAAGTGGTCCTCGCGGTTGCCGATGGCACCGCATTTTCAGGGACGGCCTGATCCGCGCCATACGTCCCGGCGGGGACGCATCCGTTGTCGTCAGTGGAGCGGCACGGCGACGGTTAGGCCACTGCCTCATGACTCCAGCGGAATGGAGTGTTGGTCTTCCACATGGCGTGCAGGATCACGGCCATCTTCCGGGCCACGGCGATCCTTGCCTTCTTGAACCCCGCCGTCTTGGCCAGCTTCAGGCCCCAGGCCTTGAGGGTGGAGAAGCGCAGGTTGCGCGTCAGAAGCGTCGTGGCCGCCTCGTAGAGGTGCTTCCTGGTCATCAGGCTCCCCTGTTTGGAGATGCGCCCGTTTCGGCTCGTCTCGCCGGACTCGTATCGTCGCGGTGTCAGGCCGAGATAGGCACCAACACTCGACGATCGCTGAAAGCGCGATGCGTCGTCGAAGGACGAGGCGACGGAAAGGGCAGTGATGACGCCAACGCCGGGGACGGTCATGAACAGGCGCGCTGTGGGGTTTGCTTTTGCGACCGCCATGAGGCGACGATCCAGAACCTTGATCTGATCAAGCATCGAGGCTCTCGCCTTCATCAGCGTCTCGGCGATCAGCCGCATCTCCGGGGACGCTTCGAGTTCGCCGGCGATGATCTCATCGGCTCGTCCGGTGAACCCTCCGACACGCTTGCCGAACAGAACGCCGAAGGTGCGTAGGAGGCCTCGGATCTCGTTCTCGATCTTGACGCGGATCCGCACCAGCATCTCACGAGCGACCAGAAGGGAGCGAACCTGGTAGCTGTCGCGGCTCTTGATGCGCACTTGCCTGAACCAGCCGGTCCGCATGATCTGCGCCAGGCCGGCAGCGTCGTTGCGGTCCGTCTTCACGGGTCTCATCTTCAATGCCGCGTTGGCATGTCGGGCATCGATGCACAGGACCGGAAGACGGCGTGCAGCGAGCTCGTTCCAGAGCCAGACCGCCAACGGACCCGTCTCCAGCCCGACCCGAACGAGGTCGGGCGCCCTTTGCGTCAGATAGCTGGTGATCGTGTTCGGACAGGTTGCGACCTTCTTCTCGGCCAGGATCCGACCGGTCTCATCGACAACGCAGATCGCCGTCGTCTCCTGCGACACATCCAAAGCTGCATAGGAGGGCATCGTGGTTCTCCTTCTCTTATCGGCCACGCCGATCGTTGCTGGATGACCAGCTTGGGGAACCGCTTCGCCCTCGGCGAGAGGTGCCACCTGCGATTACGCTAAGTGGTCCTCCCTGAAGTAGGCTTTTGAGCCTTTGGAGGATGCCGAGAATGCCAAGGAAGAAGCCGAGCCCGGAGGAGATCGTCGCCAAGCTGCGGCAGGTGGACGTTCTCGTGTCGCAAGGTCGCGCTGTTGCTGAAGCGGTGCGCACGATCAGCGTGACGCCGTTCACCTACTACCGCTGGCGCAAGGAGTATGGCGGGCTGAAGATCGACCAGGTGAAGCGGCTGAAGGAGCTCGAAAAGGAGAACGAGCGCCTGCGCAAGGCGGTCTCAGATCTGACGCTGGAGAAACTGATCCTGAAGGAGGCCGCCTCGGGAAACTGGTGAGCCCCTCCCGCCGTCGCCAATGCATCGAGCACGTCATGAAGAAGTATGGCGTGAAGGAGCGTTTGGCGTGCCGGGTCCTGGGGCAGCACAGATCAACACAGCGCAAGGCGCCGAAGGGCCGAGCCGATGATGCGGCGCTGACGGCCGACATCATCGCGTTGGCGACGCAGTATGGACGCTACGGGTACCGCCGGATCACGGCCTTGCTGCGGGATGCCGGATGGCTCGTGAACGTGAAGCGGGTGGAGCGCATCTGGCGGCAGGAAGGTCTGAAGGTGCCGGCCAAGCAGCCCAAGCGCGGCCGGCTGTGGCTGAACGACGGCTCGTGCGTCCGGCTTCGGCCTGAGCGGCCCAACCACGTCTGGTCCTATGACTTCGTGGAGGACCGCACCCACAATGGTCGCAAGTTCCGCATGCTGAACGTCGTCGATGAGTTCACCCGGGAGTGCCTGTGCATCCGGGTCGACCGGAAGCTGAGATCCTCGGACGTCATCGATGTTCTGTCGGACCTCTTCATCCTGCGCGGCGTGCCGGGGCACATCCGCTCCGATAACGGCCCGGAGTTCATCGCCAAGGCGGTGCGCGAGTGGATCACCGCGGTCGGTGCCAGAACGGCGTTCATCGAACCCGGCAGCCCATGGGAGAACGGCTATTGCGAAAGCTTCAACTCCAAGCTCCGCGACGAGCTGTTGAACGGCGAGATCTTCTACAGCCTTGCCGAGGCCCGCATCGTCATCGAAGGCTGGCGGCAGCATTACAACACGAAGCGACCGCACTCCTCGCTTGGCTTTCGTCCACCGGCTCCAGCCGTCGCGCCATGGCCGGCTGCGCCACCCCAACCCGCTTCGCCGGCCACCTCAACCGTCGCCGACAAGCCCACCATGCATTAGATTTGAACCGGGCCACCGAACGGGGGCAGGCCAGGACGTCACCGAAGTACCGACGAGTCACTTCATCATGTGCGGTGCGACAGGGCGCATCCGCTCCGACGGCAATCTGGAGCCGGTCACGAGGGCGGCTTTGCGTGGATCACGGCGGTCGCTACCAGGACCACCTTCATTGAGCCTGGCAGCTCACGGCGAAGCGGTGTCGCGAGAGCTTGATGGCCAGCCTCCGGGGCGAAATGCCGAACGACGAGATCTTGCCTCGCTCCGGCGCGCATGATCATCGAGCGCTGGCGTCAGCGCTGTCACACGAACCGCCGGCATCGCACTCCCGGCCATGAAGCCGCCGGCGGCCACCGCAGTGCCGTGGCCGCGGCGCCACTTCGAACCTCTCGCCGGCCAACCCGGACGCCGCCGGCGAGTCGGCAGTTCGACAGGTTTCACCGGGCAACCATCAGCGAAAGTTCAGTCGAACATTTCGACAATGATGAGGATCCGTTCAAGGGAAGGGAAGCTATATGCTCGGCATCCGCTCGGTCTTCCAATTCTCCGCGCAGTTCACGCGACGGGGGGGCGGGGCCTTTGTTCGGGACCCGGAAGAAGAAGAGAAGCATGTTGAGGCGCTTCGCGATGATCGATGAGGGTCAAAATTACTGCATACCTTTCATCAATCGATGTTCGGGCTGACGCGCCGTTATGGTGAGAACTTCATTTCTTCATTGATCGGCCGGCGTGTAGCTTTTCACATAGAAGGATACATAGCGTTTGATGAAATTGCGATCATCTTCCGTAATCTCGTTGATGCGTAAGCCGAGGCTAGCTGACCTGAATTGGGGGACGACTGTACCATCGACGAGGCGCCATGAAGCTTCTTCGACGTCGTCGATGACTAATTCGCGAGCCTGAGTCGCTTTCAACAAAAGCTGTTGAAGGCCGACGATCACACGTCCGCGTGCTCGTTCGACGACTCTCGCTAATTCCGGAAAACGTCCGGCAACCGAGATCGTCATCCTTTCGAACTCGATGATTTCCCGCCTCATCATGCCTTCTAAGAGTGCAATCATGGCGCCTTCAAGTGTCCTGTGTATGTCTCCTCGAACGAAATCCGGTTTGGTGATTTTGGAGAAATCGTTATCGACGATCTGCATACATACAGCTTCAAATAGCTGAGTTTTTTCCTTGAACCTAGCATAGAGCGTGCTTTTGGAAATCCTTGCTGCAGCGGCAATGTCGTCGATGCTCGTGTTGTCGTAGCCGTACTCCAAAAACATTCGTCGAGCTACCTCGACGATGAGCGTTGTGAGTTCGTTTGCTTGCTTGACGGACGGCCGTCCGCGAGAACGCCTTGGAATGGGTCCGGTCTGCATCTGCGCTTTTTCATGTCGTTTCATGTCGGCTAGCTTATTGTGCGGCTGCTGGTCGATACAACGACATATGACCTGCGTCGGCTAAATGTTCCAACTGCCGCGGAAACCGAAATTCTAGCGGGAAGCGGCTTCTGATGGTCACTGGTTCGGTAAAAGATGATCGGATGCTGCTTTTCCCATATCCTGAGCTGCGTAACGAGGTGGCCATCATCCCATGAACGGAGTTGCTCGCTACTTACGGACAATTCCAGAGAAGCAATCATGTTGCCTCGTTCCTTCTCGACACAGGTCCCAAGGCTGACGCCCTCGCGTTCCAAGCCGAACGTCGACGGTTCTCGCCTTTCTTGTGCCCGGACGGGAAACGGACATCGAGCTTCTCCTTCATGGGAAGAGGCCGCTCTTCGAGAAAGGCCTGCCGGCATGTCTTCGCGCTCGGCGACGAGGCCATGCTTGGGATGAGCTTCGATTGGCGACGACGGCGCAACGCAGGCCGAGCAACGCCGACGTCTGCCCATCTTGGCCCAGTCGCTGCCAGGATGTGCGTCGAGAGAACCGGGGGAGGCCGAGCGGTAGACAAGCGCCAGCGGTAAAGGGTGACTAGCTGGCGGTGATGCGGGAGGGCAGAAGCTCGACGTCTGTGATCGCCGTCTGCTGCTTGTGTGGATGGTCGGCGCCACATACGCCATCTGTCAGCGGGGCAGGTGCGCAGGGCAGGTCGTCCATGGTGCGCCGGTCGCCACAGGACGCGCTTCAAATCGGTCCTTCGAAGCTCATCGGGGATCCTGCTCCGACATCCTTCTACTGTCCGCGGCGATATAGCTCTCCGACGTCCAGGTGCGGATATGGCACCGAATTCGACCGATCCGCGAAGATGGCGGACCGAACTCGATCGGCAGCGTCCGCGCGGCGCCTCCCGGGCGCGACTCCTTCATCCAGCGAGGCGGAGCATCCAGCTTGGAAGTCGAAGGATCCATGTTGAAAGAGTACGGTATCGTCTCATATAGCGGGCGCGACGGGGCCGATCGGAGGCTGGCAGCTTGGACAGGTTCCTCGGTTGTCGGCGCTCCCTCGCATGCGACCTTAGTCGGGGTTGAGGGATCAGGGCGCATGGTCACGTTGCTTCAGAGGAATGCCGGCATGCGACGCTTGCGCATGGCCGCCATCGTGTTCGCCGTAGGCTTACTCGGGGGGTGCGAGCCTGAAGAGACGCCGGTCGAGCGCCGGCCAGAGCGCGTGTTGGTTCATAGGGTCGTCTACCAGCAGGTCACTCGCAATGTATCGCTGACCGGATCGATCTATGCGCGCATAGAGAGCCAACTATCATTCCAGATCGATGGAAGGGTCGTCGAGCGGCTCGTCGATGTTGCCGATCGTGTTCGCGAAGGGGACGTGCTGGCGCGCCTCGATCCTGCCCAGCAGGAGGCGGACGTGGCCGCGGCCGAGGCAGCTCTTTCCTCTGCCGAAGCGACGTTGGAGCAGGCGCAGACCAACTTCACTCGACAGGCCCGGCTCCTGGAGTCCGGCGTCACGACACGCGGGAACTTCGAAGATGCCCGTGAACAGCTACGCAATGCCGAGGGAGGCTTGAACAGCGCTCGCGCCCAACTCGCCAACGCTCGCGAGCGGCTCACCTTCACCGAACTGCGAGCTGATGCCGATGGCGTCATCACCGAGCGAAGAACCGAGACCGGGCAAGTCGCCGCTGCAGCTCAGCCGGTCTTTACCCTCGCTCACGACGGAGATCGAGAGGCGATCTTCGATGTCTATGAGTCGTTGCTTCTGCAGGAAGCAGCGCCCTCGACCAAGATTGTCGTTCGACTCATTTCCGATCCGAGCATCGACGCGAAGGCTCGAGTGCGCGAGGTTTCACCGACCCTCGATAGCCGCACCGGCACTGTCCGGATCTGGGTGACGTTGATAGATCCACCGCAGGGCATCGGTCTGGGGGCTGCTGTTGAAGGTATTGGCGAGGGGCAGTCTATGCAACTCGCCGATCTCCCCTCGACGGCTCTTTCCGCCGACGCCGATGGGCCTGCGGTATGGGTCGTGGATGCCTCCACGAACACGGTCTCGCTGCGTTCGATCGAGATCGAGAGCTATCAGACCGGGTCTATCCTGGTGCGGAGCGGCCTCGTTCACGGCGAGAAGGTCGTGACCGTCGGATCCCAGCTCCTGCGCGATGGCCAGCTTGTCGAGGTGGCAAAGGACGTGTCGACATGATCTGGCATCGCTGCATTGTCGTCATCGTCGTTGGATCTGCCCTTTCGGGTTGCAACGACGAGCGGGAAGCGTCGAGCCCACCTCCGATACGTCCAGTCATCTCGATGGTCGCGCAGGCGACCCCTGCGAGGTCGGCGACCTTCACTGGTTCGATTCAGCCCCGCTATTCGCGAGAACTCGCGTTTCGCATCGGCGGCCGCGTCGTAGATCGCAACGTCGACGTTGGCGACGTCGTCGAAGGGGGGCAGGTCCTGGCTTCGCTGGATCCCCGTGCGCAGGCCCTGGCCGTTCAGTCTTTGCAGGGTGGATTGGCAGCCGCGGAGGCGCAGGAAGAAAATGCGCGAATGACTCGGGACCGACAGGCGGAACTGGTTCGGTTGAACGCCACTCCCCAGGCTCAGCTCGACAGCGCCACCCAGCAACTGGCGAGTGCTCGATCCGCAGTGACGAGCCGCCGATCCGAACTGGAGAAGGCGCGACAGGAGCTCGGCTATACGCGGCTTCTCTCCGAGACCGATGGGATCGTGACGGGCGTCGCGATCGAGGTGGGGCAGGTTGCCGAAGTCGGCCGCTCTGCCATCACGGTAGCCCAGGCCGAAGTCCGTGAAGCGGCCGTCGACGTGGCGGAGGAGGACATCGAGTCGCTCTCGGTCGGCGACTCCTTCCTGGTAACGCTCCAGATCGACCCTGCTCTCGTGACCCAAGGGCGAGCGAGGGAGATCGCTCCTCGTTCGGACTCTGCCACGCGAACAAGGCGAGTGCTGATAACGCTGATCGATCCGCCTCCGGCGTTCCGCGTCGGAACCACGGTCGACGCGCGACGCGACAACGGGTCCGAGAACGAGATACGGCTTCCTCGAACCGCGCTTCTGCTCGTTGACGACCAGGCGTTCGTCTGGGTGGTGGACGAAGGCCGGATGAGCGTCTCGCGCCGTCTCGTCACGATCGACGAGGAGGAGGGTAGCGAATTGCGGGTCGTTTCCGGCATCGAGAGCGGAACTCGCGTCGTCACGGCCGGGGTCAACTCACTCCAGGAAGGTCAAGCGATCAAGATCGCACAGGAGCTCGTCCGTTGAGTCGCTTCAACCTGTCGGAATGGGCCCTGAACCATCGTTCCCTCGTTTGGTACTTCATGATCGTCTTCGCCGTGGCGGGTGGAATGTCGTACATGAACCTCGGGCGGGAGGAAGATCCTAACTTCACCATCAAGACCATGATCATCCAAGCGGACTGGCCTGGTGCAACGCTGGAAGACACCGTCAATCAGGTGACGGATAGGATAGAGAAGAAGCTCGAGGAGCTTCCACAGATCGACTATTCTAGAAGCCTCACGTCGCCCGGGTCGACGACGATCTACGTCTATCTTCTCGATACCACTCGGGCAGATCAGGTTGCCCAGCAATGGCTGCGAGTGCGCAACCTCATCGGTGACATCCGAGCCGAGCTCCCATCGGACGTCGTGGGACCTTATTTCAACGATGACTTCGGAGATGTCTACGGCAACATCTACGCACTGACGGCGGACGGTATCACGCAGCGACAGCTCCGGGACTACGCCGAGGCTGCCCGGGCGAAGGTTCTGGGCGTCCCGAATGTCGGGAAGGTCAACCTGATCGGTGCGCAGGACGAAGTCATATATCTCGAATTCTCTGTCCGGCAGATCGCCGCGCTCGGCCTTAGCCAGCAGACCATCATAGACGCACTCGCCGCTCAGAACGCAGTCGTGCCGTCCGGCACGATCGATGCCGACGGAGAGCGTGTCACCGTGCGGGTCAACGGCCAGTTCGCGTCCGAAGACGGACTGCGCGGCGTCAACCTCTGGGTCAACGATCGCTTCTTCAGGCTTTCAGACGTCGCGACGATCGTGCGTACCTACGAAGATCCACCCCGGTCCCTCTTCCGGTATCGTGGCGAGCCTGCACTAGGACTGGCGATCGGCATGCGGGCCGGGGCGAATCTGCTGGAATTTGGCGAGGCTCTGACGGCGGAGATGCAGTCGGTGGAGTCGCAGCTTCCAATCGGCGTCGGGCTTCATCTCGTCTCCGATCAGCCGCGCGTCGTCGAGGAAGCCGTCGGCGGTTTCACGACAGCCCTCGTCGAGGCGATCGTGATCGTCCTCGCTGTCTCGTTCGTCAGTCTCGGCCTTCGAGCAGGCTTCATCGTCACGCTGGCGATCCCCCTGACTCTGGCGATCACCTTCATGGTGATGGAATACAGCGGAGTGTCGCTGCAGCGCATATCATTGGGCGCCCTGATCATCGCGCTCGGTCTCCTGGTCGACGACGCAATGATCGCGATCGAGATGATGGTCGCTCGGTTGGAGGCCGGAGATGATCTCCGCAAGGCCGCCACCTACATCTACACGTCAACTGCCTTTCCGATGTTGACCGGGACGCTGGTGACGGTCGCCAGCTTCATGCCTGTCGGCCTGAACAGCAGCGCGGCGGGCGAATTCACTTTCACTCTGTTCGTGGTGATCGCTGTCTCGCTTGTCGTATCCTGGATCGTGGCGGTGATATTCATGCCCCTTCTCGGCGTGACGTTCATGCCCAAGACGATGAAGACGCATGGGAACCAGAAGGGGGCGCTAGGGCGCGCCTTCGGCCGGATCCTTCGCCTGTGCGTGCGATTCAAGTGGCTGACGATCGCGGCGACGATCGGGCTCTTCGCCGTGTCGATGTTCGGCATGAGTTTCGTCCAGCAACAATTCTTTCCGACCTCGGACCGACCGGAGGTGATCGTCGACTGGACCGCTCCGCAGAACACCTCGATCCGAAAGACCCGTGCGGAGATGGATCGCTTCGAGGAAGCGTTCAAGGACGATCCCGACATCCTCTATTGGTCGTCCTACGTGGGACAGGGGGCTGTACGCTTCGTCCTTTCGTTCGACGTCCAGCCGTCCAGCCCGAACTATGGTCAGATGGTGATCATGACGCCCGACATCGAAGCGCGCGACAGAGTGATCGCCAAGTTGCGTAAGATCGGCGAACGTGACTTCGTCGGCACGGACGTCTTCGTGCATACGATGGATCTGGGACCGCCGGTCGGACGCCCAATCCAGTACCGCATGAGTGGGCCGGATCTCCAAGCCGTCCGTGACTATGCCCAGCAGATCGCCGCTGTCGTCGGCGCGAACCCCAACATGGGTCGCGTCACGTTGGATTGGAACGAGCCGGCACGCGTGATCAAGGTGGATGTCCTACAGGACAAGGCGAGGCAGCTCGGAATCTCCTCGCAGGAGATCGCTTCGGCACTCGGAAACGTGGTCGGTGGTGCCACGGCGACCCAGATCCGCGACGGAATATACTTGGTCGACGTGGTAAGTCGCGCCAGAGACGAGGAGCGGCAGTCCATCGAGATCCTGCGCAATCTGCAGCTGAACACGCAGGATGGACGTGTAATCCCGCTTGCAGCTGTGGCCACCTTCCACCATGAGATGGAGCAACCCTTCGTCTGGCGGCGCGACCGCATTCCGACCATCACGGTCAAGGCGACGGTGATGTCGGACGAGCAACCGGCTACGATCGACGCGCAGCTGGCATCCCAGATCGACGCCTTTCGCGCCGAGCTTCCTCCGTCCTACTCGCTTGCGGTGGGAGGAGCGGTTGAGGAAAGCGCCAAGGGGCAGGGGCCGATCGCAGGTGTGCTGCCGCTCATGCTCCTAACCATGACGACGATCCTGATGTTCCAACTGCAGAGTTTCCAGCGCCTGTTCATGGTCGTCGCCGTCGCTCCGTTGGGCATCATCGGCGTCGTGGCGGCGCTGGTTCCATCCGGCGCTCCTCTCGGGTTCGTCGCCATTCTCGGCGTTCTCGCCTTGATCGGGATCCTCATCCGGAATTCGGTGATCCTGATCGTTCAGATAGAGGATCACATCCGCGAAGGGTGGGGCCGCTGGGACGCCGTGTTGGATGCCACCGAGCATCGCATGCGTCCGATCATGCTGACTGCGGCCGCCGCTTCTCTCGCTCTCATCCCGATCTCGCGACAGGTCTTCTGGGGTCCGATGGCCTTTGCGATGATGGGAGGCATCATAGTCGGGACCGTCCTTACTCTACTTTTCCTTCCCTCGCTCTATGTCGCATGGTTCCGGGTCAAGCCGACGGAGACCGGAAAGCCAGACCCGCATGATCATCGCAGCCAGGAGCTCTCGCTCTCGCCGGATCACTACGGGCGACCGGACATGGCCATAAGCTGAGGCATGCGGTGGGGTTGGTGCCGCAGGCTCGGTGCGCGTGACGTGCCTCCCTCGTAGGAGCACTCCCCCCGGGATGAGTTGAGCCCGCCCGATGGCAGCGGCCGATCAAGAGGTTACGGCCTCTCGGAATGGCAGATCATCGCGCTCTGGCGCGAGCAGGAGGCGGTTGTCGCGGCCGCCTCTGTGTGCAGGAGGCCTCGCGTCGGTTCGGCGACGTTCTACAAGCGGGTGGTCGGGCTCGGAGACCTTCATGTCTTGGATGGGCGGCGCCTGAAGCGGCTTCGGGACGAAAGGGGCCGCCTGAGGCGTATATCGGCGGAGGCGACGCCGGTGGACACTTCTCCAAAGATCCGTCGGGACGAAGTTGGGAAGCCCGCCGCCAGACACGAGGCTAAAGACCATCTCACCATGACCTTCCAAATGGGTCAGCGGCGGGCGTGCGTGCCGGGTGATCGATGTGGATCGGGCGAGCGCTGAGGCGACGCGCCCCGGCGACTTGCCTGCTGCGCGTGTCGTTAAAGGAACGGCAGGCGAGCGCCGGCATTTCGGCGGGGGGGGGCAGACGCTCGGCGCTCGGTGGTCGACAGGCATCTTGCGTCCGTCTGCCAGGGCGCTCGACCAGCTCGTTCAGCGAGGCATGTTCGCGCCTCGATCATGGCGGCCCCTCCAAGCCCTCGTTCGCACCCGGTCGAGGTTCACGCTGCTGACCCTGCCGGCGCGCATCGCGCTCGACCTCCCGCTCTCGAGCGACCCATCGTACAGCGGTCAAGACCGCAACCAGGAGCCGCGCCACCGCAGGGCTGGCCGACGTCCCGCCCGCGGCCGCCCGCCCACGATACGCCCCGATGACCCTCGCCGTAGGTTCGTGTCATCGCCGCCTGCGCGGACGCGAACGCGGAACCCGAAGCCGACGCAGCCGTCACCAGCGATCCGACTTTGCATGCAGAAGACATGCTCTATGAGCCGGTCGTCATCGAGTCGCTTTCTGCTTTCTCATCGTTCGGCGGGGAGGCAGCCAGCGGGGAAGTTCCTCGTGCCTTCAGCCGGCGCAGGAGCCGCAGCAGCAAGTCGCTCCGGGTCCCGTATACCAGCTTGGGCGAGGACACGAAGGCGATGCCATTGAATGCGATTTTTTCTTCGGCGAGCGAGTCGATCATCACCGAGGGGGGCGGCTCGTCGAGCACCGCGTCGTGATTAGCGAAAAGATCCAGGAGGATGGCGACGATCTCGTCGGCATCCTCCTCCATCGGAATCGAAAAGGCGATCTGAACGCGGCCGAGCGGGTTGGAAAGCGTCATGTTGCGTACGCTTTTCGTAATGAGTTCGGAGTTCGGGATGATCAAAGTCGAGCGGTCGCCGATCTGGATCTCGGTTGAACGCACGTTGATGCGCTTAACGTCACCTTCGTCGGTGCCGATCCTGATCGTGTCACCGATCTTCACGGGCCTCTCGGCCAGAAGTATCAAGCCGGATATGAAGTTCTGGGTTATTGCCTGAAGTCCGAAGCCTATGCCGACGGAGAGGGCGCTGGCGAACAGCGCGAAGCGTTCCAGTCCGACCCCCAACGTGGAGAAGGTCCAGAGCACCACGACGATGGTGCCGACATATCGAACGATCGTGGAGGTGGAGTTGCGCGCACCGGCGTCGAGGTTCGTCGCCGGGAAGAAGGTTCCATTCATCCAACGGTCGAGCAGTCGCACGGCGCCTAGGCCGAGGAGAACCACCGCCAAGGCACGCAGGATCGCCTCGGGGCGGATCACGATGTCTCCGACGGCGATCGTGCCGATGCCGGACAGTTGCGTGTATGCCGGCGCCGCACCGCCCTCGAGAGGAGCGAGGATGGCTGATGCCGCCAGCATCCCGACCGCCACGCGCAGGATGGCCGAGAGGATGAGCCCCACCTGCTCGATGGTCTCGCCGGTCAGCCCGAAGGCGCGAGAGATTGCGCCACCGATGCGGCCGCCCCGTGCGAGGGCCGTAACGACTAGGTCGTCCGTCGCCGTGATGAAAAGATAGGCGCCCGAAACCACCACGGTCGTCCATAGCGTTGCCCCCGCGATCAGAAGCGCGAGATTCACGTTGCCTCGGGCTATCGCCAGCAGGCAGACGACGACCGCGATCCATCCGGCCAGAACGGCGGTCGTGACGAGTGGGCGCCTCGGAGTGGCTTCTCCGGCTTCCCGATCACGATCCCTTCGAAGCCCATGTATCGTCACGAGGCCGTAGACGAGGAGAGCGACGTTGAGGACAGCCACGAAGAGGTTCGCCGTGACGTTCGCGGCGGGGCTCGCTCCGACGACCCTGTTCAACTCGGTCACGCCAGTGGCGACGACAACCATGATGGCGCTGGCGACGGGAATCGGTCGGAGCCGCCCGGCGGTCCGATCGTCGAGCGGAAGGAGTCGCCAGGAAGGACGATCGACGAAGAGCAGTGCTTCGCCCAGGGACACTGTCACGACCCCGAAGATGGCGGCCGAGGCGAGGCTCCAAGCTAGGAGGGACGCTTTTGGCGTCAACCCATCCGCCCATTCCAGTCCCTGTATGAGAAGCACGACGGCCAACGCGCCACCGAATGATCCAACGATGAGGAACCAGACCGCCAAACCCGAACGGCGAGCCCGGGTATGCGGAGCTCGGACACGTGCGTAGCGTTCGCCCACCGACCTCAGCCGCGTTCGTAACGGCAGCACGATCAGCAGAGCAAAGCCGGCGGAGGCGACGAAGGCGGCAGCTCCCGCGGAGGTCGACGCTTCGCCGAGACGCCACGCCGCGGACGCGACGAAATTGGAAAGCCTGGCTAGGTCGAGCGGAAGTTCGCGGCCCACCGCCTGCCAATAGGTCGCCGTCAACGGAGAGGCGACGCGTTCCAGCGTGTTCCGGTTGAAGAGGTCGGTCGCGGCACGGTTCGCAGCCTCCACCGTTTCCCGCGCCGTGGCCGCTAGGAGACGTGCGCGCTTGACGTCGGAGTCGAGCTTGTCGCGTTCGCGCTCCAAGACCGTCCGCTGGTTCCTGACCTCCGGCGCCTCGCCTTCAGCAGACTCGCCTAGAGTTGCCAATGCCGCCTGCGCGGCCTCCAACTGCGGTGTCAGGGTCTCCACGAAGGTGGTCGCCGCGACCAGGATGCCTTGGGCTTGCGTGCGGAGAACGTCGTAGTCCGCCTCAGCACCGGACCTCGAAAGAGACGAGCGGATCTCTTCGAGCTCGGAGGCGTTCCGGTCCAGGACCTCGATCGGATCGCTCGCATCGGGTGTGACCTGCGCCGCTACAAGCTGAGCCGTGCAGACAAATGCGACAGCAAGCAGGAGGATGTGCCACGGTTGGCAGATCCACCTCGTCGAAGAGTTGCCCATGAGCATCGACCTGAGAGACGGTTCGATTGTACTGGTTGCCGACCAGGACGGCGATCACCAGAGGCGAGGAAGTCGTCTTTCGGCAAGGCGAACGCATGGCCGTCGACCTCCGAGCTGGCGTCCGGGCGCGCCTGCCATGGCCACAGCGAGCGTGTCGACGAGGGATGATGCCCGACCGACCGGTGACGGCTCGCTCGACGCTCTAGCGCGGTGATCGATGTCGCAGCAGCCCGAAGATCCCGCTCCGCAGCCGAGATGCGAGCGGTGCGCGTGTAGACGAGGCGAGAGGGTGGTTCTCGTGCCGCATCGTCGACGGGAGGTAGGCCTCTGCACCATTTTCATCGACCGACGAACTAGTCTGCCGAGCCTCTCCGACGATGACTGCGCGATCGTAGTTCGATCTTCCGCGTCGGCTGAATCCTGCTTGATCTTTGCCCGACCAGTATGCCTGCATCCATCCGAGCGGTCCGTATCCGAAGCGACGCGACGTGCCCCAGCGCTCATTGCCCCCTCTCGCTACCTCGTGCGGACGGGGAGCGCCATAGAACACGACCAGCGAAGCTGAGCCTGGTGGGCGACGATCCGGCAGAATGTAGTTGAGAGGATAGGGCCAGACGCAGCTTTTCTTGAAACTTACTGCCCAGGCATGGGGCCAGTATCTCAAGCCTATCGCTGTTCGGCGGATGAATTGCTGGTCGTTCTTGTTCTGCGCGAAAGAAGAATTAGGGTCGGCGCGCAGAGCATCGTATATATGATGCTGCTCGATCGGCCTCCAGGCAAACACCGATGATTGCGCGCCGCGATCTGGCCGCATCCGAAGCGGTAGTAGATTCCATAGCCCCGAATTCCATTCTCGCAGAATGTGAAGGCCGCCGTGCCTGTGCTGATGATCGAAAAAAGCATCGAGCGGGCCGGTGACGACGACATCAAGGTCCAGGAATAGAGCGCAATCCTCCTCTATCAATCCTGATTGGAAGATCCCGATCTTCGGCCAACAGCCCATTCGGCACCGCTTCTTCGGCAGGAAACCCAGGTCGGGCAATGGGCGTGCCACGATGCCGTCGTCCAATCCCGCTGGATCGTCGGTAAAGCAGTAGAATTGAAAAGGTCGATGAAGAGCCCGCGACACGGCCTGATACAGGACGTTGACATAATCGGGTTCGAAGACTGTTCCCCACTTCATGCAGATCACGGCAATCAAGGAGCGAAACCTTCGTAGAAGATCGTATGATCTGGACCCAAGCTTGCCCGTACCGGTGCGAGCCTGGCTTCTCGCCGTTGTCCGAGCATCGAAGCATCCTTTCGACCGAACGTCAGGCTGTCCTGACGTCCACCACATCCGATCGGAGCCTTCCGACCTCCGAACGGCGATGGCTCGACCGGTGTGAGATGGCGCGGGACTTTCGACCTTTCTACGGTCTTGGCGACATCTTCGGATCGAGCCCTGTGGTGGCCTTCGCAGTGCGGTGCATGCGAACTCCGGACCCCGCCTGGCTCTATCGGGAGGTGAGACGATCGTCGACATGTGACACGCTCACCTCCCGCGATGCAGGAGGTCTTCGCTCAGAATAGATCGAGGGAGAAGCGCTTGGACAGGCCGAGGCCGAAGGTGAACTGGTCCTCCGAACCCTCTTCCTCGACGATGGGCGAATCCTTCGCGTCGCCGACGAGGCGCATGTAGGAGCCTTCGGCGTTGAGGAACCAAGTCGGCGCGAACTCGTAGCGGGCCGAGGCCTCGAGGCCGACCGACTTGAAGCCGCCGTCGGCGTCGAAGGCGTCGAACTTGCCGCCGGAGCGGACGAACTCGTCCGGGTCGACGTCGAAATAGGTGTCCATGTAGTCGTCGGAGGCGAAGGTGGCGCGTGGGCCCGCCTTCAGGAGCAGCGCTTGATTCGGGCGGGCGATGGCGTTGGCGCCGACCGCGCCGACGATACCTTCGGCGCCGCCGAAGGCGTAGCGCGCCTCGCCATAGACCTCGGCATACTCCCATTCATAGCCAAGCTTGATGCCCGCCTCGTAAGTGGCGTCGACGTCGTCCAGCCCGTCGAGATCGTCGTCGTCGCGCTCGCGAATGTAGCCGAAGGACGGGCCGATCGAGAAGCCTCCGATTTGCGGGTCGATGCTACCGAAGGCGAAGAGTCCGGGAATGGAGAGATAGTCGAGCCCGAAGATTGGCCAGGGGGAAGCCTCGTAGTCGTCCGATCCTTCATAGTCTGGCGATGCCATCGCACCGGCACCAAGCTCGAAGACGAGGTCGATGCTTTCGACGGGTGCCGCGGGGGGGCGGGACGGGTCGACGTAGGTGTCGGCGGCGATGGCCGGCACGGCACTGGCCGCGGATATGGCAAAGGCGGCTAGGCGAAGGATGGCTCGGCTCACGATTGATCTCCGATCGATGCTTGCGGATCGGAACCGGAGTGGGCGATCACGCTTCGAACTTCTTATGCACCAGATAACGTCGGATGCAGAGGCATAATAATCGTCGTTGATTTTATTGGAAATACCGACCAGTTGTATCGTGATCGGTAGTGGCTGCTATGCAACGAAACGAGCTTTGCCGCTGAAACCGCTTCATTGGTTTGAGCTTTTCGCTCGAAGCTGTGGGTGGAGATGGCGCCTAGCCTTCACAAAGCCTCGTCGTCGGTGGTCAGCTGTCGCGGGTCGGCTTGTAGAGCCTGGCGGATAAGCAAGCCCAGACCATGATTGCAGTGCGCAAGTAGGGCCGAGAGCTCCAAGCGATGCCCTGCCGCTAGCGATGCGATGAGGCGGGCCGCCTCGATGCTGTGCTTATCCACCTTGACCAAGCGACGGCGGGGTCCCCTGATCGGTTTGGCAGGCCTTGTTCCCCGTTGAGTCGCGACCGCATCGGAGATCATGCGCCTGATGAGGGCCGGTTCGAGGCGAGGGCCACGGGCAAGCCGCTCCAGAACCGCCTCGCGCACGGCGGTGGGCAGGGTTGGGGCTGCGAGTTTGTAGGCGATCGTCAGTGGAAGAGCCGCGACAACCTCTCGCCGCCCTGAGAATGCTCGTGCGAGCTGCATGTAGTTATCGGCGGTCCGGCTCTCCGAGCCGAAGGCACTCCTCATCCAGGCGCCGAAGGCATGCTTGTCGGCAGCGTCTTTGACGGCGAGGAGTTCAATGCCGATGTCGATGACCTCCTCCACCGTTCCTCGCGAAGACGTGTGAAATCGTTGGGCCGCCCGACGCGCTTGTTCGGCAAGAAGGGTCGGGAAGGTGGCCGCCCGCTTGTCGCTCGGACGACCTACATCCAGGGCAGCCTGAGGATTTTCTTCCGCCTTCTCGTCCAAGGCGATGTCGACGTGAGTGGACGGGGACGACGAAGAGCTGCCATCAGGGCGTCCCGTCATCGACCCGACCGAACGAGATCTGAATAGTTCTCGACGACGGCCGCGCCAAGACTTCTCGCTCTCGTGCTGATAGCGGCATGGCGCTTGAGATCACCCGGCTCACCATCCCACGCCAGGACGCCCCAATCGGCGAGGTAGCTCGGAAGATAGCCGGATAGAAGAACTCGCCAATCGAACGGAGTACCCGGCTCGATCGTGCGGGCGAGATCGAAGACGACCGTGGTGCAGTTGGCCGTCAGTGTGTCGTAGAACTCGGGCTCGCCGGCAAGGCGATTCCCGGTGTTCAGATAGTCCAGGAATAGAGCCTGCATGTACTCGCGAGGCATCGAGAGCGGGTAGAGATAGGTGTCTTCCCGCCTGACGTTGGTGCGCAGGTATAGGATATCCCGCTCTTCGGCGGCGACGAGGGCAAGTTCGTAGGCCTTGAAGAAGCCGGCGACGGAGGAGAAGGCCTCGCCGCGCTCCCTGCGGATCTCCACGGAAAACACGACGTGCCGGCCATCGGAGAAGCCGAAGCTCACGAGCGTGTGTGCGATGGCTTCGATGCCCCAGTAGGACAATGCGACATCCACGCTCGCGATCTCGGTAAGATCGTACTGCTCCCTGCGCCAGCGCTCGACAGCTCTATCGGGAGTGTGCCAGGCGAAATCGCGCACGTTGTCGAGCGTGACGATGGTGCCCGCGCGGCGACCCGTGACGATGTGCTCCACATCCGGCGCCCAGTCGCGGTCGAGCCGCGGCGCGAGCGTCCACCACCATGCACAAAACGAGACAGTAAGGACCGCTGCGAGTGCCAAGCCCCATGCTGGCCGCAACAGGCCGAGCCAGAACGAGACCACGAGCAGTCCCAACCAGGATAGGATTAGCCCGGCCCGCGATGCTGGGGGCCCGTCACCCTGGTACCAAAGGGCCAGTACGCTCCAGGTGCAGAAACCTAGCATGACGATCACCAGCAGAACCTTGCCGAGTCGCCTTGCTGCGCGGATCCAAGGCCCTTTCATCGGCCGACCGCGGTCTTGAGGGAGCCACCGAGGCTGCTGCCCGCCTCCTCGACGCGCTCGCGCAACTGCCGTCGGCCATCCTCGCTGACGACCGCAGCGGGAACCGCCGCGGTCGCACCGATGGCGGAGCCGACGCCCTGTGCGGTGCCTATGGCGGTGGCCCCGATCGCCTCCGCAAGGCTGAGGCGCGAGTCCGAGACTTGATCCCCGGCGATCAAACGGCGACCGATCGCCTGCACCACATCCGGGATTTCGGCGAACTTGGTGTGGTTCAGGCCGTCTCCTGCCTGGATGCCGCTGAGATCGACGACGTCGATGCCCCGCCGAGCGAACATCGCCTGCACCTCGGGACGAGTGAGATCCACCGATCCAAGCCGCTGGACACCTCCGGCCAACCGTCGGGAGACGAGTAGCGCCCGATCGTCCTGCGACGTGAAGATGGTGATCCGGTCCTGTGCTGGCCCGAGCTCGTCGAGTTGCTCATGGAACACGTCCACGTCGAGATCGGGAGCTGCGAGAACGATGTTGCGCAGCTTGTCCGGCAGGCCACCTTGCCGGATGCTGAGTTGGCGAACCGCCTCCATCGCCAACCATCCGCCCATGGAGTGCGCCATGAGCGTGATCTCGCCGACCCGAGGGTTTGCCGCTGCTTGCGCGATGATCGACTCAAGGCTGTCGCGAGAGTAGTTGGCGCTTTCCCGATCGTAGAGATAATCGAAGATGCTGCCGCGCGACGGCCAGGTGAACAGGACAGGTGCAGCGCTCGTGCCCGTATCGTGGCTGATCTGGGCGAAGCGGAACACAGCTTCCTCGTAGGTCGAGTTGAAACCGTGAACGAAGATCAGGACGCGCTTCTTCGGTCCCGCGACCCGGTCATACCAGGCTCGAGCTCCGCGGCCGTCGATGGGGGCCACCTTCAGCGCGACGAATTCTCGTGAGGGATCGCCGGGATATTGGCTTGGATAGACGAGGGAGCCGGCTTCGCGGTTCCTGTCCGGTGGAATTGAGATGACGATGTTCTCGATTGACAGGCCGGAACCGCGTTCTCCTGCGAAGACGACACCTGGCACCGGGGAGGGGGCTCTCGTCGTCGCTACGAGCATGTCGACGATGTGCGCGCCGCTTACCGTCTCGGCCACTGGTAGAAGCGTCGCGTGGGGGCGGCTTGCGCAACCGGCCGCAGCCGCGGCCAGAAGAACGAGGATGAGGCGAAGTCCATTTCTCACATCCGTCTCCGTTGTGGAAGCAAGGACGGTCGTAATCCGGTCGGATGCTTGCCGACGCACGAACGTACGATCCTTGGATGTCTGGAACGGCTTGTCAGTATCTATAGGTCAACCGCACCCCGGTCGATTCCAGCCCGTCGTTGTCCTTGGCCAATTGGGCATTTGAGAAGTGGTTGACGAAGGCTTGAATGCCGACGCTGCGATTGAAGTCGTAGCCGGCACTAGCCTGCAGATGGAAAAGCACGGGAGAACCCAGGTTCCTTTCCTCGCCGGCATCGTTGCTGACCCGCTCGTCGCTGTTAAGCGATCCGCCGAGACTGAAGCCAACGTAGAAGGCCTTGGTCAGATAGGCTTCCCAGTTCAGTCCGGCGTAGGCCACGTGGATGGGATCGTCCGAGATGGCGATGTCGGCGCCCAGGTAGGGCCGCGGCGAGCCGATGACTGCCAGGACGTCGGGCGAAGGCAGGAGAACCTCGCCGTTGATGACGCCGCCCGTGAACGTGTCGGGAGTGAAGGGACCGGTGTCGTAGCCGCCGCCGCCCAGACGCCATTCCAGCGTGTCGGCGTTCCTTCCGACTACGATGCCGCCGAGCGTGAGCACGTCGTCCTCTTGGGCCAGCGCTGCCGAACTCGCCAGCAGAACCGTCGTCATGCCCATGGCGCGAAGTATGTCCTCGATCATCGTGTCCCTAGGATACGCCGTGGTTGAACGTTCAAGCCAAGCGGTTCGGCGCAACCCTTTCGGCAGGCCCCAGCCGCGAACATGCAAGGCTGCATGCGATGCCGGGACGCGGCCAACTAACCAAAAGTACGGGTCCGTATCAATAAGGCGGTGGCGACATCGTCGTCGTGTTGCCTATCGGCCACGTCGCCGTAACCCCGTACGGATCAGGTGGCTGTGGATCAAGAAAGTCCTGTGCGGCCGCAGAGGCATGTCGCCGACGGAAGCCGGGGAGCGTCTGCTCCGGACGGTCGGCCCCTTGTACGAGGGCATCGTCGCGGAGATGGTCCGCCTGCGCCGAGCGCTCGTTGGCCACGGCGACGTCAAGGTGTGGATCGGCGCCGAGCTTCGACGCCGATCGGCTTGGTAAGGTATTGAAGAGACTGATATCGCCGAGGTCACACAGCGGCGCCGATCTACAATGCGGCGCAGGTTGACAGGCTGAGGGCCCCTCGGGCGTCATCTCAGGCCGTCGGCACGTTCATCCCCCGCTTCCTGCCTTGCCAGGGGCGCCAACTACTTCAAGGCCGCGGGCCACGAATCGGACCGAGCGGAAGGCGCTCCAGGCACACCGTGGCTGTTCCTCGGCAGAAGCAACTCGACCACCAGCCATCCCTGATCCGTCACTGCGTGACGACGCATGCCGACCTCCGACGGGGAAGATCGAGCCGGATCGTGAACCCGTCGTGAGAAACTCTTCAAGCCGGCATGCTCTTCGTCGATCGCCTCCGGGCGGGACGTGCCTTGTCCTGATCGTCCGACCGTGTCGCCGATGCCGGAGTCTCGACGTGGCTCTTCGAGATGCGGAACACCATCGTGTTATATGGCGCCTGGTTTCCCGTTTCGGCGTGAACCACGTTCGACCGATCGAAATCATAGATCCAGTCCGACCACGACCAGGAGCCGTCGTCCGGGGCCTGCACGACCACGTACGCGCCGAGGCGCAGCGAGGGAGCCGTCGATTGGTCGGAGAAGTCCAGCCCGAGCTGGAACGTCTGGATCTGCTTGTTGAGCCGTCGCTTGGCGAGGCCAGCGGTGACGCCGGCCGCCAACTGGACGAACTGCGGTATTACGGGCTGCACATGTCCGAGCAGCTTCATTCCGCTTTGGAAGGCGCCACTCTTGAGGGCGTCGACGATCATGGCGTCGCCGCTCGACCTCAGGCCGATCGTGCGACCCTTGAAGGCGATCCCGTCGGGCGGCACCCGCAGGCCTACGAACAGCGGGATGCCAGCGATGGCGACGCTGTCGCGATCGTTCGCCTCCACGACCGAGGTGAAGCGCAGATCCTCCGCTTCGCTTCCGGCCTGATTGCGTCCAAGGACCTCCAGAAGGATCGTATGCCGACCGATGCCGGGGTACGATTCGACGTAGAACTTCTCCAGGGTCACCTTCACCGCAGTGTTGACGAGGTCGGGGTCCGGCTTGACCGAAGTCGCCGGCACGATCGGAGCTCGACCGGTTTCCGACTCGGAGATGTATCCGTAGTGATGAGCGCTGATCGCGTATTCCAGACCGAGCAGGCTCGCGATGCTCTGGCCGCGGACGACCTTGCGTCGAAGCGCTGCCGCTGCTTCCAGGTCCTCGATGTCGTCGAGATACGCAGCGATGGCTTCTTCCGGTTCGAAGGCGAGGGATGCGCCTTCTTCGAAATCGTCGTTCATGCACGGGCTCCGATCGGCGGCCGCAGGCGGTTCGCCACAGAAGTGAAGATGTCGGCATCCAGACTCGGCGCGACCTCGAGCGAGACCGCCAGTGCATAGGGCACGTTTTCCCTGGAGATCGGGCCGGTCAGTCTCGACGAAGCCTGCACGTTGAGCAGGATCTCCGCGTCGGGCCCGAATGGGACGGCTCGATCGCCTTCGTAGATCGTATGGAACAGTGTGCCCCGGGTCGTCGCTCCCAGGGGAGGTTGCAGCGGAACGCGCTTCACCCCTTCCCAAAGGTGGCTCGATCCGTCGGACCCGACCACTTGAAGGGCTACGGCCCGATAGTTCGTTCTCTGATGAAACAGCGGGGTGAGCCAACCCAGCGTCACGGTGACGCGACGCACGTCGGTGCGGCTCGCCAGTTCCGAGGGCAGAGGAATGCGATACTCGTGACGCTGGTTCTTCCTTATGAGATCCGTGGCGAGGAGCGTCACGCGGTGCTGGGACGCGTCGATGATCCTTCCGACATCCCCTAGGCCATATCCGAGATAGCGGGATATGTTCGATCGGCGCGGCACGTGCCTGCGGCTCTCCGTCGGAGGAAGCAGGGAGTCGAGTTCCTCGCCAGCGGCGCCCCAGGCTGCGGAATGCGCCACGAGCGCTTTCAGCATGCAGGCCGCCTCTGCTTGCCGGTACCAAGGCAGGTCGCGATCCTCGTATGTTTCGTCAAGCGCGTCCGCTATCAGAAGGCCCGCCCGCGTCGCGAGCGCCGCGGCGTTGCTCGTGCCGGATGTGAAAAAGGTCCTGTCGAACGATCCGCCGTGTTGGTCCGGCGCGGCTGCCAGCTGCCCGAAACATGCCCCGGCGTCGAAGCCGCGAACGGAAAGCGGAGTGAGGCTGCCTTGTGCCGCCTGACGTCCACCCGGCATCAGGACGTCTGGCTTCACCGCACGTCCGAATCCAAGGCCGACGCGCGAACCGAGGTTGCTCATCCGCATCTCGCCGAACGGGTCCACGATGTTCGACGGGACCGGACGCGTCGATCCGTCGGCGTGCGCCGCCCCGACCGTGAGGGCGTTCAACGACTCTGCGGGAGAATACATGCCGCGCTCGGCCTTCGCGGCGTCTACGGCTCGCAGGATGTGGCTCCGCCGGGTTTTCGGATCCGCCTTATGGAACTCGGAGACCGTGGCATATGCCGAGACCGGGAAGCCGCTCCGGATGTTGCCGGCGCTGGCGACGAACAAGATGCCATGCTTGTAGGAGAGGTGATCGAGTACCCTTGCCCAGTGGCTCATGGCACCCGTAAAGGGATTCGCCTCGTCGCAGACGGAATGATTGACGAGGATGACGTCCCGCCCGCTCGGTCCGTTGCCGTCGCGGCCGTTCTTCAGATCCTCGATGGCCTCGCATATCAGCTTGACGGCGAGTTTGTCGGACGGGGGCTGCTCCGTGCCGTCGGCCGTCGGGCTAAGGATCGGAACGACCTTCAGGACCCGGTCGATCGGCGGCTCGCCGTCCTGCAGGTCGCCATGCAGGATCAAGGACGCCATCGCCGTGGCGTGCCGGCGGCGTGGAAGCGGGACCGAGGCGCTGACGACGCCGATGTCGACGACGTCGAGGCGGTTCTGCAACAGCACGTGGTTTTCCACGGGAAGGCCGTCGACGAGGGCCGCGAGCGACGGCCTTCCGTCACGTTCGGCGAGCACGCGGTCGACAGCGGTGTCCTCCTGGAGCTCGTTGTCGGACGGGACTGCGCGGAACATGGACTGGGGACGGACCGACATCACCTCGCGGGAAGATGCGAGCGGGCCATGCAGTTGAACAAGTTCGGCGGCCCCGCCGGGTGGAAGGCTGACCAGCGCCGCATGGTAGTGGACGTCGGGCATCTCGGCACTGTCCAGCAGGATGCCGCCGACCTCGGATAGCTGCGAGCGCATGCGTTCGAACGCCGCCGAGCGAGACCGCTCGTCGGCGCGGTACCAGAGGTCGAGTTCCACGTTGAGGCGCGAGGCCGGTTCTTCGGCGAGCTGGCGACCGAGATGGGTTTGGGTGTGCGGCGCCACCCGGTCCGCAGGGCCCCAGGCGCGTAAGTCGTGCAGCCGATGAAAGAGGTCGCGCCAATCCGAATGGCCAGACGGCAAACTTCCGTCGAGCTTGAATCGGTCCCACAGCGACTTCAACCGTCGAAAGGCTTCAAGGGTCGGCATGGCGAAGTAGAGGCGACCCGGGGCCTCCGAAGGCTTCTCGTCTTCCTGGAGCACGAAGTCGACGCCGTCCACCTCGTCGTCCACGTCGCCGTCCTCGCCGTCGCCTGCCGTGCGAAGCACGATCTCGGGATCCAGGAGAGTGACGATGCGCTCCGCGAGCCACTCGAGCCCGATCCTGCGAGCCGCCTTGGCGAAGTCGCCGAGTTCGCCGAGGATCTCGAAGACCAGGACCCGTTCGGGAGCGAAGGCGGTCGGATTGGTGTCCACCTCGATGTCGCGGCCGGAGACGATGCGGGCGAGACGATCATCGAGCCGCGGCCCGAGACGAGCCGCCTGCGACCCGAAGGTCGTCTTCGGGAGCGGGATGCTACGCTTCCTCGTCAGTCGTTTCCCCGTCCCGGTCCGTGCGAGGGGGATGATCGGGCTCCGGGCCATCGTAGTTCGTGTCTTCTCCGAGGGCGCGGGCGAACCGCTCGCGCCAGAACTTCAGCCGACGCTTTACGATCTGCACCGTCGGTTCACCCGTGCCTGAGAGCACCATCCGGCGTCGCAGATCAAGGATGAATTCCTCCGCTTCCGCGAAGCTCGCGCCCTTCAGCGCCCTGGCGACGGACTGCGGGGCGACGCCCAACCGCTTTCCCAGCGTTCGCTCCGCGTCCGCGACCAGCCGCGCCAATTGCGCCGGGGTCGGAGGTGGCAGCTCGAGCCTCATCTGGAAGCGCCGCCACACCGCCCGGTCGAGAAGTTCGGGATGGTTGGTGGCGCAAATGACGATCGTGTAGGATGGAAGCTCGTCGATCTGCATCAGGAGGGACGACACGACCCGCTTGATCTCGCCCGTCTCGTGGACGTCTCCACGCTCCTTGCCGATCGCGTCGAACTCGTCGAGGAAGAGGACGCACGGCGTGGTCCGCGCAAAATCGAACACACGTTTCAGGCGGCTCGCCGTCTCGCCGAGATAGCTGCCGATGATCGCCTCGTAGCGCACGACGTAGAGGGGGACCGACAACTCGAAAGCGATCGCTTCCGCAAGGGTGGTCTTGCCGTTGCCGGGCGGCCCGACGAGCATCACCTTGTGACGAGGCTCCAGGGAATAGGATCGCAGAAGGTCCGCCCCTCTTTGCTCCTCGACGAACTCGCACGTTTCCGTCTGGACCGCATCAGGCAGCACGAGATCGTCGAGCGATCGCCTCGCCGGACGCTCCACGAGCAGCTCACGGATCTTGTCAGGCAAGGAGGACCCTCCGACGGATCGAGGAGCCCGAAGGTCGATGCTGTCCCCGAGGACCTTCGTCAGCCTGTCCGCCAGGGTATGGTGTTGCTTCGCACGAGCTTCCGCAACCAGCGCCGCCACGGTGCGCTCCAGCATCGCGTGGTCGTTGGACGCGCCTGCGCGGACAAGCTGTAGAAGAAGGTCGGTGCGGCTCATCCGGCATCATCCCGTTCGGACGGCGCGACGTCGCGCGTGGCTCGCCCGCTTCTGCGGCCGTTCTCCAGATCCGCCTCGATCAATCGTATCACGAATCGCAAGGAATTCAACAATTCAGATACGTTTACCGTATCATCAAGTCCGGCTCCGGCGCTCGTGCCGGCGGGCTCGCCGCCGCTCGGAGATCTGCCGGCTGCCGTGGCGAGATAGGCCTCCAATCGCTCGCGTTTGGCTCGATGCGGGCGTACTCCGGCGAGGTAACGGTAAATCTCGGGGCGAGCCACCCCGAGCATGCGGGCAGCCTCGGCCTTGTTGCCCTTCGCTGCAGAGCCGACGAAGGCCCCGAGGGCAAGAACGAAGGGATCGGATGTATCCATAGCGCGAAAAGCGTATCATAAACTGTTACGTTTGAAAACTGGGCTTCCCGCCGGTGGGCGGGTTTCCAGGGGCTCGTTCAGGCTTCGAGTCCCCGGATCGAGGCTCCCCGACCGCACGATCCCTCGTCTTTCGACGCGGCGCGATCCGACGACGTAACTCCTTCCCGCCGGTTCCGTAACGCTGCGTGACACTCGCTTCGGATCCGAGCGAACGACGCCATGCGCCGAAACGACGTGGCGACGATCGGTCCGCCATCATCGCGCGGCGCTCGGCCCCAGGCTCTCAATGGCCGGCAGGAGCCGTGGTCGGCCTGAAGCTCTCAAGTTCCTGGATGCGGCGTTCAGCCGATGCCGCAAGCCGCTCGAAAGCCTCCCTCTCCGTCGTCCGGGCGATGGAGTCGTTGATCGTCGCCAGATCCTCGAGGAGCCCTGCGAGCCTGCCCGCCTCGGGACCTCCCGACTCCCGGACGAAGGACCCCAGGACGGATAGGCCTTCCACGGAGAGGGGATTGCCATCCGGATTGTACCGTTTCGTCGATGCGCGCAGCTCGACGAGGGCGAGCCTCCAGTCGGCCAATGCGCGATCACGTCTCGGTGCGTCCGGCGCCCCTTGGACGAGAAGCTGGGCAAGTAGGTGCAGGCGCTCCGGCGCCTGATCCAGCCAGCGGTCCAGGATCGGCATCGTCACGGCCGAAGGCGAGGGCGCCTGGACGCGGGCGTCGGCGCAGATCGTCGTGATCCTTCCGACCTCCAGTCCGACCTGACCGCCGATCTCCCGCTGCAGGTGCCGGAGCTCGGCCACGTTGATCGGCCACCACTTCGCGAACTCCTGCGTCCGATAGAAGGCGATCGCGTCCACGAGCTTCCGGTCGCCATCTTCCCGTCGCTTGAACTCCACGAGGCAGAACGAGGCGAAGCGCTCCTTTCGTCCCTCCGGGTCGAAGTCGCGCAGCGGATCCACGAGGACGGCGATCGCCTTCGTCGTGGCCGGGCCCCGCAGGAGTCGCACGATCCTGGCGATCTGGTCGAACCCCCCCGCATACCGTCGAAGACGGTTGCCGTGGATGTAGGGTATGCGGCTCTCCAGCTTCGAACGGTCGAGCTGCCACCATGATACCAGCTCTCCGAACCATTCCTCCCGTCGATCCTCGTCCAGCCCGTCGACGTAGGGATAGGACTTCGGAACCAGGATCCGGGCCAGTTGGTCGTCGGGAAGGTCGAGATGAACGACGAGGATGCCGCCCTTCGCGTCGTTGGTGGCGGCGTCGCATGCGCGTTCGTACACCTCGTTGAGATCCGAACCCTGCACCACCGTCGGGGCTCCGCCCGCCTCGCTGCAGGACCACAGCGGTCGCGGGGCGTCCTCGATCGCGTCGAGGTTCGATCCGGATCTCGGCAGGGAGAACGTCGTGACGGTCAGCGCGGCGAGATTGGGAAGGCCGCCAAGGGTCAGGATGCGGGCGGCATCCCGCTCCCGCCCTTCGTCGAAGGTGCCGCCGGACACCAGGAGCGTGCGACGGTGCGCGGCGCCCTCGGCATCGTGGTCGTAACCCACCTGCTGTTGGTGCTTGTGTCCGTGGACGACGACGTTGATCCGGTTCTCCCGGATGAAGCGTCTTACCAGCTCGACGTTGACGAGATCCGCGAAGGGGCGGATCTCCTCGCGCAGATCCGGGTTGCGGAGATGGTGATGCATGACCATGATCCGCGTCTGGGATCCCGACGCAGGAGCCGGCGTCGATCGTGCGACCTCCCGCATGATCTCCATCTGCTCACCCGACACGCGAGCGACATCGTAGCTTACGAGCTTTTCCAGCTGATCGAGAAGGACCTGGCGCTGCCCGGCGCCTGCGGCCTCCAGCAGATCGGGTATCAGCGGCCAGGCTTCCTTCAGCGGGGACGGCAACTCGGCCCGCACCTGGCACCAGTTGCTGGTGTTCAGCGGCAGCACAACCCACGAGCGATCCGGAGCCAGCAGTCGAAAGCGATGGAGCTCGTCCTGCGTGGGGAGCGGCTCGCCGTCGAGCCAAGGAACGACGCATCCGGCCGCCTTCCACGCCGCGACGAAGTCCGAGTAGCGGGTGGTCGAACTTGGGTCGCTGCCTTTCGGAACGTCGTGGTTGCCGGGGACGGCGACGATGCGTTCCGGGCCGATCCCGCACCGTGCGAGGCGATGGAGCAGGATGTCCAGGACGCGACGGTGGCCGCCCGGGCCGCCCCGTTCCTGCGCGTCGCCGGAGAACAGCACCGCGTCGATCCGACGGCCGGCGGCGTCGAGCCTTTCGGCCACCCGCGAGAGCAGCAGATCGAGGACCTGAGCACGATCCGGATGATCGAGCCTGGGAAGCCGCACCTTGTGGTCGTCCATGCGGAACGGAACGCCCGTCGTCGAAAGGTGGGCGTCCGTCAGGTGCAGGAAGGTAGCGTCCGTCATGTCGTCCCGATTTCCAGCTTGCCGCTCACGACTGGAAGATCGAGAGCTGACGCCCCGCGTCCAAGCCTCGAGGCAGGCCATAGTGTTCGCGCACTCCGGCTACGAACTCGGTCTGACCACCGTAGCTCGGGTGACGAACCGGCGTCGAGCGGACTCCCAGATCGACGAGCGCATCCTGCGCGTCCCGTCCGATCGCCACGACGGACCGCGGACGAAGCGTGGAAAGCAGCCAGTCCAGGACCGCCCGGCATGCCTCGCGCTCCGCCCTGGTGTGGCATCTGTTCGAGAGCGGATCGCCCCGGGAATGAGGGTGAAGGGGGAACACGTTCCAGAGGAACACCGGCCGCCGCAACTCGCGCAGCATGTTCCAGATGACGGTCGCCGTGCGCTCCCGCACCGCCGGCCCCACCGTCGCTTGCCGAAGCGATGGGATCCCCATGATGCCCGCATGAAGAGGCAGGTGCGCCTCGTCGGTCAGCGCTAGGCCCGTACGTCGTCCGCCACGGTAGCCGAGATCCCGGGCGATCCAGAAGGTCTCGACCTCCGCCGCGATGGCCGCTTCCACCACCCGCCGCAGGTTGTCTCGACGAATCTCCGGAGCATCGGAACGATCGTGGATTTCACATACTTGCGCGTAAGGGTTGAAGACATCCGGGAATCTGAGCCCGGCCATGGCATCCACGAACGAGGACGGCGTCAAGCCGGCATCTCCTCGATCCGCAATTCCCGGGCGGGCAGGTCGATCCGGAGTGTTCCCCGACGACGAAGGCGCAGGAAGCGGAAGGCGGCGCAGCCCTGCAGGATCGCCCTCTCCCACAGCCACAGGGGGCAGCGATCGACCTCGTATCCTCTGGCGAACTGGCGAACGGACTTCAGCAGGGAGAAGCCCAGGTCGCCCTCCGATGCATCCTCGAAGAACGCTTCTCTCTTCGCCTCGCCGAACACGTAGGCGGAGATCGCTTCCTCGATAATGATCGCTCTCGCGCCGTCCTGGCCCTCGTCGATCTTCGTCTCGCTCTTCCGCTTCAGCCTCAGCAACGCACGCGTCACCGGTGACCAGCCGAGAACCGCGGCATTCGCGTAGTGGAAGACGTCGTGGAAGCGATAATCGTCGGGCGTCACGATGTTGTCCGTCAGACGATCCCCGATGAAGACGCCGTTGCAACGCTGGACGACGTAGTGCTTGCCGTTGGCGGCCTCGCGTTCGAACACGTCGACGTCCAACGAACGCGGAAGACGCTCCTCGAAGGGGAATGCCTCGTCGAACGGCAACGGAAAGGTTCGCTCCGACGCCCATCGGTCGGCCGCCTTCGCCATGTTCCCCCGGGCTGCCTCGTCCAGAGTCACGCCCGCCTCGTTCGCCGCTTCCACCAGGAGACGAAGGATCTCCGCCAGGAGCGCTTCCAGATCGGCTTGATCGCCGTGCTTCCGGGCACCATGCTCGGCGAGTCTGCCTGCGGCTCCGGCCAGCCTTAGAAGCGTCCGCTCGAAGGCGACCGTGGGGCTGTCGAGATCGAGCGAACGTTGCGGCTGCAGATCGACGAGGTGCCTCATCTGATCCGACGTCCTGCCGTCTTTGGACGAATGGTTCGCGAGGCGCGACAACGGTATCGCAACCCGGTCCGCGATCACGGCCAGATACCACAACACGTCGCCCATCTCCTCGACCACTCGGTCGCGATAGCCCCCGTGTGCCGCCGAATCGCGTTGGCGCTTCTTCACCTCGGCGAGAAGGCTCCCGGTCTCCCCAAACAGACCCAGGATCGGCAGGTCGAATTCGGAGGCCTTCGAACGCGTCCTGTCGGTCGACGCGGCTGAGGCTTGGTAGTCGTCGAAACGCAAGGGCGAACTCGCCATGCCTTCCCCATCGAGGTTTCCGACGTTCCGGATCCGGAGCGCGGCTATGATCTGCTGGTTCCACGAGCGAACCGGATGCAGGAGACCCGGCTATTGCATATTGTGGGTGCTCGTCACCACCTCTGCATGACTCGCCGGTCATCAAAGGAACGTTCATGATCGCCAGGATTCGGATCCTTCATGCCGGCCCCGATCCCGAGAAGCTCGTCGAGCTCCTTGAGGAGGCGGGGCTCGAGATCGCCGAGGAGGCCGGCCACGGGTTCGATCCCGCAGCCGACCGGGAGGACGCGTCGGACGACGACGAGATCGACGAGCGGCCCAGCGACGATGAGACGGAAGGGGAGACCGACGACGCCGAAGACTCTTCGGCCGTGGAGGATGACGAAGTCTGCGTCATCGTCGTGGGGGAGGATCTCGACGGTTCCGTCGAGGCTGCCGCCAGGCAGGCCGCCGGACGCGGCGCCAGGGTCGTCGGCATATGGCATCCGTCGCGGCAGGTCGGCGAGCTTCCCCGGGTGCTCGACGAGTACGGTTCCGGGTGTGTCCCATGGGATGCCCGCAGCTTCGGAGAGATCGTCCGCGGCGAGGGCGAGAGTTGGCACCGCCCCGACGGTGGAGCGCGGGGCGCGGTGCCGACGAAGCGCAACAGATGCTGATCGCGCGATGCGCCTCTTCACCTATGTCATCGATCACGACCTGGGCTTCGCACCCAATCCGTTTCACGGCGTCTGCTCCTTGGCGGCATGCAAGCCGCGGATCAGGCTCTTCGCGCAGCTGGGCGACTATGTGATCGGAACGGGATCGGCGCCTAACCGCCTCGACGGCAGGCTGTCGTACTGGATGCGCATCGACGAGATCGTGGACTTCGATCGCTATTGGAGCGATCCGAGATTCCGGCGTCGACGTCCGGTCATGAACGGCAGTCTGATGCAGCGGCATGGCGACAACATCTATCATCGCGATGTCGACGGTTCCTGGATCCAGGCGGACTCGTTCCACAGCGAAGCGGACGGCAGCCCCAGTCTTCCGAACTTGAAGCGCGACACGGGTTCGACGAGCAGGGTGTTGCTCGGACGCGATTATGCCTATTGGGGAAAGGACGGACCGTCGGTCCCGGACCGGTTCTCGCAGTTCGTGCATTCCACGCAAGGGCACAAGGTTCGCTTCCCCCCGCCGGAGGTCGAGACGTTCGTCGCTTGGCTTCGCTCGATGCCCGAACGCGGGCTTATAGGCAGGCCGGCGAACTGGCCGGAATGACCGTGCTGTCCAAGCATGTTCTTCGATCGTTTCATGTCGCAGACTGCGGTCTCGAAGTTGGCGAGGCGTGTTGTGCCGGCCGCCGTCGATAGCGCTGATGGGGATGATCGGTTGCGCCCGAACCCTTCCGCGAGCTTTGTAACGGAGGGCCTGCCGAGGTAGTAGCCCTGCGCCATGCCGCAGCCCTTCGACGTCAGCCAGTCGCGCTGCTGCCGCGTTTCCACGCCCTTCGCGACCCAGGTCTGGTGTTCAGCACGTCGCCGTGACCTTCGATCGGCAAGTCGTCGAAGAGCATGTGCCGATCGACGGCATCGAGAGATACGTCGCTCAGCTGCTCGAGGCGCGACATTGAGGCGGCTTCGTCCAGCAGCACGAAGTCGGCATGTCTGGGCTCGGCCCTGCAGATGGGCGCCGAGAGGGCGGCGTGCGTGCGGAAGCCTCCCGCCGCGGCGAGCGCCTCGCTCAGGTGGGCGGACCCGTGCTTCCGGAAGCGCAGGACGAGTGCACGCTTCATGGTACGCCCGCCGATATCGGTCAAGGTTAGGGACGCCAACGGGGATGACCCTTCGTTTCCGGGTCGACGTTCGCGATTGCGCGCCGACCGAACACGACTGGTCGATCTGGATCGAGATGTCGGCTTCGACCCGGCGACAGGTCAGGCGAGACGGCCCCGCGCGTAAGGCGGAGTTGTGGGGCCGTTGTCAACGATGAAGATGGGGTCGGCCAATGGCGGCCGGCCGTCGCCTGGTTCGGATCGGGGAAGACGCCGGCGGGGCCGGCATCGGGCTTGCTCCGAAGGTCCTGGCTCCATCGTTCTCCCCGACGCACGCAAGGTCGCATAAGCGCCTTCGGCGCAGGACGGCGGCCGATCAGCGGTCGAGAAGGTCCTCCAGCTCCCGCCTGTCGAGGAAGAGGTTGTTGCGCAGGAGGACCGCATCGATGGCTCGGCTCGCGGCCTCGGCCGCCTGCTCGGCCCTTGCCGACGTCGGGGATGGGGGCGAGACTTGCCGCGTGGACGCAGAAGGGCCGCTTCCGCTCCTTGGCGGAGATGACGCCGTACTTCCTCCGCTCGTTCGAGACGCGCTCGCGTCAGCCGCCGCGGTGACCTCCTCGGGCATGGCAAGGGCGACGATGACCCTATGCACGTCCTCCCGGTAGCCGGATGTTCCAATCGAAAGCGCGCTCAGGTGCAAGCCGGTCGTCACCGGCTGGAACGAGAAGGATGGTTTCGCTTCCGCGGAGTTCTTCGTCGTGAAGGCGATCTCGTCCGTCAGGACCGCCTCCTTCGTGTCGGCTCCCGCGGGGGGCTTTCAGTATGTCCCGCTCGACGAGCTTCCGAAAGGTGCGGACCATCTCCCTCAATCCTATGTTCCCCGTGATCGGATACGAGAAGCTGCGATCGTCGACGTGGCGAACTCCTGCCTGCCGCCTGCCGCAATCCTTCATGCTCAGGTCGATGAACAGCTGGGGGACGGTATCCTTCACCCGGAACGTCCGCTGGTTGCTGCGCGTCCGTTCGTTCTTGCCGCCTAGGATGCCCGTAAAGAGCCCGGTCGGCTAGGAATCCTGGGCCGTCACGGACCCTTCGACGACGTTGTTGACGGTCATGTTGAGCTTGAAGTCGTAAGCGATGCCGGCGTTGTAGTAGTCGTCGATCTCGCTCCTGAGGTGCGAGGGAAGCGCGTCGAGATCGCTTTCCCGGATCTCGCCCGGCGTGTTCATGATGGATCTCACGACCGCGGCCGGCGCGCCTCTTTCCGCGAGAAGGGCAAGCAACTCCCTGTACACGGCTTCCCTCGACTCGCAGCGGATCTTGTCCACGATGTCGACCGTGTCGTAGCCGCGAGCCACATCTTCCGGGAGAGGCTTGTTCGCGCATCCTGCGACGAGCGAGCAGGCTATCACGAGAAGGGAACGAAGGGCAGGGCGCCATTCCGCCGACACGTCTCGCATGAGGTTTCTCTCCATCGGGCGACTGACGAAGGTTAGAGCCCGTCCGGAAAGGGTTGAGTGGCCGGCATCCGGCTGATTCCTTGGAGGTGTTCGAAGCCTTCCGTGGAGCCAGGCATGTGGACGCCAGCCACCCGCGCCCAGCATAACAGAGACCATCTGCGCTATTCGAGCGACCTTACCGACGCGGAATGGGCGTTGATCGAACCCGTGCTGCCAAGAGCGGACATGACCGGCCGGCCTCGGGCTTGGCCGATGCGCGAGATCATCAACGCGGTGCTGTTCATCCTGCGCTCCGGTTGCCCATGGCGTATGCTGCCGGACCACTTCCCGCCGCGCAGCACGGTCTGGGACTGGTTCCGCCGGTTCCGTGACGAACGCCTGTTCGAGGGCCTCGGCCATCGGCTTGTTCTGACCGACCGGGAACGATGCGGCCGCCAAGCTTCACCCAGCGCGGCGGTCATGGACAGCCAGACCGCACGAACCTGCGAGAGCGGCGGGCCTCGCGGTTACGACGGCGCCAAGCGGATCGTCGGTCGCAAACGCCACGCGCTGGTCGATACCGACGGCCGATTGCTGACGGTTGTCGTTGGCGCAGCCTCGGTCCAGGACCGTGACGGCGCCGGTCCCCTGGCCCGCGCATCGCGGAGCCGCTTCCCCTTCGTCGAGCGCATCTTCGCAGATCGAGGCTATCAGGGCGAAAGGGTCCGCCGGACCAGCCCGGTCCCGGTCGAGATCGTGCGACCAAAGCCCGGCCAGATCGGCTTCGCCGTGCAGCCGAGGCGCTGGGTGGTCGAGAGAACCTTCGCCTGGCTCGGCCGCAACCGGCGGCTCTGGAAGGATGCCGAAACAACGATCGCCTCGTCGACAGCCTTCCTCCATGCCGCCGCAGCGAACGTCCTCATCCGCCGCATCGCTTCAGCAGAATGAGTTTCCGGACGGACTCTTAGGACGCTCCTGCGCGGCAAGATATCGCATCGGAGCCAGATCCTGGCATGGTTGCGTGGTGATCCGAACTGCGAGGGCGCTTCATTCTTCCACAGGGCGATACGGTGGGCGGACCGTGACGATCCATGATCTGCTGCATCGACGTCGTTGCCGACGAAGGAGCGTCCGGACCGGGTAAAGGCGGCGCCGGGCTGCGGATCGCCGTCGACGCGCCCGCTCGAAAGAGCGTTCCCGGTAAAATACTCCGGGTTTCGAGCAACGAGCTGCAACTATCGATCGGCATCATCCATCTCGTGGAACCGCTGCTAGGCGAGGGTTTGATGGTCGACGAATCCCTTTGGAGGAAGTTTTACAGGACAACCGAGGTGCCTCCGCTTCCTTGCCCCAGATGCGAGACGGGAAAGGTCAGGCTGGTGGCAGACAGCCTTGACATGAGGGTGGCGCGGCATCTCCTTCCCAGGTGCGAGGAGGAGTACGACTGCCCGAGGGAGGGGAGCGGTACATTCACGTGCAGCCTGATCTGCGACGTCGCCGATTGCGGAGAGGTCGTGGCGGTCTCGGGCGAGACATGGGAGAGGGAAGATCTCGCCTGTTACGGCGACGGAGGAACCGAGGTGCTCGTTCCCCTGGGCATGACGCCGGCGCCTCCCATCATTCGGATGCCGCACACGCTGCCTTTGGAGATAAGGACGACGTTGCTGACGGCGTTCTCGCTGTTCTGGGTCGATCCGGCCGCATGCGCAAACAGGCTTCGCACCTGCGCCGAGAAGATCATTGCGCATCATGAGCCTGGCAATGGCAATAAGAACCTTCACAAGCTTCTGATCTTGTTCTCGGGTCGCAGTCTTGAACATTCTAGGACGTTGGGCGCCCTTCGGCTCGTCGGGAATTCTGCGAGCCATGGAGGGAAGGTCGATAGATTGACGTTGGTGAAGATGTTCATGCTCCTCGAGGATGCCTTGCAGGATCTGTTCGACGCCGAAGCTTCCGTCGATCTTTCGGAGCTTGCGGATCGGGTGGCGAAGACCGAAGGGGCGCTCATGATCGAGGGTGGGTTCCGCGGCTTCGCACGGATGCAGAACCAGGGCTACTGACGGGTTGGCTGCCTGGAGGGAACGCGTCGCCAGGATGCGAGAGCTTGCCAAGCGAGGAAGCCGCCGAGCGGGCGGCTTTCCGAGGCGACTTCGCTCCTACCCGGTGCTGGCGAGCCTGATCGAGGGACCGATCGTGCTCGTCGGTCACTCGCTCGGCGGAGCGGTGGTGCAGAAGTTCATCCAAGGCGGAGGCCAAGCGGCGGGCATGGCACTGCTGGCGTCCGTGCCCCCTTGGGGGCTCGCACCCTCGGCGCTGCGCATGGGGATCCTGTCGCCGCACCTGTTCGCGAGCGTGCTCGCCATGTCCTCGGGCAGGAGCCCGCTCGTCGACCGTGATCTCGTGCGCGAAGCCTTGTTCTCGCCCGATCTACCGCCTGAAGACCTGGAGCGCTTCGCCTCGCGCATCGGACGCGAGTCGCCGCGGATCGGCCCCGAGCTTCAGGGATGGCCACCGTTCGCGCCGCTTGCCTGGACCGCTCCGCCGACCTTCGTGCTGGGCGGGCTGGACGACCGCATCGTTCCCGCCGACGAGATCTGGCGCACCGGCCTCTACTACGGCTGCGGCCCGACGCTCCTGCCGCGGCTCGGCCACGCGCTGATGCTGGAGCCGCGCTGGCGCGATGCTGCCGGAGCGCTGCGCGACTGGCTGCTGCGGCTTCATGCGTGATCGGGCGTGGTCTGGTGGATCGGCGCGCCGGACTTCGACGCGTCATGTCAGCTTTTGCAAGGATCAGATCAGCCGGCGGCGAAGCGCGATGTTGACGACATGGACTCGGTTGCGCGCCCGCAGGACCTTGGCCGCCGCCGCGACGATGACGTCGACATCGTCTTCGCTGAGACGGAGGTCAATCGCGATCTGTGGAAGGCTCTCTCCCTCCGCCAGCTTGCCGATGATGTCGAGCATGGTGCTGGACAGGTCGCCGACCGTCAGCATCTACCGTCCCCTCCGACCATCGCATCCGTCGTTGCGGCGGGACCATGAGTGTTCTCGCTGGTCTCGCCGTTTAGATGCAGCTTAATCGATCATCCGACAACGGAAAGCCAGGGCGACGGCATGCTCGTCGGTCAATGCTTCGAGCGATCTGCGAACGCGGCGCATGGCTTCGTCCACGACGTCGCGACCCACGTCGAGGATGCCGGCGGCCTCGTCGTAGCTCTCGCCGTTGGCGATGAGCTGCAGCACCGCTAGATCGTCTTGCGGCGGGTTCTCGCTCGAGTGTTGGCGGGGTTCGTTGCCGCTCATCGATAACACCTGGGTTATTCCGTTCACATCCTCATGCGATCAGGCAGGCACGAGGGCTTATCGTAGGTTTTGCCCGCGAATGGGTTAGATGGTTCATACGTGAACGACTTTGTGCGGCGCAAATGGGAAACGGGACCATGGTGAATCGGGTCACGGGCACGGTTCGGCTCGACGATCAGCTCTGCTTCGCCCTCTACGCGGCGACGAACGCTGTCACCCGCGCCTATCGCCCCTTGCTTGCTCGATTGGACCTGACCTATCCCCAATACCTCGTCATGATGGTGCTCTGGCAGGAGGATGAGGTACCTGCCAAGCGGATCGCGGAGCGCCTCCAGCTCGGACCAAGCGCGGTGACGCCGCTCCTTGGCCAGTTGGAGCGCGCCGGATACCTCATGCGCCGCGCGAGTCCCGCAGACAAAAGGCACGTTTTGATCGCGCCCACAGCCGCAGGCATCGCCCTGGAAGCTGCAGCCGCGCCGGCCCAGAACGCCGTCGAGTGCCGCACAGGCATCGACGACGCCGATCTGGCAGCCTTGCGGATGACGCTTCACGAACTCATTGATCGCATGCGGTCCGACGAGAAGGTCCTGACGGCAGCCTTGACCTAGCCTGCGGCAGCCGTGGCCTAGCTCGCGGGAAGCAGGAACTCCATGCCATGACGGCGCCCGACTTCGAGGATGCGCGGGACATCGGGCGCGGGCAGGGGATCGGGCAAGCTCCAGGTGCCCTGCGGCATCGGCTCACCCGCCTGCGAGAAGAAGTTGACGTGTAGCGTTCCCGGCGTGTTCAGGATGAGCAGGCGCCCCGGCCCCGCTCCGACGTTCCTGAAGGTGTGCGCCTCGCCATGCGGGATGCGCACGAACTCGCCCGTGCCGAGATCGCGGGTGTCGGCGCCGACCCCAAACTCGAAGGTGCCCTCAAGAACGAAGAAGGCCTCGTCGTGCTGGGGTGACGGTTGGGCGGCGGGCCGGCTCCCGGGGAAACGAGCGCCTCCACGAGGCAGTAGCCCGCCTCCGGATCCCGTTGGAGAAATCGCAGCAGGATGCCCGCCAGGAAGTAGGTGTCAGTCTGCGTCTCGGACATGGCTTCGGGGCTCGCTGCTTGGTTGGTCGTTGTGGAAAAGGAGGCGCATCGTGCCTGCGCGATTCCTGCCAAAGCTCAGGCCGGCGCGAGGCCGTGCCGCGCCATGATCTCGCGAGCCTTCTCGAGATCCGGCTTGCCGGGCACGTTGATCACGGCGGCGAGCTCCTCGAAGTAGGCGCGAGTGATCGTTCCCGGCGTGATCACCACGAGCGATCGCGACAGGTCGGGATGCAGGTTCTCGTGGTGATGCACGCTGCCGCGGGGGATGAAGAGGGCCTCTCCCGGTGTCAGCTCCTGGACCGTGCCGTCCACCGTCACCGTCAGGATCCCTTCGAGGCTGTAGACGATCTCGTCGGCCTCGGCGTGATGGTGCGGGGCGGGAACGCGGGCGCGGGGCGGCACACGGAACTCGAACATCGTGGCGGAGGGCTCGCCGACCTTGAAGCGCAGCTCGAGCTCTCCGATGCGCACGAGATCGCTCATAGCCGCTTCCATCGTCGTCCCGCCATCTGTAAAGTCTCTTTACGAAATGTGTAAAGCGACTTTACATCTATGTCAATGCAATACCCGGCCGATGCTTCCGCAGCGCCGCGGCGGGCCCTTCCGCCGACGACCTTCGGCGCCCTTATGCGAATCACCTGGCAGCACGTGCGGCTCCAGCTTATGTCGGCGATCCACGAGGCGGGCTTCACGGGCTTCCAGGAGGCCCACTTCGCCGTCTTCTCCTATCCGCTCCTCGACGGCGTGAGGCCGTCCGAACTGGCGCGGCGGAAGAATATGTCGCGCCAGGCCATGAACTACCTGCTCGTGCAGCTCGAGGGGCTCGGCTACGTCGAGCGTCGGGCGGGCGGGGACGGGGACAGGCGCCTCGTGCACGTGACGCCGCAGGGGTGGGCCATCGCGGAAGTGATCTTCGCCCGCTTGGAGCAATTGCAGGCAGAATGGTCGCAGGAGGTGGGGCCGGAGCGTTTCGAGGTGTTTCTTGGAGTCCTGAAAGATCTCGCTGGCAAGGCCGGAGCTGGCCAGTCGTGAACATGACCGTTGATCGCGATCTGCTCGTCGGGGAAGTGTGTTCTCGCTGAGCCGCGTTGATCAGCTTTAATCTCGGAAAGCACTCGGTGCACCGAAGTCTGGAGCGATCTGGTCATGACGACGTCGAGATGGGAACTGGTTTGCATATTGCTTGGGCTGTAAGGGGGGCTCGATTGGCAGCATGAAAATATCGGTCGATGCTGCCCATCGGCCAAGCAGATGTGAGCTGACTCGCCAGCTTGTCAGATCGCTTGCTTGAGCGACTTCTGCCACTCTGCAGCGCCTCGATGCCACTCCGCGGATGCTGCCCTGATCCTCGTTCATTGCCTGGCGACGATCAGAAGGCCTAATCCGACGATGCTGACGACGCTCGCGGCGAGCAACACGCCCGTGATGCCGCGCATCCGAGCTGGGAGGCGCCGCAGGCGTATGGGCAGCGGCTCGCCTGCGCCACGTCCCACGAGAGCGATGGTCAGGAGGGTAAGCGCAAGCGTAACCAAGACCCAATAGGCTCGATAGGGGCCAACGTCTTGCTCCCCCGTGACGCTGGCCGGCAGCGGCCATCGGCATTGACACCCTCGACCAATCGCTCGCCCTGATCATGGCGCCGGCGACGGCGTCAATTGCCGGCCTATCCTGCAGGTCTTTGCCTGGGCCGGGTTTCGCGCCGCCGCTTGCCTCCCGCTCTGCCTGGCGGCGGGCGTCCTTGCGAGCATCCTTGGACTGCGATGAGCCGCGAGCTCATTCCTGGTGGTCGGGACGATCGAGGTTCGAGCCGGGCTCGGCTGGAGTCGAGAGACGCTAGGATGCCGCAAGGTCCCTCGATGCTCGGCGCGTCGGGTGCGACGCCGCTTCAGGCGCGCTCCCGGGGCGGCCTGTCCGTAGCTTGCGCGTTCCGGCACCGCCACCAGAGCCAGAGGGCACGCAAAGCGAAGACGCCGGGCACGCTGAACATGGAGACGAGGCCGCCGATCACCGCCGCCCAGGTCCAGCGGTACCGAAACTCGATGAACTCCGCCGCCCCGTTGTCCTCGTAGTAGGGGGCGGCGTTCAGCCCGACGAAGGCCAGGGCATAGCTGGCGAGAAGCGTCAAAGCAGCAGGAGCGGACCGCCGCGGGCGGCCCTCCACGTCCCCGTGCGATGTCGCGCCACGAGAAGCAGGACAGCGGCGCCGAATAGGGCAACAGGGAATAGAAGAACCAGCACCACCATCGAGCCCTTCGTCGCTGCCCGACCTAAATCGGTGCATGGTGGGCTTGCCCGCAGCTTTCACGGTGACCAGGGTAACGAGGGGGCGCGTGCGGTCATGGCATAGCAGCCCCCTCTCCACCTTCTCCGAAGAGATCAGCGCCCAAACTTGCCCTCGCCCAGGCGAGCGGCCGGCTCCGTGGCCAGCCAGCGTTCGAGGAGCTGTGTCAGGCGGAAAGGGGAGGGCGGCGCACGGCAATCCGTGGGAAGAACTCGCCCACTAGAATGGCTGGACTGGAGGGCGCAAGCGTGGTACACAGGGCTTGTTTCGCGATTGTCGAAATCCTTGTTTTGTATGGGTTTTCACCCACGTGGCGGCGAGTCCCTCCCTCTCCGCCAATCATTGTTCTTAAGTAGCTGTTTATACTCGGGAATTTTCCGAGGCGCCTGATCCTTCCCCCACTTTGTTCCCCACTTCTGCGCTGCGCTGTGCGTGATCGTTCGCCGCTGTCCGCTGCCGTGTCAGCCTTCGACATCGCCTATCCCGACCTCGCCTCGATAGCTGGAAGGGAGCGGATGCAGGCCTCCAGCTCGTCGACGAGGATCAGCGTGCGATTGCCCAGCTTGCGTGGGTGCAGCCTGCCTTCCCTGATCAGCTTGTAAAGGGTGGTCCGGCCGATGCCGGACATCGCGACGGCCTGGTCGATCGTGACCGCGATCTTCATCGTCTGCATTCCCGCGGACTGAGCGGTCCGGGCGCCGACCCCGACTGCACGAGGCCGACAGGATAGAAATCACAGGGTTCGGCAATTCACGTGGAGAAAATTTCGCGCGGTCAGGCGAGTGACGTCTCGGAGGGTGCCTTTGTGGCTTGCCGCCGCATCGCCCAGCCTAGCGTCCTCGACACTGGAGGACGACCCATGGATGACGACGCCACACCAACGACTGCTTCCCCTGAAACTGTGACCTCAAAGACAGTCTCGCCCGCTAAGGCCGGGCCAGTGCTCGTCTCCTCGAAGGCTGGCTCTGACAAAGGCAGGCCTAAACCTGTCGCTCGCAAGAGCATCCCCCAGATCATGCGGGAGGACCGGCAGCGGACGGCAAATTGGCGCGCCGGCCGGCGAGCCCGCCGAGTGCCCGAGGCGTCGCAGGTCGACCGTGCCGTGCTTGAGGCGCTGATGTGGCGCAGCCGGCGCGGGAGCGTGATGATGCTCGACAAAGCCGCCTTCGTGGAGGCCATGAGGGTCGCCGTCCGCCTCCTCATCTGGCGGCGTGCCGATCCGGATGAAGCCGTGGCGGCCGTGCAGAAGAGGGTTGGGGATCATGCCAGATCGACTGCGGTGCGGGACTTGGAGCGCCGAGAGAAGTTTCACCGGGAGAACCCGCTGCCGGCCGGCGAGAAGCCCATGCGATGACACCTTACCCCAACCTCCACCCCCGTTACACCAACACACCGCGTAGGCATTGAGGCTGTCTTCACGGCGGGCCATCGCGCCCGCCGCGGGGAGCCGAAAGAGCCAATGGCCGTCGATGAAAGTTTCAAAACTGCCCGTTGATGCCCCGACAGAACCGACGAAAATACCTTCTGGGATTGAAGGCGGCATGGGGTTGGCGCGCTCGCTTCCCGCACGCCCCTCTCAACCGCCGCGCCCGCATCGCCGACGGGATCAAGCGCTTGGTCGACATGCTCGACGCGCTCGACGGTGACCAACCAGACGCGAGACCGCGTCTGCGACGTCGCCGGCGCCTTACCGGCCGGAGCATGTTCGAGATCGCGCGTCCGCTGGGTCAACCAGGGGCGCGTGAGGGAGGTGCTGATGGGCTATCACGTCCGCCCCGTGCCGCTGTGTCCGGTTTGTCACCAACCGGATGTTGATGGTGCTCTGCAGCGCGAGCTTCCGCCCGCTCGATCTGCTTGATCAGCTTCTCGCGATCCATGATGGCTCTCTTCCTGAAGCGAACACAGTTATCAATCTCAAACGTGGGCTGGGCAGGTAATGATGCCGCCCACAAACGTGGCCTCCTACAGGCAGTTAGATGGCGGTAAGTCCGTGAAAGCGGCGTGAGGAGTTAGGAGGCAGCTGACCAGTAAACCACTCCTAAACGACCTACATCGATAAAGGCTGAAGAGAGTTGGAGATCTGCAAGTACTAGGTGTGATGAGTATCGCAATGCAATTCGAAGCCGAGCAAGAGGATGAGCGCCTTTGCGTACTCGATTGCTACGACATCCTCGACACTCCTCAGGAAGAAGCATTCGACCGCATCACGCGCCTGGTTCGTCGCGTCTTCGACGTTCCGATCGCGGCCGTCACGCTGATCGACGGGCACAGGCAGTGGTTCAAGTCTCGGCAGGGGCTCAACCAGTCCGAGACTGATCTGGCGCACTCCTTGTGCAATCTGGCAGTCAAGCAAGCTCAGCCGCTGATCGTCGAGAACACCCTTGTCGATCCAAGGGTGCAAACAAACCCGTGCGTGACCGGTGGGCTTGAGCTGCGCTTCTATGCCGGCATTCCCTTGTTGACCCCGGAGGGACAGGCCCTCGGCACCTTGTGCGCAGCAGACACCAAGCCCCGCTCGTTCGCCGCTCACGAGGTGGAGATCCTGACGGATCTCTCGCGATTGGTTCTGAGCGAGCTGGAGCTTCGCACCCTGGCGACGACGGACAGCCTGACGGGCGCCATGTCGAGGCGCACGTTCCGGGAGGAGGCTGGCCGTGCCTTGGCGCTGGCGCAACGTCATCGTCACGACCTCAGTCTTCTGATGCTGGATCTCGATCACTTCAAGCTGGTCAACGACACGCACGGTCACGGCACTGGCGACCGCCTGTTGAGCGAGGCCGTAGCCGCCTGCAGGCGCGAACTTCGGGGATCGGACATCGTCGGCAGGCTTGGCGGTGAGGAATTCGCCATCCTGCTGCCGCACACCGCGGCTTCTGCAGCCTTACCCGTGGCGGAGAAGCTGCGCTCCAGCATCGCGAGGCTGCGTTTGACGGCCGAGACGGCGACGATCAGCGCGACTGCGAGCTTCGGCGTGTGCGGGATTGATCCTTCGATTGGGGATGTCGATACGCTGCTCCAGCGCGCGGATGCGGCGCTCTACGCTGCCAAGGAAGATGGCCGCAACCGCTGCACCGTATGGCGCTCTCCCGTTGCAGCAGCCCCGACGACGTCGGATGTGCGACGGCGCGTCCTCAAGGGCGGACGCATCGCCTTCAACGCCGGCCGCTCGACCATCGACTGCACGGTGCGCAGCCTGTCGCAGACGGGAGCGGGCATCGACTTCGTGAGTACGGCCAACGTACCCGACAAGTTCAAGCTTCACATTCTAGCTGACGATTTCCATCGCGCCTGCCAGGTGATATCCCGAAGCGACAGGCGACTTGAGGTGGCTTTCGCCTGAATGTCCGAATACTTTCTGGCGACGCAGCTTACTGCTCGGGGAACATAAGAGCACCCCAAAGCGGCAGGATTGGTGGGTCTCCCGGCCTTGCCCTCAGATCCATACACCTGTGGGACATGCCGAAGATCTGTTCTGTGGTCTATGTATCGAGCCTAAACAGCTGGTTCTCTCGGTCGTAAAGCCTGCTTGCTTTCCCCTCGTGCGAAGAGAACAACGGCAAACAGGATCACGCCCGCATAAACTATGAAGGCCGACCCCGCGACGACGGGCCCAATCTCAGGGTATCCTGAGAGCAGCACGTAAAGAGACGGCAGCATGATCGCGATGCCCGCCGTGTACACACCGTACTGGATCATCGCGATCCGTCGCTGCGCCTTGGCAGGATTGAGGGCATAATACCCGCCGAAGAGCGCACTGGTGACCCAGCCCAGCAGGTTGATGTGCGCGTGTGCCGGTGCCACGCTGTGGTCACCGGAAATGGCCATGTGCAGGCCAACCGCAATCCCGATCACCAGGAACACGATGGCTGTTCTGAAGAAGAGATGGGAAACATACGGCATCGGGCTCTCCCGTTGCGAAGCGAGGCTCAAGGCCAAGCGCTACTGCCGATAGACCGCCAGTGTTTCCTGCTGGTGTCTTCTGCCTTTGTGGGTAGCGAGGCATCATCTTTTATCTGCATCGAAGCTGTGGATCTACGCACACAGATCCGCACGCTTTCGGTCTCCCTGCCGATCATGCCCTCTGGGTCGGCGAAGGTCATGCTCTGCGAGCCTTGAGGTGTGGATCGGCGATACATGCCGACCGACGTGAGACAAGCACCATCAACAGGTTGTCGCACCGATCGGCGCCGAAGCTGGGCGCCGATCCACATGCGGCACTCAGGTCCGTCCGTCAGGCCTCCGATGCGCCGACGTCTGGCGCGGACGAGCCGGTCGGCTCGGCCGAAAGGCGTCGCCCGATGTCGAAGGCGTTTTGAAGACCTTCCGCCTCGCTCGCCGGATCCAGCGGCAGGAGGATGTCCAGGCCCGCCGGACGGATGCCGCAGAACTCGAAGATGCCCTGAACGATCTGGGTGTTCAGGGCCTCGAGATAGCCGCGCCGCTCGTAGGTCCGGCGGTTGACGCCGCCGATCGCGACGACCTGGCCCCTCAGCCGGCCGAGCAGGCGCGTCGTGCCCTCCTCGGGATCATCGATAAAGGCCCAACCGTTGGTGAAGACGCGGTCGATCCACCCCTTCATGACGGCCGGCATGGACCACCAGTAGACCGGAAAGACCAGCACAAGGAGGTCGGCCCTATCCACGCGCCTCTGCTCCGCGAGGAGGTCGAGCGAGGAGTCGGCCCGGCCGTGGAAGAGGTCGTTGTCGGCGGCGGTGAAGCGCGGGTCGAATCCTTCAGCCGCCAGGTCGAGGATCTCGTGGGTGTTGCCCGGCACGGTCTCGATCCCGGCGACGAGGCGGGCGACCGCCGCATGGGTGTAGGACTGAGGATCGGGATGGGCGACGACGATCAGGGTGTGCATGCACGCGTTCCTTTGTCGTTGGGCGAAACCTGCGGTGCTCCCCGATCGGCGCGGCCGTCGGGTGTGAAAAATTAGGCCGCTTCCGGGATCCGGACGATGACCTTGATCTCGAAGTCGAAGCCCGCCAGCCAGTTGACGCCGACGCTCGTCCAGTTCGGATAGGGCGCGTCCGGGAAGATCTCGGCCTTCACCGCCATCACCGCTTCGAACTGGTGCTCCGGATCGGTGTGGAAGGTCGTCACGTCGACGATGTCGTCGAAGGTGCAGCCGGCGGCTGCCAGGACGGCTTGGAGGTTGGCGAAGGCCAGGCGCACCTGCGCCGAGAAGTAGGGCTCGGGCGAGCTGTCGGCGCGGCTGCCGACCTGGCCCGAGACGAACAGGCTTGGACGGCGCGGTCGCCCGGGCCCGCCTTTATCTCGAAGCCGGCGCCGACGCGATCTTTCCCGAGGCGCTGACGGATGCCGAGATGTTCCGCGCCTTCGCCCGGGCGTTGCCCGGCGTGCCACTTCTCGCCAACATGACCGAGTTCGGGCGCACGCCGCCCTTCACCGCGCACGAGTTCGAAAGCTTCGGCTATGCCATGGTGATCTGGCCCGTCAGCTCGCTGCGCGTCGCGGCCAAGGCGCAGAACGAGCTCTACGCGACGATCGCCCGCGACAGTTCCGCGGCCGCCATGCTGCCGCGCATGCAGACCCGCCAGGAACTCTACGAGACCATCGGCTACTTCGACTACGAGGCCTTGGACGCCCAGATCGCCCGCAGCGCGTTGCCGTCTCCTGGCAATACCTGAGCTGCGGCAGGCCGGGTAAGATGGCCTGTCAGAATCGCATTCACACGGACGAGCAACTGCATGCAGGAATGCCGCCGGCCGCGAGATGTCGTCGAACGATGCGCGCTTCTGTCCGGCGGACCGGAATGCTATTCGCGAGTCCTGTCGAACGATGTCGGCGGCGGAGCGAAGGAGCGAGCGGTGACGGCGAAGGGGGAGCATGGCGACCGAGCGTCCACGATCTGCCGCGCCATCCGCCGTGCGATCCTGGAGCGGGCGTTGTCGCCCGGCGACAAACTGCCCGAGGATCAACTCGGCGAGCGCTTCGGCGTCAGCCGCACCATCGCCCGCCATGCTCTCGGCCAGCTCGCCTCCGAAGGCCTCGTCGAGCTGCGCCGCAACCGCATCGCCGTGGTCGCGACGCCGTCCTTCGAGGAGGCGCGAGACGAGTTCGATATCCGGATCGAGTTGGAGCGTTTGGTGGTGCGGGCCCTGTGCGGCCGCCTGTCGCCCCGTCAGGTCGAGGAGCTGAACGCCCACACGCTCGAAGAGGAGCGTGCACGCGACGGCTCCGAAGTCGTGTCGCTGCGCCTCGCCACCGAGTTCCACGTCCGCCTCGCGGAGATGACCGGCAAGCCGACGCTCCTGCGCTACGTCCGCGAAACGGCCTACCGCTCCTGCCTGTCGCTCTCGACCTTCGGCCGCCCGCATTCGAGCGACTGCGCCATCGCCGAGCACCGGGAGGTCATCGACGCCTTGGTGGCGGGCGACGAGAAGCGCGCCATGAACGTCATGGCCGGACATCTTGATCAGGTGGCCCGGCGCGCCCTTCTCCAGGCGCCCGAGCCGCGCGGCGACCTGATGGACATCCTCGCCCCCTATGCCATCCCGAATGCGCCGTCGCCGAGGCGCACCAAGCGCCGGACCTAAAGGGCGCCCGGGCGGACGGACGCGAGCTGCGGTATGCGACGTCGGCGAACCCGGCGCTTCGCGCAACTTATTTTTCGCTTTGCAAGACCGCCGTTCCGTCATACTCCTTGTCACAGAAAGTGCATGCAGTTCATGTGTGCATTTTCTGATCGGGGCTGCATGATTCTTCATCAGCCCAGGCGCCGTCCCGCCGTGCCGACGAAGCAACCATCCCCAACCCATAGGAGCCGACATGATCCGCATGAAACTGGCCGCCCTCGCCGTCGCGGCCCTTTCCCTCTCGGCCGTCGCGGCTTCGGCCGAGATGCTGACCGTGGGCGCCAACGTCGGCAACCTGCCCTGGGAGTTCCAGGATCAGAGCGGCGAGATCGTCGGCTTCGAGGTCGACCTCGCGAAGGAAGTCGCCAAGCGCCTGGGCTATGACGGGGTCGACATCCAGAACATCCCGTTCAACGGCCTGTTCTCGGCTGTGCAGTCCGGCCGCATCGACGCCGCGATCTCCTCGATCACCATCACCCAGGAGCGCCTGAAGTCGGTCTCCTTCGCTCAGCCCTACTACGACAGCGACCAGTCGCTCTCGACCCGGACCGATTCCGAGGTGAAGGGCCTCGACACGCTGAAGGGCAAGACCGTCGGCGTCGATACCGGCTCGACCGGCGACATCTGGGCGACCGCCCATCAGGCCGAATACGGCATCGGTGAGATCCGCCGCTACGAGGGCCTCCAGCCGGCGATGCTCGACCTCGCGGGCGGGCGCCTCGACGGCTACATCTCCGACATTCCGGCCGTCGCCTACTACATCAAGGACAAGCCGGAACTTGCTGTCGTCGCCCGCATCCCGAGCGGCGAGCAGTATTCCATGATGTTCTCGAAGGACAGCGAGCTGACCGCCAAGGCCAGCGAGGCGATTACCGCCTTGAAAAACGAGGGCTTCGTCGCCGAGATCCACGAGAAGTGGTTCGGCGCAAAGCCCGACGCCGGCACCTCCTCGGCCGAGGTCCGCGACACGCCCAAGCTCCAGTAGCCTATCGTTCCGCGGGTGATGCGGGGACGCCGTCCCCGCGCCCCTGCCCTGGGCGAGCCACGGGTCTCGCCCGTTCTTCGGACGGGACATGATGTCCCCTGGACCCCTCTTCCTTTGGCTCATGTCCGATCGGCGGAGGAGGCTCTGCCCCCGCCGATCGGAAACTGGCTAAAGAGGGAAGGGGCCGGGAACTCGTTCCCGGGCGGGGATCGGGGCGGTAGCCCCGCCTCTTCTCACGCACAACGGCAGCGGGCATGAGCATCGTCAACACCTTCTTCAACCTGGACGTCCTCGTCCGGTCGCTGCCTCTGCTCCTGCAAGGGCTCTGGCGCACGATCCTTCTCGGCGCCCTGTCGATCGCGCTCGGTCTCGTCGGCGGCCTGGCGCTGGCGCTCGTGCGGCTCTATGCGCCGCGCTGGCTGCGCTGGCTGGCGGTCGCCTATATCGACGTCTTCCGGGCGCTCCCCGTCCTCGTCTGGTTGGTGATCGTCTACTACGCCTTTCCCTTTCTCGGGGTCAGCCTCTCGCCTTTCGCTTCGGCGTGTCTGGCGCTCGCGACCGTGTCGAGCGCCTACACCGCCGAGATCTACCGCGCCGGCATCGAGGCGATCCCGCGTGGGCAGTTCGAGGCGGCGCAGTCGGTCGGGCTGCGCCCCTTCGACGTCATGCGCGACGTGGTGCTTCCCCAGGCGATCCGCATCGTCATCCCGCCGCTCACCAACAACTCGATCAACGTCATGAAGGACACCGCGCTCGCCTCCGTCGTGGCGCTGCCCGACCTCCTGAAGCAGGCGACGCAGGCCCAGGCGCTCGCCGCCAACCCGACGCCGCTCATCGGCGCCGCCGTTCTCTACCTCCTGATCCTCCTGCCGCTGGTGCGGCTCGTCGCCCGCTTCGAGAAGCGCTACCAGGGGCGCGCCCGATGAGCACGATCCCCAATCCCATTATCCGCATGCGCGGCGTCGGCCGGCGCTTCGGCACCTTCGAGGCGCTGCGCAACGTTGACCTCGACGTCGCGGCGGGCGAGGTCGTCGTGCTCCTCGGCCCCTCGGGCTCCGGCAAGTCGACGCTGATCCGCTGCATCAACCACCTGGAGGAATACGATAGCGGCGACGTCTTCGTCGGCGGCGTGCGAGTCGAGCGCGGGCCGAACCTCCTGAAGGTCCGCCAGCAGACCGGCATGGTCTTCCAGTCCTTCAACCTCTTCCCCAACCAAACCGTCCTCGACAACGTCGCGCTGGGGCCGGTGCGGGTGAAGGGCCTGACCTGGGAGGCGGCCCGAACCAAGGCGAGGACCCTCCTCGAGCGCGTCGGCATCGCCAGCCAGGCGGAGAAGTATCCAGGCCAGCTCTCCGGCGGCCAGCAGCAGCGCGTCGGGATCGCGCGCGCCCTCGCCATGGAGCCGCGCATCCTCCTCTTCGACGAGCCGACCTCGGCGCTCGACCCGGAGATGGTCGGCGAGGTGCTGCAGGTCATCCGCTCGCTCGCCCATTCCGGCGTCACCATGGTGCTGGTCACCCACGAGATGGGCTTTGCCCGCCAGGTCGCCGACCGCATCGTGTTCATGGAGGCGGGCGAGATCCGCGAGGTGTCGACGCCCGACGTCTTCTTCTCGGCCACGACCAACGAGCGCGCCCGCGCCTTCCTCGACGCCGTCCTCAATCACTGAACTCCGGCGCCGCAGCGCCGAAACGCAAGGCTCTCCCATGCTCTCCGATCTCGATCTCGACATCGTCCGCGCGCAGTTTCCGGGCCTGAAGAGCGACTGGGCCTTTATGGACAATGCCGGCGGCTCGCAGGTGCTGGAGAGCGTGGCAGATCGCGTCCGCGACTACCTCCTCCACACCAACGTCCAGACCGGCGCGAGCTACGAGCCGAGCCAGGTCTCGATGCGCCGCGTCGCCGCCTCGCGCGAGGCCTTCGCCCGCTTTATGAACTGCGATCCTGGCGAGATCGTCGAGGGCGCCTCGACGACCGCCCTGCTGCGCTACCTGTCGGAGGCCATGACCGGGCGCCTTCAGCCGGGCGACGAGATCGTCCTGACGAACGTGGACCACGAAGCGAACATCGGCCCCTGGCTGCGCCATGCGGAGCGCGGCATCGTCATCAAATGGTGGCGCTGCGATCCCGAAAGCTTCGAGCTCGACCTCGAGGACCTCAAGGGCTTGATGAGCGAGAAGACCAAGCTCGTCTGCGTCACCCACGCTTCCAACATCCTCGGCACGATCAATCCCGTCCGCACCATCGCCGACATCGTCCACGCGGCCGGCGCCGAGCTGTGCGTCGACGCCGTCGCCTATGCGCCGCATCGGGTGATCGACGTGCGCGCACTCGACGCCGACTACTACGTCTTCTCGGTCTACAAGGTCTTCGGGCCGCACCACGCCGTGATGTTCGGTAAGCGCGACAAGCTCCTCGCGCTCGACAACATCTACCACTACTTCTTCGACAAGAGCCGCGTGCCGCACAAGCTGGAGCCCGGCAACATCAACTACGAGGCCGCCTGGGGCTCGATCGGCGCCGTCGACTACGTCGAGGAGCTGGGCCGCCGCGCCGGGGCGGCCGGCGGGCGGGCGGCGATAGAAGCGGGCTTCTCCGCCATCGCGCGGCAGGAGGAGGCGCTCACCGCCCGCCTTCTCGATTTCCTCTCGAGCCGCAACAGCGTGCGGGTGATCGGCCGGCGGAGCGCGGCGGAGGCCGAGCGGGTCTCCACCATCTCCTTCATCGCCGAAGGGCGCTCGTCGCGCGCGGTGGTCGAGGCGGCGGATGCGGCCAAAGTCGGTATCCGCTACGGCGACTTCTACGCCAAGCGCATCGTCGAGGAGCACGGCCTGACGGCGAGCGAGGGCGTGGTGCGGGTCTCCATGCTCCACTACAACACGCCGACCGAGGTCGACCGTCTGATCGCCGCGCTGGAGCCGAGCCTTTGAGCGCGCCGTTCGATCTCGTGATCCGCGGCGGGACGGTGGGCACTGCCTCGGACGTCTTCTCCGCCGATGTCGGCATCCGCGACGGGCGCATCGTCCAGATCGGCGAGGCGCTGGGCGCCGGCGCGCGCGAGATTGACGCCACAGGGCGCTACGTGCTGCCCGGCGGCATCGACAGCCACGTCCACCTCGCCCAGCCCTCGGGCGAGAACATCGTCATGGCCGACGATTTCGAGAGCGGCACGCGCTCGGCGCTCTTCGGCGGCAACACGACGGTGCTGCCCTTCTGCCTCCAGCAAAAGGGCCAGTCGCTGCGCGAGGCCCTGACCGTTTACCACGCGCTCGCCGACGGCCGCTGCTACACCGACGTCTCGTTCCACCTCATCGTCTCCGACCCGAGCCCCTCCGTCCTCGGCCAGGAGCTGCCGGCCCTCGTCGCCGACGGCTACACCTCCTTCAAGGTCTTCATGACCTACGAGGATCTGCGCCTGAACGACGCCGAGATTCTCGATACGATGGACGTCGCGCGGCGCACCGGCGCGCTCGTCATGGTTCATTGCGAGAACGAGGACGCGATCCGCTACCTGATCGGCCGCCACGAGGTGGCGGGCGACGTCGCCCCCCGCGCCCACGCGACGACGCGCCCGGTCGCGGCAGAGCGTGAGGCGACGCACCGGGCGCTCTCGCTCGCTGAGATCGTCGACGTGCCCGTCGTCATCGTCCACGTGTCGAACGGGGCGGCGGCCGAGGAGATCGCCCGCGCCCGCTCGCGCGGCCGCCCGATCGTCGGCGAGACCTGCCCGCAATACCTGATGCTGACTGCCGCCGACCTCGAGGGGATGGACTGGGAGGGCGCCAAGTTCGTCTGCTCGCCGCCGCCGCGGGACGCGGCCGAGCAGCAGGCCTGCTGGCGCGGCATCGAGACCGGGATCTTCGACCTCTTCTCCTCCGATCATTGCCCGTTCCGCTACGACGACCCCGCCGGCAAGCTGAACCCGAAGGGGCGCCAGAGCTTCCGCCACATTCCGAACGGCATCCCGGGCGTCGAAACGCGCCTGCCGATCCTGTTCTCGGAAGGGGTGATGAAGGGGCGGATCGACCTTCCCCGCTTCGTGGCCCTGACCGCGACCAACCATGCCAAGGTCTATGGCCTGGAGCGCAAGGGCCGCATCGCGGTGGGCATGGATGCCGACATCGCGATCTGGGACCCGGCCGAGCGGCGCACGATCCGCCACGCCGATCTCCACGACGGCGCCGACTACAGCCCTTATGAGGGCATCGAGGTGCAGGGTTGGCCGACAACCGTTGTTCTCGGCGGCCAGGTCATGGTGGAGGCCGACCGCCTCGTCGCATCGACTCCCGCCGGCCGATATCGGTCCCGCTCCCTGTCGGCGCTCGCCCGCCGATAACGGTGGTCAAACAAGGCGAGCAAGGGGCCGCGGCCACATCAATGAATGCGCAACCATCCGGCATCGTCGCCAGCGCGGTCTCGGATCGTTGGTGCTGCTGAGAAGTGTGGAGAGGAGAGGAGGGGACCGGCGCAATCAGCACTCCTCAGTCCTTTCTCCGTCATGCGGTGCGGTCGCGGTAGAAGAGGTGCTGACCGACGCGCCCGGTTAGGACGAGCTTGCGCGCCCAACGCGGGTTGACGGACTGCGCGTGATAATGGGTCGAGGTCAGCAGCGCCGGCTCGACGTCGACGTCCACCTTGTCGAGGAGGCGCTTGGCCAGGAGGCGGATTTCATGCCACTTCCCCATCTCCGCGATCACGTCGGGAGCGCCGTCGCAGGCGAAGGAGAATTGGCAGCGGTTGCGCAGTTGATCGTTCTGATAGACGACGTCGCAGACCGTGTCCGGATAGGCCGGGCTCGCGACCCTGTTCAGGATCACTTGACCCACGGCTAGTTTGCCGCTCGTGGGCTCGCCCCTGGCCTCGAAGTAGATGCCGCGTGCGAGGCATTCGAGTTCCCTCTCGCCCGCAACCAGGTTCGCGTCCGGCCGACCGCTGGAGTGGGCGGAAGTTTGATCTGAGTGAGATGATGTCGAGGGCGCCCGGCTTGCAAGTTCAGCAAGGCCATCGCCCGGCTTGAGGACGACTGAGGTGCGGCCATGGGCGCTGATCTTGGAAGATTCTTCTGCTGAAGAGGCTGGAGCAAAGATCATCGTGGATATGATCGCGCAGGCGATCAGGCTCGTCAGCCGCGAGTAGATCATCATCATCCTTGTCGCTCTTGGCGCCTGCCGATCTTGTTCTCAGATCGTCTTCTGGCGGGCGCTAGATGCTTGAGGATTTTGACGGCGGCCGGCCGAGCATGTGTCGAGAAGGTGATGGTTCCATCACGAGTCCGTGATGGGCTCTGAAGGAGGAAAATCGGCTGGAACGCCCGGTTGGCGATCATCGTGGCCGCGCTCCACCTGTGGTCAGCCGGAGTCGCTGGCGATCCTCGGCATCGCTGTGCCGGCGTCCTACGCATCCTCTGGATACCGCCGGAGGATGCAATGGCGATCATTCGCAAGCTTCGAGGACGCTGACAGCCATAGGTCCGTCGCCGCGGCGCCAAGCCGAGAGCGAAGTCCTTCGACACAGCCAATGTGTTCTGCAACTATATCAGCGTATTAGCTTCGTGTCCGCGAGCTTTTCCTCGTCGAGCTCTAAAAGCGGATCCGCCGTTTTTCGCTGACGAGCCACACTCCCGGCACGTCCGCTCGCCCAGTGCAGCCGGGATGAGTGGAGACTCAGCTGTCGATCTGAACACGACTTGATTCCATGCAAGTGCGTTAGGTGGACGACGCACTCGCCGTTGCCTCTTATCAAAGGCCCTGGGCCCAAGCCTCCACAAAGCGGTTCGTGTAGGCTTCGTGAATGTCCGGCAGCGGGGCGTCGAGGTCTCCGGAAGCGATCAGGCTGTCATGCCATGCATCCCACGCGGCTGGATCGTTCTCGCCGAGCCGTTTGCCGTCCGGCGGCGTTTGGCGCGCGATGATCGCTGTCGTGAGAGCGCGAGCGAAGTTCTTGTCCTCGCCCTCCTGTGGGTTGCCCGCCGCCGTGTGTTCGAGCACGGTCTCGATGTTGGCCGGGTTCATGGCAAAGGTCGAGCCGCGCGCGACGGCCCGGCCGAACTTCTCGATCACGTCCGGGTTCTCTTCGATGAAGGAGGAGAGGGCGACGAAGCCGTTGCCGAAATACGACCGGAAGGCCGGCGGCGTGATGTTCGTGGTCTTGAGGCCGCGCTGATCAAGGATCGCGCCGTCGCTCGTCGCCGCGGCGTAGGCGTCGATGTCGCCGCGGGTGAAGCCCGCGACCGCAAGGCCTCCATCACCCACGACGAGGAACTCGTAGTCGCGTCCTTCTTCCAGGCCGGCATCCGTCATGATGGTTCGCGCGAACGCCGTTTCCGCGCCGTCCGCCGTGCCGACGCCGATCACCTTGCCTTTGAGGTCGGTGGGGGCGGCGAGGCCGCTCTCGGCGGGAACGAGGATGCCGAAGGCGCTTTGCGGGTTGAGGTTGTAGAAGAACTGGACGTCGAGGCCGTTCGCCCGCGCGTTGATGGTCGGCCCGGCGCCCGGCTGGCCGATCTGCGCCTGGCCCGCGGCCACGGCCTGGAGAACCGCCGCCGAGCCGTTCACCGCCTGGATCGACACCTCCAGACCTTCCTCGGCGAAGTAGTTCTCACCGATGGCCGTCCAGACCGGCGTGATGTTTATCGCGGACGGATTGGCGAGCACCACCGTGATCGGCTGCGGGGATGTCGGCTCCTGGGCCGTCACGCTTCCGGCCGGCATTGCAGCCGCAAGGGCCGCGAAGAGCGCGGCGGCTCTGATCCATCTCATGTCGTCTCCTCCCTTTCGTGTGCTTGAAGCGCCGGCGGCCCGGGGCAACTTCGCCGGGATCAATCGGGAGACCGGGACGGGGTCTCGGTCTCGCCCGGCATGGGCGCACGCGTTTGTTCTTCCAGCTGCTGAAGCGTCAGCCTGTAGTGCGCGGTGAGCCGCTCGACGGCGAGCGCGACGCTTCCGTCGAGCGTCGCCTCCATGATCAGCCGGTGCTCCTCGCGCGAGTCGCGGCGGGGATAGGAGCCCGACATCGAGGCGAAGCGGTAGCGCTCGGCATGGTCCATCATGTCGTGGCAGAAGCCTGTCAGCCAGGACGAGCCGCTGTTGCCGACGAGGGCGTTGTGAAAGGCGCGGTGACGCTCCTCCCAGGCCGAATTGTCGCCGCCCTCTTCGTCGGCAAGGCGCACCGGCTCGCGGTCGAGCCGATAATGCGTCGTGATTACCTCGTCCTCCCAGGCCTTCGTCCGGTTGAGGATCGACTGCTCCAGCGCGATTGCCTCGATCCAGCAGCGGGAGGCGACGAGCTCGCGGAAGGCTATCAGCGTCAGCGGCGGGACGAAGAAGCCGCGCTGGTCGCGCCGGTCGACGAGGCGCTCGGCCGAAAGGCGGTTCAAGGCCTCGCGCACCGGGTTGATGCCGGAGTCGTAGCGCTGCGCGACCTGGTCGATCTGCAGCTTCTGTCCCGGCTTCATTGTCCCGTTGAGGATGTCGCGGCGCAGCTTCTGGTAGACGAGCGTCGCGGATGTGGTCTTGTCCGACGCCTTGAGGAGCGGCGGCTCCGGCACGAGAAGGGTCATGGGGTTGTTCTTTCTAGAGGCCGGGTCCTCCGGCCACCGAGGTCTTGTGCCAGAAGACGAAGCGCCGCTCGACCCAGACGACGCTCCAGAACAGCGCGAGGCCGAGGAGCGAAAGGAAGATGATGAGCGAGAAGATGCGCGGGGTGTCGAGCTGCGAGGCCGCGACGCGGATCAGCTCGCCGAAGCCCTTGCCGCCCCCGAGGAACTCGCCCGTGATCGCGCCCGCCATGACGCCGACGGCGGCGATCTTGAGGCCGGTGAAGATCTGCGGCAGGCCGGTCGGCAGCTTCATGCGGAAGAGCGTCTGCCAGCGGCTGGCGCCCAGCGTCTTGAACAGCATGCGCTCGTTCTCGTTGGCGACGTGGAGGCCCGCCGCCGTGGCCACCACGATCGGAAAGGTCGCGATGAAGGCGGCGAGCGCGACCTTGGAGGAGATGCCGAAGCCGAGCCAAGCGACGAAGAGTGGCGCGAAGGCGACCTTCGGCATGGTGTCGATGGCGACGAGGTAGGGCAGCACCACGCGCTCGCCGAAGCCGGTCTCGCCCACGAGCAAGCCGAGCGAGAAGCCGATGGCCATCGCGATGATGAAGCCGAGGATGACCTCCTTCACCGTGATCCAGAGCGCCCCCAGCATGTAGCCGCCCGACAGGAGGTTCGTGCCCACGAAGACGATGTCCTCCGCCACCTCGAAGGGCGAGGGCAGGATGATCGGCGAGACGAGCCGCAGAACGTGCACGAGCTGCCAGACGCCGATAAAGGCCGCGAAGAGCAGAACCATGGCGAGCGAGCGCGGCACGCGGTCGATCAGCGAGGCGCGCTCGCTCCACACGGTGTCGGGGGCCTCGGCGGCATCGACGCTGGAGTATTCGGTCATTGAAAGGCTCCCTCGTCGAGAAGCGAGCGGATGCGCCGGACATAGGCGCCGAGGCGCGGATCGGTCAGCATGTCGAGGGTTCGCGGGCGCGGCAGGTCGATGTCGATGATTTCGACGAAGCGCCCCGGCCGGGGCGACATGACGTAGACGGTGTCGGACAGGATCACCGCCTCGGGAATCGAGTGGGTGACGAGGAAGGCGGTGGCGTCCTTCTCCAGGCAGATGCGCTGGAGCTCCATGTTCATGAAGTCGCGCGACAACTCGTCGAGCGCCGAGAAGGGCTCGTCGAGGAGCAGCATGGCCGGCTCGGTGACGAGCATGCGGCAGATGGCGGCGCGCTGCGCCATGCCGCCCGACAGCTTGTCGGGATAAACGGTCTCGAAGCCGCCGAGCCCGACGAGCTCGAGCAGCGCGCGTGCGCGGCCATGAGCTGCCTTCGCGGCTGTCGCGCCGTCGCGGATCTCGATCGGCAGGACGACGTTCTCGATCGTGGTGCGCCAGGGGAACAGCGTCGCTTGCTGGAACATCATGCCGATGTCGCGCCGCGGTCCCATGACGGGCGTGCCGTTGAGCACCACGCGCCCGCTTGTCGGCGGCACGAGGCCGGCCATGATCTTCAGGAGCGTGGACTTGCCGCAGCCCGACGGGCCGATGATTGCGGAGAAGCTGCCGCTTTTCAGCTGGAGGTCGACGGTGTCCAGGGCGCGGATCGCGCCCCGGCCGTAACTCTTGGTGACCTGGCGCAGTTCGTAGACGGTGGGGCGGCCGGCGTCGCCGACCGCGCGATCGGTTTCGACAGCCGCCAGCCTCATTGCGTGTTCCAGCTTTCGACGAACTGGTTGGTATAGGCGGCGTTGAGGTCGGCGAGCGGCCCCTTCAGCGCGCCGGTCTCGACCTGAGCCTCGTGCCAAAGCTGCCAGTGCTCGGGGGGCTGGTAGCCGAAGCCCTTGTCCCGCTGGTCCGGCTGCGGGTTGATGCGGGTCTGGGCGGCTTCGAGGAGGAGCTTGGCGAGCGAGGCGTCCTCGGCTTCCTGCGGGTTGGCCGCGGCCGCGTGGGCGAGGGTCTTCTCGTTGTTGGCGGGGTCGAGGCCGAAGCGCGTGCCCTTGACGAGCGCGCGCCCGAAACGCTCGACGACGTCCGGATTATCGTCGAGATAGCTCCGCGTCACCGCCCAGCCGTTGCCGAAGTAGCTGAGGAAGCCGTCCGGCGTGATCTCGCGCAAGGGAATGCCGCGGGCCTCGATGATCGCAGCGTCGCTCGCCGCCGCGGCATAGGCGGCGACCTCCTCGTTGAGGATCGCCGCGGCGGCCGTGCCGCCGTCGCCGACCGCCAGGAACTGGTAGCCCTCGTTCTCCTTCATCCCGGCCTCGGCCATGATGGCGCGGGTGAAGCCGACCTCCGCTCCGTCCGCCGTGCCGACGCCGATGGTCTTGTCCTTCAGCGCGGCGGGCTCCTGGACCTCGGAGTTTTCGGGCACGACGAGGCCGAAGATCGAGTTGGGATACTGGTTGTAGATAAAGACGACGTCCTCGCCGCGCTCGCGCGCCGCGAGCACCGGACCTGGGCCTGGATTGCCGATCTGAGCCTGGCCGGAGGCCAGGGCCTGGAGCACGGAGGCCGATCCGTTCACCGCTTCGACGCGGACGGTGAGGCCTTCTTCCTCGAAGTAGCCTTCGCCGATGGCGTTGTGGAGCGGGAAGTTGTTCAGCGCCGACGGGTTCGGCACGACGATCGTGATCGATGTCGGCTCCTGCGCGAGGGCCGCGCTGCCGGACAGGGCGAGCGCTGCAAGACCTGCCAGGACATCGATACGCAGGCACGACGAAGATCGGGCTTTCATGATGCTTCCTCCCTGGTTGCGCACTGCTGCTCTTGTTCGGCTCATGTGCGCTAAGGGAGCCTGCATGAGAAAAAACATTTTCGGAAGGCATAATCGATATTGCACATGCGAACATGAGTCGGCGTCCAGCGATGCCTGTCGGATAACAGGGAGATTTAGAAGCTTTTTCAGCAAAATTTTCGGAGGGCGCGGCTGTTGGCGCCCGCGATGCTTCCGCGATGCAAAATGTTTTTTCCTTGAAGATCTGGGTTTCTGCGTGCTTCTTCTGGCCCAGCCACCCAGGGAGGAAGCAGCAATGAGCCAGTTCGTCGTCGAAGCGCCCACGATCCCGACGATCCCAGTCCAGGGTTCGGAGGCCGCCTTTCCCGTTCGACGGGTTTATTGCATCGGCCGCAACTACGTCGCACATGTCCGCGAGATGGGCGGCAACGAGGAGCGCGATCCGCCGCTCTTCTTCCAGAAGCCGGCCGACGCCCTTGTCCAGGATGGCGGAACCATCCCCTATCCGACGATGACGAAGGACTTCCACTACGAGGTCGAGCTCGTTCTCGCCATGAAGGGCGGGGGCGTGAACATTCCCAAGGAGGAAGCGCTCGATCACGTCTTCGGCTACGCCGTCGGCATCGACATGACGCGCCGCGACATCCAGGGCAGCGGGCGCCCGTGGGAGATTGCCAAGTCCTTCGATCACTCCTTCCCCTGTGGACCGGTCGTTCCCGTCGAGACGGTCGGACACATCCAGAGCGGCCGCATCGAGCTGACGGTCAACGGCGAAACGCGTCAGGAATCCGACGTCGACCTCCTCATCTGGAAGATCCCGGAGATCATCGCGAACCTGTCGACCTATTTCGAGTTGAAGCCGGGCGACGTCATCCTCACGGGCACTCCCCACGGCGTCGGACCGGTGCGGCCGGGCGACCGGATCGAGGCCCGCGTCGAGAAGCTCCCGACCCTGCGGGTTGAGGTCGGTCAGCCCGTCGCCTGAGCGACGACGCGTTGCGGGGGCGAGCGCGGGAGGGCGCATGACCTGTCGGATCCATCCGAGGCGCGAGGGGCCTGGTCCGGCTTGGAGCGACCACTTCCGCGACCTTCCCGTCGCGCTCGTCAGCGACGCCATGGAGCGCCTGCAAGGCGCCGGCACGCCGCTGCGCGCCATGCATGGCGGCGGCATGGTCGGACCCGCCTTCACGGTGAAAACCCGGCCCGGCGACAACCCCGTCGTTCACAAGGCGCTCGACCTCGCCGAGCCCGGCGACGTCGTCGTCGTGGATGCTGGCGGCGCGCTCGACAACGCGACCGTGGGTGAGCTCATGGTCTCCTACGCCGCGCGCCGCGGGCTCGCCGGACTCGTCGTCGACGGCGCCATCCGCGACAGCGCGGTCCTGTCGCGCGGCAGCTTTCCCGTGTTCGCGGCCGGAGTCACCCATCGCGGCCCCTACAAGAACGGCCCCGGCCTCATCAACGTGCCCGTCGCGGTCGGCGGCATGATGATCGCGCCAGGCGATCTGGTCTGTGGCGATGCGGACGGGCTCGTCGCGATCTCGCCCGAGGATGTGACTAGGATCTGGGACATCGCTCGCCGGAAGCAGGCGGCGGAAGCCAGGCTGATGAAGACGATCCTCGCCGGCGGCGATGACCGCTCCTGGATCGATCGCGCCTTGTCGGATGTGGGCTGCGTTTATGTCGAGACCTGACACTTCTCATGAACGGGCCGCAGCATTCCGATGTCGCTATCCAGCGCCTCGGCATCGGCGTTAGGGAGAGGTCGCGGATCAGGACGAGAGGTGGGTGGCCGCCGATACGTCCAAGAAGCGGGCTCCCGCGCGCTTCCACTGAGCGGCCGGCGTGCTTCAGCGCGACGAGACCGACAGGCGGTGCAAGAGGTTGACCCGGCCGGTGGAGCCGTCTTGGCGAAGACGAACTTCAGCATGGACACGGTCTCAACGGGGATACCAGCTGTTGTCATAAGGACATGCACGACGTCAGTTCGGCATGGCGCCTGAGCGGGAAGCCAAGAGGGTCGCGTCGATCATCGTTTCCACGTGCCTGCGGCCGAACTCTCGAACGGCTGCCATATCGATCGTCTCGGCGTTACCGATGTTGTTGCCAGCTTCCGCGACGGCTTGGCTTCTGATCTCCTCAACGAGATCCGAGCGCCCGAGTGCAAGCAGCATCGTCAGCGCCCTCATCGCGACGTCGCTCGCTGCCGCCATCTCTGCCAGTATCTGCTCAGGCACGTCCCATCATCCCCTCAGCTTCTATCGGGGATGTAAGGTTCACCTACAATGATCAACGCCTCAGCCGCTCGGACATGCAAAGATTTGCCGGAGGCGAAGGTCCTCGGCTTCGAATGAGAGGTCCAGAGGTAGGGTCGAGACCGCCTGTTACGCTCCCGCCGAGGGACTGGCTTGTCGCGGCCGAACTGGTCAGTCGCTGCCGAAGGGGTAGCGCTTGACGGTCTCGGCGACGCTTCGGTGGATCTCGTCGAGGAAGGCCAGGCTCTCCTGCGGCTCGTCCGCTCCCTGCAGAACCAGCATGGTGAGGTGAACGCGCAGGATCTGCGCCACTTCTTCGAGGTTCAAGCCCTCGAGTAGATCGGAGATCTCGTCGGAGATCCTCTCCATCTTGGCTTCATCGATCATGGCGAGGATCCATCCGCGCGATCTGCGATGAGGGACGAAGGTAGCGCATGCTGCCGATGCTGTGAGAAGGGAGTGCCTGGCCCTGAGATCCCGTCAAGGAACATGACGCACTCCATATAGGCATACTCACTGCGCCACGGTCCATTTGAAGGCGTGTAGAAGCGCACCTCCCGATCATAGGCGAGCCTACCGCTCTTGGGTCCGCCTATGCTTATTGAGGCGAGCCGCTTAAGGAGGGAGGGCGAAAGATACCAGGGCACTCGGGATCAAGGTGCCCAGCCCTGGGCCGCTGATCGGCGGCGGACGTGACCGACCAGCCGCTTCTCGTGATGAGAAGCGGCATGGATATCAATGCAACGTATCGACCCGTTCCGGCGCGGCTCGGGTCAACTGGTCATGTCACCGGCCCTCGGTATAGGCTTCGGCCAGCATCTGCTGGATCGTCTCGTCGTCGGCGCGGGCGATCTCGATCGCGACCGAAATGGGGATGGTTCCCACGTCCACGGCCTCGATGAGGCGCTGCTCGCCCTTCTCGATCAGCGTCGCCATCATGCTGACCCATTCTGGCGAGGCACCGATCTTCTCGGCGATCTGCCGGTCGCTATAGCCGCGCCCACGCAGCGTCGCCACGTCCTGGAGGAGGTCGACGGATCGGTGCATCCGGCGGGCGCAGTTCTCGACGAGGCTCATGACGAGGCATTCCTCCTCGGACGCTTGCCTGACGATGGCGGGGATCTCCGTCCGGCCGAGCTCGCGGAAAGCCTCGATCCGTCCCTGACCGCAGGCGAGGCCGTAGGATCGCCCGCCGTCCGGCCCGATCATCCTGTTGACGCTGATCGGCCGCTTCAATCCGACCGTCCGGATGCTCTCGACGACCTCCAGGAACTTTCGCCGGTTGCGGGCGCGCGGGTTCAGGATGACGACCGGGTCGATCGGGATCATCTCCGTTCGGGTGTGCTTCGCTTCCGTCATGCGGCCTCCTTGAATGGGGCTCGAGCTGCAAGGGAGAACAGGAAGTCCAGCGTCTCGAAGCGATAGCCGTCCAGCGACAGGCCGTTGTTCTCGGCGAGCCGAAGCTTCGGCTCGGTCATGTCGAGGCGTGGAAGCAGGTAGTAGTCCAGAGGAGCTAGGTTATTGCGGCCCATGCGGATCGCGACAGTGATGTCGGGCACAAGACCCACGTCGAGCCGGATCCGCCAGCGCGGCGAGGCTCCTCGGGTCTCGCCACAACGGGCGATGACGACGGACGCGGTAAACTCGCCGTTGATGTCGATCAGGCCCGTTGCGGGATCGACGTGGACGTCGCCGCCGGCGGCGCGCAGGCCATCGATCACCGCGGCGACGACGTCGGGATGCATGGCTCGCAGCCGCCGGTTGATCTCGACGTAGCGGTAGTCCCGCTCCGGGCTGTAGCCGACGAGGCGATAGGCGCGCAGCAGGCTGCCGAAGCGGTTCCTGTAGACGCTGCTCGACGGCATATCCTCGCGCTCGTCGATGACGATGCTCGAGAAGGACCCCTGCGCCTTCAGGAGGGACCGGAGCAAATCGAGAAGCTCGTCGTCGGAGAGGCGTTGGCTTCGCTCCTCCACGATCTTCGCGGTCCGCTCGAAGACGTCGGCGTCGACGATCGCCGCGAAGGCACCGCAGGCGCGCACCCAATGCTCCCGGGTGTTGACGACCCGGCGCATCTTCAGCTTGAAGGAGACCCGGTTGAAGACGTTGTCGCCGATGTATTTCGGGTTCGTCAGCACCTGGTGGACCGTGCCCCGTGTCCAAGGCCGCCCGAGGTCGGTGAGGATGCCCTCGCGGTTCAGCCGGGCCGCGATCTCCGCCTCCCCGAGGCCGAGCTCGACGAAGATGCCATAGATGCGCCGGACCACCTCGACTTCCTCTTGAGGGCCGGGCACTAAGATCACGCGGTCGGTCTGAAGGCTCTTGCGCTCGCCGATCGCAAGTTCGGCCTTCGGCTCGCCGTTCTCGTCGATCAAGAGCCGCCGAAGCCCATAGCCGGCCATCCCGCCTTGGCGATATCCTTTTTCAACGAGGCGGCATTCCGCCGCGACGGAGAAGGCGGGCTTCAGGAGGTCGTAGCCCAGGAGCGTCTTGCGTGGCGGCTTGGGAAAGGTGAGCGGGCTGTGCGTCAGGTTGGAGCGCACGAGAGCCGCCGCGATGCTGACCGCCGTCGGGATGGGATCGATGATGGGGATGTCGATCCCGTGGGCGAGGAGCCCGTCGCGCACCGAGGCGGCGCAGCCGAGGAGCCCCGTGCAGCCGAAGATCACCGCCTCCGCACCGTCGACCTCGACCGCCCGCTGCGCTTCCTCGACCAGCGCCGCCTTCGTGGCGTCGAGGTCAGCTTCGAGCTCGAGGACGGGAATGTCGACGTGCCGCACCGAGGCCATGCGCGAGGCGAGGCCATGGATGGCGGCGGCGTTCTCGAACTGCGCCCGCAGGCGCCGCATGACGGTGACGACGGAGAAGCGATGCCCGAGCATGGCCGCCACGTGCATGGCCGCCTGGCTCGGGCCGACGACGGGAATGCGCACCATCTCGCGCGCTGGGCGCAGCGCCGGATCGGCCATGCAGTCGATGACGACGGCGTCGATCCCCTCGCGCTCGGCCTCGATGATCCGGGCGATCGTGTCGGGCACACAGGTCGCAACCTCGAACTCGGACTCGATCGAAGCGGGGCCGGAGGCGATCTGCGATCCATCGACGACGAGCCCCTCGTGGCCGAGGGCCGCAAGGTCGCCGGGCTGCCGGAAACCCTCGGCCGTGATGGGCGAAACCACGCGAACCCGAACCGGACGACCGATCATGGCGACCTCCTCTGCAAGCGACGTGCACGCAGCTTGCGAGACGAACGGCCGCGCCGATACGCAAGATTCGGGTAGGTTCCGGTCGCAGACGGAGAGGGAAGAGGAGGGGAGACTCAGCCCGAACCTATACGAACGAACAGGAGAGGCCACCGCCGTCGGGCATGAATCATGTGCCGAACGCATTTGCGTGCAGCCTGCCCAGTTCTTCGTCACGAGAAGCCTCGACCCCGTGCCCAATGGTCCCTTCCCGGTGTCGCCCCCATTTTCCACCAGCGCGAACCGCCGGCGAGATCGTCGTCAATGACCCGGCGTAGTCTGCGCGGCGACAACGCGTCTTCCGGCGCTGCATTGTCCTCACCCGAACGATCGGTTCATGGGCCGGCCGATGTCGGTGGTCGACGAAGGCGGGAGGCGGGCGTCAGGCGATCGGAGAAGGACGGGCGGGGAGCGTCGGTCTGGGAGGGGCAGTACCATCCCACGACGCGGCCTCGCCTCGCTCCCGCCGCCGCTCCCGGCGGACCGGGGCGGGTCAGCGGCCGGCAGCAGGCCTCAGCAGATTTCCGTCACGTGGTCGCGCACGATCGTGCGGAGCCAGGCGTTGAAGGAGGAGTGGTGGGCGCGCTCGTGCCAGAAGAGGGAGACGTCCATGTCGCCGAAGGCCTCGGGCGCGGGCACGATCGCGATGTCGCAGAAGGTGCGGAAGTGCCGAGCGAAAGGCTCGGCGGTGGTGAAGACGAGATCGCTTCCCGACAGCACGAAGGGCACCAGCGAATATTCCGAGAGGCTGACGCGGATGCGGCGCGACAGGCCGAGCTCGGCGAGCCGTCCGTCGACCGGGCTGACCGCCGCGCCGTGCGGCGGATTGGGCGAGAGGTGCTCCAGCGCGAGGTAGTCGTCCATGCCGATGCGCGCGGTGCCCGCCAGCCGATGGCGGGGATCGAGCATGCAGACGGTCCGGCAGGTCGCCACCTGCTCGCCGCGAAGGCTCGGCGACGTCGGCTGACGATGGGCGAGCACGAGGTCGATCTCGCCCGCCTCCAGGAGCTGCTGGAGGGCCGCCACGCTCGGCATGGCGTGCATCTCCAGGACCATGTGCGGTGCGACCTCGCGCAGGCGCCGGGTCAGGCGCGGCACCAGCACGGGGCCGAAGCCGGTCGCCGCGACGATGCGCACGCGCCGGTCGGAGGTGCCGGGATCGAAGTCGGCCTCGCGGCCCGCGAGATGGTCGATGTCGTCGAGGATGCGGTCGACGAGCGCCACGAGGTCGTCGGCGCGCGGCGTGCGGGCGAGCCCCGTCCCGTGGCGGGTCAGGAGGACGTCGCCGGTGAGGGTGCGGAAGCGGCGCAGCGTCAGGCTGACGGCCGGCTGGCTGAGGCCGTGCAGCGCCGCGGTGCGCGACACGCTCTGCTCCGAGAGCAGCGTCTTCAGGACGCGCAGCTGGCGGATGTCGAGTTCGCCGCGCGAGCGGTCCGCGCCCTCGATCGGTTCCGGCGCCGCCGGCCTCGCCCCTCCCATCCTGGCCTCTCTCCCACCGCTCAGAAGGCCGCCATGGCCGCGGCGACCTTGGCCTTGAAGCCGTCGAGCTCTGCCGGCCCGTTGCGGTTCATGTCATAAAGGGCGAGATAGCGCACCGGGCCCTTGGGGCGAAACACCGCCCAGAGGACCCGCCGGGCGACGCGCCGCGGCGGATCGCCGACGAGGAGCGCGCGGATGCGCGGGCCGCCATAGGTCGTGATCACCGTCACCTTGGACACGTTGTCGAGGCAGCGCACCAGCCGGCCCTTGTCGCCCTCCGTCATGCGGAAGGCGACGCCGGGCACGAAGACCCGGTCGAAGAAGCCCTTCAGGATCGCCGGCATGCCGAAGTTCCAGACGGGGTGGACGAGGACGACCCCTTCCGCCGCCCGCACCCGCTCGACGTAAGGGGCAATAGTCGGCGTGATGTTGGCGCCGGTGTCGTGATAGTTCAGCCGCTCCTCCCGCGACAGCACCGCGTCGAAGTTCTCGTCGTAGAGCGAGAGGAGGTCCACCGCGTGGCCGGCCCTTTCCAGCGCGGCCTTCGCCGTGTCGCGAAGCTGCGCGCTGTAGCTCGTCTCGACCGGATGGGCGTGGATCAGGAGGACGCGCATCGCGGCCGTCAGGCGGCGTCGACCGCCTGGAGGCCGGCAAAGACCCAGGCGCGGTTGTCGGCGAAGTCGAAGTCCGGGTTTTCCCAGGCGATCATCTTGCCGGGGTTGAGGAGGCCGAGCGGGTCGGCTTCCGCCTTGAAGGCGAGCTGGGCGGCGTCGGTGCGCTTCATGCCGCCTTCCTCCAGCGTGTAGCGGTGCGGGTTGAAGACGAGGCAGCCGTTCTCCTCGTGGATGCGGATGATCTCCTCCAGCCGCTCTTCCGTGGAGAAGCGCACGATCGGCAGGCCGGAAAAGACGATGCGCCCGTCGAAGCGGATCATCTCGAGGTGCAGCGGCATCTCGTCGCCGAGGATCTCGTGGATGCGCTTGACGTGCTCGTAGTCGGGATACTGCGTCTGGAGATAGGTGATGCCCGGGTCGACCTTCAGGCCGCGCATGGTGGTGTGGTTCCAGCACAGCTCGAAGACCGGCGGCAGATGGCGCTTCTCCTCGGGCGACAGGGCGTCGGCGCGGTAGACGATGGCGGCGCCCATGTGGCGGGCGAGAACCGCCAGCGGGTCCATGGCGTGGGCCGCGCACATCACGACGACGATCGAGGCGTCGCGCTCGAAGAAGCGGCGGTAGTGCGGGAAGTAGTCGTGGGCGACGGGCGCCGCGACGACGGCGATCTCCTTGGCGAGGAGCCCGTCCTGACGGGCGAGCGCCTCGGCGAAGCGCGTCGCCGCCATCGGGTCCGGGAAGGCGAGGAGGACGTCGACCCAGTCGTAGGCGGCGGTCAGCGGCAGCTCGACCTCGGTGATGATGCCGTTGGTGCCGTAGGCGTGGGCGACCTTCAGGATGTCCGTCCCCTCGATCTGGAGGACGCGCGGGCGCGCCTCGCAGGTGACGACGGTGAGGCCGAGGATGTTGCCGAGCGCGCGAAGGCCGCCCCATCGGATCGAGCCGACGCCCCCCGAGCCCCCGGCGACGAAGCCGCCGACGGTCGCCGTGCGGTAGGTGGAGGGGAAGAAGCGGATCTCGGCGCCGTGAGCGGGGCGGGTGTGCTGGTCGATCTTCTCCAGCACCGCCCCCGCCTCGGCGCGCACCCGCGTCGGGCTCGAATCCAGGATCCGGTTCATCTCGTAGAGGTTCAGGACGGCGCCGCGGGCGAGCGGCATCGCCTGCCCGTAATTGCCGGTGCCCGCGCCCCGCGGCGTGATCGGCACCTTGTGCCTGTGCGCGGCGGCGAGAACCTCGACGACCTCTTCCGTCGTTTTGGGCGAGACGACGAGATCGGCGGTGACGTGGTCGAGCTGGCGCTTGAGGACGGGCGAGTACCAGTAGAAGTCGCGGCTCTTCTTCTGGACGAGCTTCGGATTGTCCTCGACGGCGATGGTCCCGAGGTCGCGGCGGAAGGCGTCGAGGGTCATGGGGCGTCTCCGAGAAGGGCGTCGAGCTCGCGGTAGTCGGGCAGGTCGCGGGCGATGATCCGGCCGGCGCGCACCACCGTCCGGTCGCTCTGCGGCCGGGAGAACAGCTCGCCGGGATCGCGGGCGCGGAACAGGACGAGGTCGGCCGGAGCGCCGGGCTCGATCCTGGCGCGGTAGCGGAAGCCGCCGGTCGCGGCGGGAAGGGCACCGACCGCGCCGAACCAGGCGGGCAGGTCCTCGGCGGGATGGTCGAGATGGCCGATGCGCACGGCCTCGCGCAGCACCTCGGCCATGTCGAGGTCGCCATAGGCATAGAAGGGGTCGCGCGTGTTGTCGGAGGCGAGCGAGACCGGGACCCCCGCCGCCTTCAGCTCGGACAGGAGCGTCACGCCCCGCCAGCGCGGCGTGCGGCCGTTCGCTCGGTCCTGGAGGTAGAGGTTGCACATGGGCAGCGAGACGACGGCGATGCCGGCGCGGGCCACCAGCTCGATCGTCTCGGCCGCGTCGCGCTCGGGCAGCACCGCGAGCGAGCAGCAATGGCCGGCGAGCACCCGGCCGGAAAAGCCGGTCTCGATGACGCGCCGGGCGAGGATGCCGAGGCTGCGCGAGGCGACGTCGCCGCTCTCGTCGATGTGGAGGTCGAGGTCGAGCCCGTGGGTCCCCGCCGCCTCGACGAGGTTGGCGATCGCTTCTTCCGCCCGGTCGAAGACCGAGATCGCCCCGCCGAGCCGGCCGCCATGCGCCTTTGCGGTGCGGGCCAGCTCGTCGACGACGGCGCGGTCGAGCGCGTGGTCGGGGCCCATCAGGGCCGTCGCCTGCAGCTCGATGCGGCCGGCCCAGCGTTCGCGCGCCTCAGCGAACACCGGCCAGGAGATGCGGTTCTGCGGCGGGGCCGAGTCGAGATGGGTGCGGATCGCCGCCGTGCCGTGGGCATGGGCGCAGCGCAGCGCGAACTCCATGCGCGCGGACACGTCGGCGGCCGTCCAGTTGGCCTCGCGGTCGTCCTTCACCGCGAAAAGCGCGCCGGTGAAGCTGCCGTCGGGATTGGGCCGGCGGGGGCTGATATGGCCCTTGTCGAGGTGAGTGTGGAGGTCGACGAAGGCCGGCAGGACGAGGCCGTCGTCCGCCTCGATCACGGGCTCGCCGGGCGCGGGGGCGAGCGTGCCGGGCGCGGCGAGGGCTTCGATCATGCCGCCGGCGACCCGGATGTCGGCGCCGGCGAAGCCCGCGGGGCTCGCAAGGCGCGCGCGGCGGATCAGGAGGGCGTCGCCGCCTTGCGGGTTCTGCGGCATGGGGCTCAGTTCTCGCGGGACAGGGCGCTCTCGTGCCAGCGCCGCAGCGACAGCCAGGACACGAGCGAGGTGAAGGCGAAGATCGCGACGCCCGTCGCCGACAGGAGCACGAGCGCCGCGAAGAGGCGCGGGATGTTCATGCGGTACTGCGATTCCAGGAGCCGGAAGGCGAGGCCGGAGCCCGCCCCCGCCGATCCGGCCGCGAACTCGGCGACGACGGCGGCGATCAGCGACAGGCCGCCGCCGATCTTGAGGCCCGCCATGAAGTAGGGAAGGGCGGCCGGCAGCTTCAGCATCCGGAGCTGCTGCCAGCGCGAGGCGCCGTAGAGGTCGTAGAGGTTGAGGAGGTTGTGGTCGACGCTCTTCAGGCCCTGGACCATGTTGGAGAGGATGGGGAAGAAGGCGACGAGAAAGGCGCAGATCATGATCGCGCCTTGCGTCGAGGGGACGTAGACGAGGATCAGCGGGGCGATCGCGACGATCGGCGTCACCTGGAGGATCACGGCGTAGGGGTAGAGCGCGAGCTCGACCCAGCGCGACTGGACGAGGAGGATCGCCAGCGCCGAGCCGCCGACGAGCGCCAGGATCAGCGCCGAGAAGGTGATCTGGAGCGTGACGAGGAGCGCCGGCCAGAGCGTGGCCCAGTCCTTAACGAGGGTCGCCGCGACGAGGCTCGGAGCGGGCAGGATGTAGGGCGGCACGCCGTTGAGGCGGACATAGGCCTCCCAGGCGAGGAGGGTCAGCGCCAGCATCGCCGCGGGCACCGCGATCCGCATGAGGCGGTCGCGGTTCGCGCCGGGCGCGCTTTCGGAGCGGTTTGCAGCCGGCGCGTCGTCGGCGAGCGCCACCATCTCAGGCCGCCTCCGCGCCGCGCGGCGCGTACATGGCGCCGGCGAGCGCCTGGCTGACGTGGCGGCAGAGCTCGCCATAGGCGTCGGAGGAGCGGAAGCCGGCATCGCGCTCGCGCCCCGCCGGAGAGGCCAGCGCCATGTCGGAGACGACGCGGCCCGGCCGCGCGCCCATCACCGCGATGCGGCTCGACAGATAGGCCGCCTCGAAGACGGAGTGGGTGACGAAGACCACGGTCAGACCCTTCTCGTGCCAGAGGCGCAGCACGTCGTCGTTGAGCTTCTGGCGGGTGATCTCGTCGAGCGCGCCGAAGGGCTCGTCCATCAGGAGAAGCTTCGGCTCGGTGACGAGGGCGCGGGCGATCGAGACGCGCATGCGCATGCCGCCGGACAGCTCTCGCGGATAGGCGCGGGCGAAGTCCTCGAGCCCGACGGTCTCCAGCGCCGCCATGACCGTGTCGCGCGCCTGCGCCTTGGACACGCCCTTCAGCCGCAGCGGCAGGAAGGCGTTGTCGAAGACCGGCTTCCAGGGCATCAGCGTCGGCTCCTGGAAGACGAAGCCGATGTCGGCGTCCGGCCGGCCGTTCCGGCCGATGCGCGAGGCCGGCCAGTCCACCGTCCCCTCGCTCGGCTGCCCGAGGCCGGCGACGATGCGCAGCGCCGTCGACTTGCCGCAGCCCGACGGGCCGAGGAGGCTGACGAACTCGCCCCGGCGGATGTCCATCGACATGCTCGACAAGGCGAGCGTGCCGTTGGAGAAGCGCTTGGAGACGCCCCGCAGCGACACGACGGGGCGGGCGGCGCCCGGCGGCAGGGACGTGGCGGCGGGCGCGCTCATCGCCGTCAGGACTTCCGCAGGTCCAGGCCGACCTTCTTGCAGGTGAACTGCAGCGTGTAGGCCTTGGTGTAGTCGAGGTCCTTGGGCACGACGTCGACGGCGGCCATCTTGTCGAAGAAGTCCTTGTAGCGCGCGTCGCTCATGCAGCCGATGCCGCCCTCCGCCGCATCGCCCGTCTCGACGATGCCGAACTCCTTCATCTTGGCCAGCGAATAGGCGAGCTGCTCGTCGGTCATCTCCGGATTGTCGGCCTTGATCAGCGCGTTGGCGGCGGCGTTGTCGCCGTGGAGATAGTTGGCCCAGCCGATGGCGGTGGCGTCGACGAAGCGCTGGACGAGGTCCGGGTTCTCCGCGACGAGGGCGGCCTGCGTCTCGATCGTCGTGGAATAGGTCGAGTAGCCCTGGTCGGCGAGGAGGAAGATCGTCGGCGCGAAGCCCGCCTGTTTCTCGATCTCGAAGGGCTCGGAGGTGACGTAGCCCTGCTGCACCGACTGCTTGTCGGCGAGGAAGGGTCCCGGATTGAACTGGTAGGGCTTGAACTGCGCGTCCGAGAAGCCCTGGTAGTTCGCCTTCATCCAGGAGAAGTAGGTGGTGAACCCCTCCTTCCCCATGAAGATGGTCGGCGCCTTGGCCAGATCCGCGAAGGTCTCGTAGCCCGCGTCCGGATGGGCCATGAGCCCCTGGGGGTCCTTCTGGAAGATCGCGGCGACGGTGACGAGGGGGATGCCTTGCGACACCGCATCGAAGGAGCCGAGCGTGCCGCCCATGTAGAACTGGATCTGCCCGGCGATCAGGAGGTTGCGGTTGGCGGCCTGCGGCCCGCCCTGCCGGATCGTCACGTCCAGCCCGTACTTCTCGTAGGTGCCGTCGGCGAGCGCCTGGTAGTAGCCGCCGTGCTCGGCCTGGGCGAGCCAGTTGGTGCCGAAGGTGACGGCGTCGGCGGCTGCGGCGGGGGCGGCCGCTGCGCAGGCGAGAGACAGGGCGGCGGCGAGCGACTTCAGCATGGCGCGGGTCCTTTGCGGGCCGGAGAGCGGGGCGATCCTTGAAGCTGTGCTTATGAGGCTGGTCAGATCGGGCTTGTCACCGCGCCATCTATTAGCCTACGAAAAAGAGACTAATAATGGGGCATGGTGAAATGCAAGGCATTTTTTTGCAGGAGCGAACGGCGCCGCGCGGCGACGAACCGGCGGCCCGGCCCGTCGCCGTCGCCGGCATCGCGCCGCCCTTCGCCGCCTACAGCCACGGCGTCGAGGTCGCCGCCGGGGCCCGGCTGGTCTTCTGCTCCGGCCAGCTCGGCCAGGATCCCGAAGGCCGCGTGCCGGAGGGTTGCGAGGCGCAGGCCGAACTCTGCTTCCGCAACGTTGCGGCGATCCTTGAGGGCGCCGGCATGGGCCTTGCCGACGTCGTGCGCATCAACGCCTTCGTCACCGCCCGCGAGCACATGGCGCCCTACATGCGGGTGCGCGACCGCCTCTTCGCCGCCGCGCCCCCCGCCTCGACGCTGATGATCGTCGGCGGCTTCACCCGCGAGGAATTTGTGGTCGAGGTCGAGGTCGTCGCCGCCCGGATGGGCGGGGGAGGGCCGGCATGAGCGCCCCGCGCCGCGTCTGGTGGGGCGAATTCCGCACCACCGAATTCGAGGGCCTCGACCCGTTGGAGACCATCGCGCTCCTGCCGATCGCCGCGACCGAGCAGCACGGGCCGCATCTCGGCTGCGGCACCGACGCGATCATCGCGGCCGGCATGCTGGACACGCTGATCCCGCTGCTGCCAGCGGACTTCGATTTGCGCATCCTGCCGATCCAGGCGGTCGGCAAGTCCAACGAGCACCTCCATGCGCCGGGCACGCTCACCATTCCCGCGACCGTCCTCATCGAGCACTGGCTGGCGCTCGGCCGCTCGGTGGCGCGGGCCGGCATCCGAAAGCTCGCCATCGTCAACAGCCACGGCGGCAACGAGGAGGTCATGGGCATCGTCGCGCGCGAATTGCGGGTGGAACTCGGAATGCTCGTCGCCAAGACCTCCTGGTCACGCTTCGGCAAGCCGGACGGCCTCTTCTCGGAAGCCGAGAGCCGCTACGGCATCCATGCCGGCGACGCCGAGACCTCGCTGATGCTGGCCTTTCGCCCCGATGCGGTCGACATGGACCGCGCCGAGGACTTCTCCTCGACCGTGGAGGAGGACGAGCGCCGCTTCGCGCTCCTGCGCGCGACGGGCCAGCACGCCTATGCCTGGATCGCCAGCGACCTCAACCCGTCAGGCGCCGTCGGCGAGGCCTCGCGGGGGACAGCCGAGAAGGGCCGCCGTCTCGCCGAGCACCAGGCGCGCGGGCTCCTCACCCTCCTCGACGACCTGCGCCGCGCGCCGCTGCCGGGCGCCACGCGCGTCTGACGAGGGGCCGGCGGTGGCGCGCGCCGCCGATGCCGGCCGGGCGACGGAAGGCGCTCGAAGGCGGGTCGTTAGGCTATCGAGCCGGTTGGCTGACTTCGACCCGTAGACGACGGAAGTGGCTGATCCATAGTCGCGCACGAGCCGTCATATGGGATACACGCGGCATTTCGATGGGCGGACTGCGTGGAGAAGTTCAATTGCAGGGGGACGCCCTTCCGACATACGGCTTCACCGCCAATCTCACGCAGCATCACCAAGCGTCCCATGGTGTTCCTACGGTCTACGTCATCGAGGAACGGGGCCTCTCCGTGTCGCGGCGCGGGAAAGTTCGGGTCGTCCCGTGGACTGCGCTTCGGTTCCTGCATCTCCACTACACCAGCGGCGTCGGCACCTTCGGCTTCCCGGTCTACACAGCTCGTTTGAGGACGCTTTGGTCAACGAGCGAGATTTCCTCGCTCGACTGGCAGGGAGGTTCCGGCATCGATCGGTCTGCCGACTACGTTCGGTTCATGGAGGAGCTGATCCCGTTTGCGGCCGCACGAAACCCCCAACTTCGTCTGCGCCATGGCGGCGATCCAATGATGGAGGCGGCGGCTCCCATGGTCCTCGCTTTTTTGATCATACCCTTTCTCATCATCCCACTTTTGGTCTTCAAACCGCTTGGTGCTCTGTTCGGCGGCCTGAAAAAGGGCTTTGGCAAAGCGATTTTCGCCGCCATCAGTGCAGTACTGGGGATGGCCTTAAACGCGCTTCCCTGGTCCAGCGGAAAGCGGTTCACAGCCGACGATTTGCCCGCGGCAGAACTTCCACCGAGATATCGGCAAGGTAACATCTGAAGACCGGCCGCTCGCCCGTGACGAGACTGATACCGCCGCGCCTTTGTTTCGACTCGTCTTCCTTCCAGTTTCGTCATCCCGGGCTTGATCTGGGACCCATGCCAAGCCGTCCGACCTGCCAAGTCGGTGCAGGAAGGGCGTTCTTCCTCGACCCGAAAGCCCACGCTCGACGCCCACGGAATGGATCCCGGCTCGACGCCGGGATGACGATCCTGAAAGGGGGATGGAACAGGTCAAAGCATCGGCGCGGCGGTGTGAGGGGTGAGGCGGGCGGCAGCTCATGGGTTGACGATCCTTCGAAGCACACCATCCCAAAACCACCCGCCCCAGTTGTTCATCCGACCCTCCGCGTCCGCCCGTGCGGATGCCGGGACGCGCTCGATCGCCGCGTGGCCATCGAGCGGGCCGGGCTCACTTGGCGAAGTTCGCCGCGAGGCGCTGCTGGAGGTAGTCGTGCGCCGAGATCGGCGAGTATTTGCCGCCGGGCCCCTGGATCACCGCGTCCTTGTTGGCTTGGCAGAAGAAGGGCAGCGAGTAGCGGGGGCCGAGATATTCGTCGGCGCGCGGCATGCGCACCCGGTGCAGCGTCGACTGGAGCTGGTCGTCGCTCCAACGCATCAGCATGTCGCCGATGTTGCAGGTGACGACGCCGGGGAGCGGGGGCACATCGGTCCATTCCAGCTCCGCACCGGTGCCGGTCTCCTTGCCGGGGCAGAGCTGGAGCCCGCCCTGGCCGGTGCGCTGGTGGAGGAGGGTCAAGCAGTCGAAGTCGGTGTGGGCGCCGGCGCGCCAGCCGGTGAAGTCCTCGGGCTTGGCGTTCTCCATCGGCAGGTAGTGGATGAGCCGCAGCGTGCTCTGGTAGTCCGGCGAGAGCGGGTCGTGCGCCTCGGTGAAGAAGTCCGGGGCGAAGCCGAGCTTCAGTGCGAAGCAGGACAGGACCTTCATGCCGAGCGCCCAGTTGGCGCGCTCGAAGGCGAGCATCGTCGCCTTGAAGCCGGCGAGTTCCTCGCCGGTTGGCCAGAGCCCCGCCATGCGCGGCAGGGTGATCTGATAGCTTTCCTTGTTGTCCGCCGTGCCGGTGGAGGGGCGCACCTGCGCCTTGTATTCCCAGCCGGCATTGGTGCCCTTGCCGAGCGGGTATCTCCCCTTCGTTTCCTGCGACAGGTCGAAGAACCGGGCGGCCATCTCGAAGGCTTCGTCGATCTGCGCCTGAGGGATGCCGTGATTGATCAGCTGGAAGAAGCCGATCTCGGTGGAAGCCGCCCAGAGCTGGTCGGCGATCTCGGCCTTGCGCGCCTCGAAGTCCGAGAGGTCGATGCGCGGTACCTCGCGCTCCTTCGTGCGGCCCATGCCGCCGAAGGTCTTCTCCTTGTTCAGCTCGTCGAGATCGTAGGTCTTGGTCGCTGCGGACATGGCTGGTTTCCTCAAGGTTGGGATCGGCGGTCGATCCCGGGGTTGAGGGAGCAATGTCGGGCCCGGGCGGGCGCCGACCGCTTCTACTCCCATGCGCCCGCCGCGCGCTCGCGCGGCGGGGATCTCGTCAGGCGGCGCGGGCGCTCCGCGGCTCCGCGAGGCGTCGGACGGTGCGCGCCGCGTCGTGTCCGAGCTTCTCCATGTCGAGCCAGGGCACGGCGCCGTTCCGCACGAGCTCGCGGCCGGCGACGAAGCTCGCGCGCACCTGCGCCTGCCCGCCGCCGATGACGGGGCCGGCGAGCGGATCGTGGAGGCCCATCCAACGGGGATGGGAAAGGTCGAAGAGCACGAGGTCGGCGGCCTTACCCGGCTCGATCGTGCCGACGGCGGAAAGGCCCAGCACCTCGGCGCCGCCGCGGCTTCCCCAGCCGACCAGCTCGTCGGGCGTGACCGCCCCGGCGCCGCCGGCCGAGCGGTGCAGGCAGAAGCCGGCATAGAGCGCCGAGGCCATGTCCGCCGCCTCGTTGGCCGCCGCGCCGTCGACGGCGAGCGAGACGCGCCCGCCGGCGCGCGACATCGCCGCCGCCGGCGCGATGCCGGAGCCGAGGCGCGCATTGGCCTGCGGGCAGTGCGCCATGCCGGTGCGGGTCTGGGCGAGGAGTGCCACCTCGCTGGCGTCGCATTCCACGAGATGGGCGAAGAACACGTCCTCGCCGAGCCAGTCGTGCTCGGCGAGCCAGTGGACCGGGCGCTTGCCGAAGTTGTTCAGCGTGTGGGCGACGTAGTCGCCGTTCTCCGACAGGTGCGAATGGAGGCGCAGCCCCATTCGCCGCGCTTCCGCGGCGACCGTGCGCAACTCCTCGGGCCGCAGCGAGAAGGTCGGCGTCGTCGGCGCGAAAACGACGCGGCGCATGGCGTCTGGCGCGGGGTCGTGCCAGCGCCTGGCCGCCGCCTCCACGGCGTCGATCATGCTCCCGAGCGATTCCGTCGGCAGCGGCGCGAAGTCGGCGCCATCGAAGCGGCGGGTCGTGGTCGCCCCGCCGCGGGCGAGAACGAAGCGCAGGCCGAAGCGCTCGGCGACCTCGAACAGCACCTCGTTCGGATCGAAGTCGTAGAGGTCGGAGTAGAAGTAGTGGTGGTCGGCGACCGTGGTCGTGCCCGATAGCGCCAGCTCGACGAGGCCGATCGTGGCGGAAACGCGCAGCGCCTCCTCGTCGATGCGGTCCCAGTAGGCATAGGGCACGAGCCGCAGCCAGGGCGCGAGCGGCTGGTCGAGGCCGGCCGGCACACCCTTCAGCACGGACTGGAACAGGTGGTGGTGCGTGTTGACGAGGCCGGGCGCGACGACGCAGCCCGACGCGTCCACCACCCGCTCGCCCGGCCGGCGCGCGAGCCGTCCGACGGCGGCGATGCGCCCGTCCTCGACGCGCACCGACCCGGTCGCCCGCGCCGCCGCGCCCTCGCGGCCCGTCAGGATGCCGAGCGCGTTCTCGATCAGGAAGTCGGTCATGGCGCGTCTTTGGGCAAGCTCCAGGGGAAGACGCGCTTCTGGATGAGCGTCACCGCCTGGAAGAGGAGGAGCGACATGCCTGCGAGGATCAGGAGCCCTGCCCAGGCTTGCGGCAGGCGGAACATCGAGGTCGAGAACTGGATGAAGTAGCCGACGCCCTTCTCCGCCGCGACGAACTCGGCGACGACCGCGCCGATCACGGCGAGGGTGATCGAGATCTTCAGCGCGGAGAAGATGTAAGGCACGGCGAAGGGCAGGCGGATCTGGGTGATCTCGCGCCAGGCCGGGGCGCGCAGGCTCTTCGACAATTCGATCAGCTCGGGCGGCGTCGCCATGAGGCCGGTCGTCGTCGAGACGACGATCGGAAAGAAGGTGATGAGGCAGGTGATGACGACGCGCGGCAGGTCGCCCGCGCCCATCACGACGATGATGATCGGCGCCACCGCGACGATCGGCGTCGACTGGACGACGACGAGGATCGGGTAGAGGGCCCGCGACAGGACCGGCGAGCGCGCCAGCACGATCGCGAGCGGCACGGCGACGAGGATCGAGACGGCGTAGCCGAGCATCGCGACCCGGAGCGTCGCTCCGATATGCTCGGCCCAGCGCGACAGGCCGACCGCCTCGAAGCCGGCGAGGATGCCGAGCGGCGAGGGGAGGACGAAGGAGGGGATCGCGAAGAGGCGCGTCGCGCCCTCCCAGGCGAGAAGGATGACGAGCGTCGTCAATCCCGGCAGGACGCCCGGCGCCAGGAGAAGCGAGCCGCGCTTCGTCCGCGGGGCCGTCTCGGTCTCAGGCCGCGCGGCGGAGGAGGAGGCTGCGGAGATGTCCGGCGAACTCATGGGTGGCTCCCATCGAAGCGGTTTCGATCCCGCGCGGCCGCGGCAGCGACACGGGCATGTCGGCGGCGAGCGTCCCCGGCCGGCCGGTGAGCACGACCACCCGGTCGGCCAGGATCGCCGCCTCGCTCACCGAATGGGTGATGAAGAGGACGGTCTTGCGCCGCGCCTCGAAGATGCGCGACAGCTCGAAGCCCATCTCCTCGCGCGTCAGCGCGTCGAGCGCCGAGAAGGGCTCGTCCATCAGGAGGATGTCGGGATCCATGTGCAGCGCCCGGGCGATGCCGACGCGCTGCTGCATGCCGCCGGAGAGCTCGTCCGGCAGGCGCTTCTCGAAGCCCTGGAGGCCGGTCATCGCGATCAGCTCGGCCGCCCGCGCGCGGTCTTGCTGCGTGACGCTGCCGCGCTTGTGCCGGGCGGGAAACAGGATGTTGTCCTCGACGCTGGCCCAGGGGAGGAGCGTCGGCTTCTGGAAGACGATGCCGACGTCGTCGCGCGGCTCCGTCACCGGCAGGCCGAAGACCGAGACGCGCCCGCGCGTCGGCTTCAGGAGCCCCGCCACCATGCGCAGCAGCGTGGACTTGCCGCAGCCCGACGGCCCGAGAATCGCGACGAATTCGTGCCGCGCGACGTCGAAGCTCACCTCCCGCAGCGCCTCGACGCGCCCGCCGCGCGTTTCGAAGACCTGGCCGAGGCCGCGGAAGGACACGGCCGGAGGATCGAGCGCCATGGCGGTCAGCTTCCGGGCACGAAGTCGCGCGCGACCGCGGTCTCGGGATCGAGCGAGGCGGGGTCGATCTCCTGCGCCGCCGCGACGCGCTTCCAGGTCTCGGCGAGGCGCGCGGCGTCGAAGGTGCCGAGCGGCAGGCGCTCGGTCACGTCGTTGAAGACGAGCGCCATCGCGTCGTTCAGCGAGCCCTCGACGTCCTCCGAGTCCAGCTCCGGCACCGTCTCGACAACGGCTGCGGCGGCGTCCTTCGGGTTCTCGCGAGCGTAGACCACCGACTGGCGATAGGCCTCGACGAAGCGTCGGGCGACGTCCGGCCGCTCCTGGAGGAACGCGTCCGAGGCGATGAGCGAGGCGGAGTAGAGCTCCAGCCCCGCCGCCGACCAGGGCAGCGCGACGATCTCGGCGCCCGCGTCTTCCGCCTGCCCGCCGTAGCGCGACAGGTCCGTCATCCAGGCGATGATCGCGTCGACCTGACCGGTCATCAGCATCGGCCCGAGCGCGCCGGGATCGGCCTTGGTCAGGCGAATGGAGTCGTCGGTCAGGCCGGCGTCCTTGAGGACCAGCGGCAGGTAGACGTTGGAAGAGGTGAAGGGCGATGTCGCGACCGACTTGCCGTCGATGTCGGCGACGCTCTCTATGCCCTTGCCCTTCAGCGTGTAGAAGGCATGCGGCCCCTTGTTGAACAGCGACATGACGGCCGAGACCGGCACCTTTTCCGTCGCCCGCGCCGCCATCAGCGCGCCGATGTCGGACACGCCCACATCCGAAGCCCCGGCCGCGAGGCGGGTGATCGCCTCCGTCGAGCCGCGCCCGGAGGCGATGGTGACGTCGAGCCCGGCCTCGGAGCAAAAGTTGCGCTTGATGCAGACGTAGATCGGCGCCTTGTCGCCGCCCGGTAGCCAGTCGAGCTGGAAGGTCACAGGATCGGCCGCGCGGGCGGGGCCCAGCGATGCGGCGCAGGCCAGGAGCGCCAAGCCGAGCGTCTTGAGGGCGTCAGTCCGCGACATCGAAAACTCCGTTCGATGATGAATCCAGGGGATGGTGGGAGGGCGGCCGCCGAGATTGCGGGGGACAGGCGGCCGGAGCCGTGCCGGCCGCGGCAGCCGACCGGCAGGGCCGGCGGCAGGGAAACGGCCGGGCAGTCGCGGACGAGGGAGGAGCGGCGCATCGCGTCGCTTCTGCTTCGAGCGGGCCTGTGGCGGGCTTGGGGAATTCGACGAGCACGGGACACCTCAGGGTCTCCGAGCAATGTCCCGAACTCCAAGAGCCCTGACCGCTTCTACTCGCTGGCGGGATCATACCATCGGGCGGCTGCGCAGCAAGATGTTTCTTGCGAATTTTCTAATCTGTTTTCTGATGTGCGCGAATATTAGGCAACTGCTGCCTGTCTGTGCTTGCCGGCCTGCTTGCTCGTTCATCGGAAGGGCTGCTTCGGCCCCGATGGCTCAAAGGCAATCGATCCGGGATGGGATGGGCCCGCGAGCGGGGGGACCGGCGCGGCGTCAGCGCTCCAGCGGCTCGCCGAGCGAGGCCACGCCCTTCAGCTTCATCCGTCGCCGGTCGGCAGAGATGAGGCCGAGGACGAGGATCGTCACGAGGTAGGGGAGGCTCGCCAGGAGCTGCGAGGGGAGCCCGACGCCTTCCGCCTGGGCCGCGAGCCCCGCGAGCGAGAGCGCCCCGAACAGGCAGGCGCCGAGCAGGATGCGGCCCGTCGGCCAGGTGCCGCAGACGACGAGGGCGACGGCGATCCAGCCGCGCCCGGCAATCATCCCGTCCGCCGAGAGGGGCGTGTAGACCACGGCCGCGTAGGCGCCGGCGAAACCCGCCATCACGCCGCCGAAGCCGACCGCGCAGAGGCGCACCGCCACCACGGGAATGCCGATCACGTGGGCCGCCTTCGGGTTCTCGCCGGTCGCCCGGAGGACGAGCCCGAGCTTGCTGCGCGACAGGGTGAGACCGATCGCGAGCGTCGCGGCGAGCGATAGCCACACGACGGCGTCCTGGTTGAACAGGCCGCCGACGACCGGGAGCTCCGAGAGCCGCGGCACGGCGAGCTTCGGCAGGCCCGTCACGGTCAGGCTCTCGTAGCTTTTTCCGAACAGCGCGGAGAGACCCTGTCCCAGGATGCCGATGGCGAGGCCGCAGGTCACCTGGTTCGCCTGGAAGCCGAGAACGGCGAGGGCGAAGACGAGGGCGAGCAGACCCGCTCCGAGGCCCGCCGCGGCGAAGGCGAGGAGATGGCCGCCGCCGTGATAGACGGTGACGAAGGCCAGCACCGCGCCGAGCACCATCATGCCCTCGACGCCGAGGTTGAGGACGCCGCTGCGCTCGGCCACGAGCTCGCCGAGGGACGCGAGCAGGAAGGGTGTCGCGGCGGCGAGCGTCGCCGCGAGAATGAAGGCGAGGGCGTTCATGCGCGGGCTCCGGGTGCGGGTCGGGGCCATTCGAAGCGGTAGCGGGCGAAGGTGACGGCGCAGAGGTAGAACAGGAGAAAGCTGCCCTGGAAGACGCGCACGATGGCGAGCGGCAGGTTGGCCGAGACCATGGCGTTGTCGCCGCCGATGGAGATCGCCGCCATGACGAACGAGGCGGCGAGGATGCCGAGGGGGTGGAGGCCGCCGAGATAGGCGACGATGATCGCCGTGTAGCCGTAGCCGGTCGAGATCGAGCGCTGCAGCTGGCCGACGGGCCCCGCCACCTCGGCCGCGCCCGCGAGGCCGGCCGCCAAGCCCCCAATCAGCAGCGAGAGCCAGATCGCGCGGCCTTCCGAGAAGCCGGCATAGGAGGCGGCCCGCGGGGCGAGGCCGCCGACCTGCAGCTTGTACCCGAGAAACGAGCGCTGCATGAACAGGAAGGCCGCGCCCGACAGAGCGAGGGCGACGAGCAGGGACACGTTGACCCGCGTGCCCGGGATCAGGATCGGCAGGATCGCATCCGTCTGAAACATGACGGATTGCGGGAAGTTGAAGCCGTAGGGGTCCTTCCAAAGGCCGAGCAGCAGGTAGTTGAGGATCTGGATCGCGACGAAGGAGAGCATCAGCGAGACGAGAATCTCGCTGGCGTTGAACCGCACGCGCCAGAAGGCGGTGATCGCCGCCCAAAGGGCGCCGCCGAGCGCGCCGAGGAGCAGCAAGGCCGGCCAGATCCAAGGGCCTTGCGCTATCGGGAACCAGACCGGGATGCTGGAGGCGAAGATCGCGCCGAGGACGAACTGACCTTCCGCGCCGATGTTGAAGACCTTGGCGCGGTAGCCGATCGCCGGCCCCTGCGCGATCAGGAGGAGCGGCCCGGTCTTCAGCAGCACCTCGGAGAAGAAGGCGAAGGACAGGAAGGGCTCGATCAGCAGCGCGTGCGCGCGGCTGGCCTGCCCCCGTTAGGTGGCCCGGTTCAAATCTAATGCATGGTTGGGCTTGTCGGCGACGGTTGAGGTGGCCGGCGAAGCGGGTTGGGGTGGCGCTTGCGGCCACGGTACGGCGGCTGGTGCCGGCGGTTTGTAGCCGAGGGCGGAATGGGGGCGTCGCGTGTTGTAGTGCTGGCGCCAACTCTCGATGACGATCCAGGCCTCGGCGAGGCTGTAGAAGATCTCACCGTTGAGGAGCTCGTCCCGGAGCTTGGAGTTGAAGCTCTCGCAGTAGCCGTTCTCCCAAGGTGAGCCCGGTTCGATGAAGGCGGTCTTGGCGCCGACCGCGGTGATCCACTCGCGAACCGCCTTGCAGATGAACTCGGGGCCGTTATCGGAGCGGATGTGTCCCGGCACACCGCGCAGGATGAAGAGGTCCGACAGGACGTCGATGACATCCGAAGATCTCAGCTTCCGGTCGATCCGGATGCACAGACACTCGCGGGTGAACTCATCGACGATGTTCAGCATGCGGAACTTGCGGCCATTGTGAGTGCGGTCCTCCACGAAGTCATAGGACCAGACGTGGTTGGGTCGCTCGGGCCGAAGCCGAACGCACGAGCCGTCGTTCAGCCAGAGCCGGCCGCGCTT